>CAZOOY010000010.1:0-19775 GCA_964581555.1 uncultured Staphylococcus sp.
AATCGGTCCACTGACGCTGGCCTTGGAAACCGGCAGCGATGGCATTGTGGCCGAGAGCTTCTTCCTTGAAGCCCATCTCAAGGAGCTTGGGATTACCGGTCATAAGATCGCGCATGATTAGGGTCATCTTAACGACAAATTCCCAGTCGGCGTCTTTCTGCTCGCGGGTCTTCTTCTTTTCGGGACGGTTCTTAAAGTCCTCGCCTTCGCGGGGCTTGCAGTATTTTTCAGTCCAGGCCATTGCCTTGGCAAATTCCTCCTTGTCATAGATACCCTCGGTCATGCGGCGGATGATCTCGGTGAGATCTACTGACTCTGTGCGCATGCCGAGATAGTCCTGGAAGAAGTCGGGGTTAACGATGGAACCGGCGATACCCATTGATACAGAACCCATGGAAAGGTAGCTCTTGCCGCGCATGAGAGCAACAGCGAGAGCCGAACGGGTGAAGCGGAGAAGCTTCTCGGCTACATCTGCGGGAATAGTGTTGTCGCTCAGATCCTGAACATCGTGACCGTAGATACCGAAGGCGGGAAGACCCTTCTGGGCATGGGCGGCGAGAACGGCTGCGAGATAGACGGCGCCGGGACGCTCTGTGCCGTTGAAACCCCAGACAGCTTTAGGCCAATAGGGATTCATATCCATGGTCTCGGAGCCATAGCACCAGCAGGGGGTAACGGAGATGGTAGCACCTACACCCTCATGCTCGAACTTATCTGCACAGGCAGCAGACTCAGCCACACGGCCAATAGTACCGTCTGCGATAACACACTCTACGGGTGTACCGTCGGGGTAACGCAGATTTGCGGCAATGAGATCAGCCACTGACTTTGCAAGGTTCATGGTCTTCTCTTCGAGACTCTCGCGGATACCGCCCTGACGTGCGTCAATAATGGGACGGATACCGATCTTGGGATATTTACTCATGATATTAATTTGGAATATATTATGTTGTTCTTGTTTTCCGGTTGATTGAGGTATTGCAAAATTAGTTAATAAATCTCAGCATTATTTTAAAAATAGTGTTAAATACTATAAATATCGGACCGACATGAAATGAATGAGTCCTAAATGCCTTGATAATCCAATACCTATGATTTTCCTACCGGTTTTTTTCTTTTATAGCATTGCTTGAAGTCGCAGAGTCCGCAAGTGTACTCAAGTTTCCTGACGTTCTCCCCTACACCAATCACTCCACTCACGGACTTTATGGGTGTCATGAGAGCCGAGGGAGTGAGCGTCACTCCACAAGGTGCTTCAACCGGGAAAAGAGCAAAGAGGTCATGCTGCTCCCTCACGTGCCATCCGCAATAGCCGGGGCTGAACCTATTGGTGTGCTTCCACCCGTAAGGAGCAAGAAGTTCTTCAAGAGCCTCCTCCATCCTGTCGGCGGTCTTCTCGGCAAGCACGCTTCCGATGGCGTCGGCTATAAATATTTTCACCATATCACCCTCGGCTTTCAACCGCTCCTGAAGTTGCTCGAACTCTACACCTGCCGTAGCAACGAAAAAAGCGAAACGCTGGGCTCCTCTCAACTGCCGGGTGATGATCCGACCTATTGACAGTCTCCGACCGACAGAATCAAGAGTCATCCCCTCCTGATCGAGAACACCATCGGCCAGGAAGAAACAGAAGCGCGGACGCAGGATAGATCTCACCTCATCGAGGATGCGGGCAGTCTCAGCGATAGTGAGCTCATCGGGGAGAGCTTTTCCATAGCCCATCTGCTCATACACATCCTCCGGTCTCACCTGGAGATCGTCAAATGTGAGAGTACGCTCGATCATGCGTTAAATTCCGCCAATGCCTCGAAATGGGCGTCAATATTTTCAAGTGGTGTGTGAGGAGGCGTATCGCAACCGCTTGAAAGCACGAAATTAGGATGATCCTTCATCTTCTCGAGAAGGTCTGTAGTTGCCTTATACATCTGCTCAGGGGTGGCACTCTTGAATACCGACACGGGGTCAAGATTGCCCATAGCCAGAGCCGTGGGGGGAACATCGCGAATCACTTCCGCCATATCACATTTATTTCCGAAATGGTAACCTGCGGATCCGGTGGATACCATAGCCTTGGTGCAATGGCCGGTGTTGCCGCAGTTATGGAGGAAGACACTAAAACTATCATCCTGCACTTCGTCGACGATCCGCTTGACATAGTCGGAAGAGAAGCGCTTGCAATCTTCATCGGACATGAGTCCGGCAGCAGGCTCGGCCATCATTACTGCGTTGACCCCACACTCCTTCAGAGCCTTGCAATATTTGAGTATGAACTGAGTACATTTTTCAAGAAGCTCGTGGGCTGCCTCGGGATCCTGATAAATGAGCATCATGATCTCAGACATGTCATAGAGGCGTCCTGCAAGCGAGAAGGGACCGATGCAACCACCGATAACAGGACGATCAGTGATATTTCTCGCTGCGAGAAGATTGGCCTTGAGATACTGAGGCACACGACCGGCCTTGAGAGAAGGGACTTTGAGCCTGTGAATATCCTCCGGTCCATTAAGCATATGGCCTATCACTGCAGGCACTTCGTTCTCGGTGAAAGAGATCTCAGCGCCGAAAGCCTCCGCCTCAACCGTAAGATCCATTATAACTGAGGCCGCCGCTGTGGGATATTTGGCCGCAAGCGCCTTAATGGCATTGAAATGCACATCTCCGTCGCTGCAGGCTTCCAGAACGGTATTGCCTGTGAGTTCTATACCGGGATGGGTCATGACGGGAACAGCAGCAACTTTATTGTCGCGTATGATTCCCTCGGCCCACTCTTTCATATTAATTTTCATGGCGGGATCGATTCTTATCCTAATACAATATTCAATATTCTTTATTGTAAATCAGTCAACCTGATTCAATATGCAAAGATACGAATTTATCATATTCTTGTCAATTAATTACTGAGCTTATCGCATTAAATTATAAAAATATTAAGTTTTTCACCTGACATTTTGAAAATACAAAATGATATTGTAAAACTTAAAGCACTTTTTTAGGTAAAGTGTTTCTTCTTTTCACCGATTATGACTACTTTTGCATTACCTTATAAATCTATCCATTATCATGAGAGGATTTCTATCAGCTGCCGCGCTGCTTATATCCGGCTCCCTCACAGCCTCTTCCGGCAACATATACGTGTCGGCATCCGCAGGCGATGACACTGCCTCCGGCACCGTTGAAGCACCCCTCCGCACTGTCGGTGAGGCTGTCAAACGTGCCCGTGAAATGCGCCGTCTCAATACTCCCGAAGCTAAGGAAGATATCCGCATCGTTCTGGCCGGAGGAACTTATTGTCAGACCACGCCACTATTCATCCGTCCGGAAGACAGCGGTACCACAACCTCTCAGACCATTCTCACTTCCGCTCCGGGAGAAAAAGCCGTAATAAGCGGAGGCGTAAAGGTGACAGGATGGACCAAGGGTACTACCGACTTCCGCGTCCCCGCCTCTCTCAGGAATAAGATATGGGTGGCTGACGCACCTCTCGCAGCCAATCGCATCATCGAGACACGCCAGATGTATGTGAACGGGGTGAAAGCTCAGCGAGCATCTCAGTTTGCGCCGGGAGTGATGAAGCGAATGATTAATTTTGACACCACGGATCGCAGTATAACTGTCCCTGATCCCGGCATTGACCTCTCATCAGCCCGCAATCTTGAAATGACTGTCCATCAGCGATGGGCGATAGCTATACTGCGGGTCAAGGAGATGAAAAAAGATGGAAACGGAAATATTAAAGTGTGGTTTCAGGAGCCTGAAAGCACCTTGGAATTCAATCACCCTTGGCCTCAGCCGGTAATAGATGGTGAAAGAGGCAATTCCTCTTTCTTTTTTGCCAATGCTCTCGAACTGCTTGATTCACCCGGGGAGTGGTATCAGGACTACCCATCCGGAAAAATTTATTACTATCCTGCAGATGGGATTGATCCGCAGACGGCGGATATCGTGATACCTCATCTTGAAACGATAATGACCGTGGAAGGCTCAAAGGAGCGTCCCGTCAGGAATATCCGTTTTGAAAATGTAGCCTTCGAATATGCGGCATGGCTGCGTCCGTCACTTGAGGGGCATGTCACTCTTCAGGGCGGATTCAGGCTTCTTGATGCGTACAAACTCCAAGTTCCCGGTTTGCCCGAGAAAGCCGAACTCGAGAATCAGGCCTGGATAGCCCGTCCGGAGGCTGCTGTGACAGTGAGTCATGCTTCAGGCATAGTCTTCAACGGTTGTACATTCAACCATCTGGGTGCTACCGGACTTGACTTCATAACCACGGTGGACCACTCGGAGATATCGGATTGCGTGTTTGAAGACATCGGAGGTACAGCAATCCAGATCGGAACATTCCCCAGCGGAGGGTTCGAGACCCATGTCCCCTACATTCCCGCAGATCCATCGGAAATATGCTCCGATATCACCATCACCCGAAATCTCATCACCGATGCGACCAATGAGGATTGGGGATGTGTGGGAATCGGCGCCGGCTATGTCCGTGACCTGACGATCTCCGACAACGAGGTGTGTCATCTCAACTATTCAGGTATCTGTGTCGGATGGGGATGGACACCGCTCGAAAGCGGGATGCGCAACAACAGGATCACCGGAAACCACGTCCATGACTTCGCCGGACAACTCTATGACGCCGGAGGTATCTATACCCTCTCCAATCAACCCGGTTCCGAAATCTCGGGTAACCGTATCGAGAATCTCATCGATGCACCCTATGCCACAAATTTCCGTGGATTCTATATCTATTTTGACGAAGCGACAGATGGTTTCACGGTTGAAAACAATCTCTGCCCCGATGTAGAGTTCGGTTACAACCGACCGGGACCCGCAATGGTGATCCGCAATAACGGCTCACACGTCATACTGAACAAAAAGGACTAAACTCACTGATGAAACCAACCAATTATCATCTTTTCGATTTCCTCGATTTCGATCTTGACCTCAGCCGTGACGAAGCTCTCTGGAAGGCTTGCGCACCCACTGCGGTCAAGGAGGTGGACGGCGACATTCACATCACCGTTCCATTCCAGAAACAGAAACTTGACAACGACATGGCGGCCGATGAGACCGCAGCTCGTGAAAATCATACTCTTATTCTCCGTCAGTATGGCGAGAAGATCATCCGTGTATTCATGGGATTCGGAGAGTCAACCATGGTGGATGAGTCCGAGATGCTCATGATCGCAGACGGACTGCATCACCGTCCGTTGCACGCGGAATTTAAGGATGGGGAGTGGATCATCTCAACCGCCGACGGAAAGCGCCGTGCGGTCATCAACCTTCGCGAACCGCTTCTTGACCGCTGGAGTGATCTCCAACCCGATCCACAGGAGACTCTTGACCTGCGACTCTATCCCGATGGCAAACGCGAGATACGTCTGGCCGCTTACGATCACTTCTCCCCTCCCCGCTATGACGCACTTCCGGTGGCTTATTGCGTGACGGAAGGCAAGCGTGATCGCGCCACCATATCATTTGAATGCAAGCATGATGAATGTTTCGGTGGAACGGGCGAGAGATTTGCCAAGATGGATCTGAGCGGACGCACTTTCTTCCTGAAAAATCAGGACGGACAAGGTGTCAACAACAACCGCACGTACAAGAATATCCCCTTCTACGTGTCAAGCCGCATGTATGGCACCTTTTATCACACCCACGCTCACTGCAAGCTTTCTCTTGCCGGACATTCGACCCGTTCGGTTCAATTCCTCAACGACCAGGCACTCATTGATGCATTTGTCATCGCCGGAGATTCTGTAGAAGAAGTGATCCGCGGCTACCGCGATCTCACCGGCTATCCGTCCATGCCACCTCTCTGGAGCTTCGGTGTATGGATGAGTCGAATGACATATTTCAGCGCTGACGAGGTAAATGAGATCTGTGACCGTCTGCGCGAAGAGCATTATCCTTGCGATGTGATCCATCTCGATACCGGATGGTTCCGCACGGACTGGCTTTGTGAATGGAAATTCAACGAAGAGCGCTTTCCCGACCCCAAGAAATTCATCAGCGATCTCAAGGACAAGGGATTCCGCATTACACTCTGGCAGCTTCCTTATGTAGCCAAGGATGCCGAGCAGATTGATGAGGCCCGTGAGAACAACTATATAGCTCCCCTCACCAAGGAACAGGCCTCGGAAGGCTCCAACTTCTCGGCACTTGACTATGCCGGCACCATCGACTTCACCAATCCCGCTGCAACGGAATGGTACAAAGGATTGTTGCGCAATCTGCTTGAAATGGGTGTTGTGGCAATCAAGACAGATTTCGGTGAAAACATCCATATGGATGCCAAATACATGAACATGTCGCCCGAACTTCTCAATAATCTTTATGCCCTGCTCTATCAGAAAGCCGCCTATGAGGTAACCAAAGAAGTGACCGGCGACGGCATCGTCTGGGCCCGTGCCGCCTGGGCCGGATGTCAGCGTTACCCTCTGCATTGGGGAGGTGACTCATGTAGTTCATGGGACGGTATGGCCGGGTCGCTCAAGGGAGGTCTGCACTTCGGTCTCTCAGGATTTGCGTTCTGGAGTCACGACGTGCCGGGATTCCACACTTTGCCTAACTTCATGAATTCTGTCGTTCGCGATGACGTCTATGTCCGGTGGACTCAATTTGGCGTTTTCTCATCCCATATCCGCTATCACGGCACCAATAAGCGTGAGCCCTGGTTCTATCCCAACATCGCTCCCATCGTCCGGAAATGGTGGAAACTCCGCTACGCACTTATACCTTATATATTACGCGAGAGTGAAAAGGCATGTCATAGCGGGCTGACTCTCGTGCAGGCCATGATGTTCCGAAACGCCGATGACCCGACAGTGTTCCACATCGACGATCAATATTATTTCGGCGACTCATTCCTCGTGGCCCCGGTGATGAACTCAGAAAACCGGAGAGACATCTATCTTCCCAATGGACGCTGGGTCAACTTTTTCACCGGTGAGAATTATGACGGAGGCCGCTGGCTGAAGCATGTCGAGGTGCCCCTCGGAGAAATGCCCGTGTTTGTACGCCCGGGAAGCGAGATACCGTTTTATCCCGAACCCGTGGAATGTACGGACGAAATGGACCTTAAGAAGACCATAACTATCCATATCGGACGTAATTTCAAGGGAATCTGGTCCGAAAAACTTTTTAATGAATAATTGCTGCCATGAATACATGGAAAAAAAATCTTGAAGAGACAAAAAAACATTATATAGACTGGTGGAACCACAAAGGAATCGTGCTCAACATGTGGGAGCACTTCCAGAACGGAGTGAAACCTCATGCCGATGTGGAAATGCCGTCGGCTCCCGTAGATCTCAACCAGAAATGGTTTGACCCTAAATGGCGTGCCGAGTTCCTGGACTGGTACGTGGCCCACAGTTCTCTTAAAGCCGACATGCTCCCCGTAGCTAACACCCAGCTCGGCCCCGGCTCTCTGGCAGCAATCCTCGGAGGTGTGTTCGAAGGGGGTCCGGATACAATCTGGATCCATCCCGACCCAAACTATAAGGATGATTTCATTTTTAATCCCGAGCATCCCAACTACCTGCTCCACAAGGAGCTTCTGAAAGCCGTGAAGGAGAAGGCCGCCGGTCACTATTATGTGGGAATGCCAGATCTGATGGAAGGGCTCGATGTACTTGCAGCGATGAAGGGCACAGATAAGGTGCTCCTCGACACCGTGATGCAGCCCGAGGTTCTCGAGCGCCAGATGCAGCAGATCAACGATATCTACTTCAAAGTATTCGACGAATTGTATGATATCATCCGCGAAGGTGATGAAATGGCATTCTGCTACTTCTCTTCCTGGGCTCCCGGCAAGATGGCAAAGCTGCAATGTGATATTTCCACTATGATCAGCGTGGAGGATTACCGGCGTTTCGTGCAGCCATTCATCAAGGAACAAACCGAGAAGATCGACTATACGCTCTATCATCTTGACGGAGTTGGAGCGCTTCACCATCTCCCTGCCCTCCTTGAAATCGAAGGTCTCAACGCCATCCAGTGGACTCCCGGAGTGGGTGAGCCTCAGGGTGGATCGCCTAAATGGTATGATCTCTACCGTCGCATCCTCGATGCAGGAAAGAGCATCATGGCCTGCTGGGTCACCCTCGACGAACTGCGTCCTCTCCTCGACAATATAGGCGGTAACGGTGTCCATCTCGAAATGGACTTTCAAAATGAGGATGAAGTGGAAAAAGCCATGAAGATTGTGGAAGAATATCGCGATCGTCCCGCCATAAAACGTGAGAATAATGATGTGATAACGCTTTCAGATCCTGACAAGGAAGTGGAACGCATCATCGAAAAAGTTGAGAGCGAGGCTGAAGCCTCGGTTGCAGTAGAGGAGTTTGTGGCCGAAATCAATCCTGACTCACCATTTGTCAAAGCTTTTGAAAAGCGTGTGATGGTGCTTGACGGAGCAATGGGCACAATGATTCAGACCTATGGACTGAAAGAGGAGGACTTCCGTGGTGACAGATTCGCATCTCATCCCACCGCTCTCAAAGGGAATAATGATCTCCTTGCCCTCACACGTCCGGATGTCGTGGAGGATATCCACAGGAAATATCTTGAAGCGGGAGCGGACATCATCAGTACCGATACATTCAATGCACAGGCCATCTCTATGGCTGACTATCATGCCGAAAGTCTCGTTAAAGAGATCAACGCAGCGGCAGCGGGTATAGCACGCAAACTCGCCGACGAGTTCACGGCCAAGGATCCATCTCACCCTCGCTTCGTGGCAGGTTCGATGGGACCGACTTCCAAGACTTGCTCTCTGACGGATGGCAACGTGCAGCCGGGATGGGAGACATTCAACTTCAATCGTCTGACGGAAGCTTATACCGAGCAGGCCTCCGCGTTGATCGAAGGTGGAGTGGATACCCTGCTCATCGAAACTATTTTTGATCTCAAAAATGCCGAGGCAGCCGTTCAAGGTGCACTTGAAGCAATGAGAAGGGAGAAGAAATCTCTCCCCGTTATGCTCAGCTTCAACGTCAAGACCCCGGAAGGGCACAATATGCTCGGACAGTCGGTCACGGAGTTCCTTGAAGCGCTTCCGAAGGCTCCTGTATTCTCAGTCGGTCTCAATTGTGTGGCAGATGTAGCGGCAATGACTCCACTTATTGTCAGTCTTGGCCGGAAATTCCCTTATCGCATCAGCCTCTACCCCAACGCAGGCTTCCCGGATCAAGCCGGGAAATATTCCGTCACTCCTGAGGAATTCCGTCGGTCACTGTGGCCGCTTATCGAAGGGCATGCCCTGAATCTCGTCGGCGGTTGCTGCGGTACCACTGACGCTCACATACACCTGCTCTCCGAGGCAGTCGAGCCTTTCCGTGGACTCTTCCTCTCACCCCACGTCGCCGGAGAATCTTCCGTGATAGCCGAACACCCCGTCGCTGAGCCTCATCATCATGAAGATGTACACGAATGTGAATGTTGTGCTCCAGTGAAAAAAACATCCGTGGCTGATCTCTCCGTGGCCGACGGAGTTTTCGATGCGATACTTGCCGGTAAAGCTGACGACGCAGCCGCAGCTACACGACGTTCAATTGATGCAGGTGTAGCACCTCAGGATATTATCAACGGGCAGATGATCCGCGCAATGGGTGAAGTGGGACAACGCTTCCAGGACGGCAAAGCTTTCGTGCCCCAGCTTCTCATGGCCGGACGTGCAATGAAAGCCGGACTCGAACTTCTGAAACCTCTCATGGCCGGGTCAGCCTCCACATCACTCGGCAAGGTCCTCATCGGAACCGTCAAGGGAGATCTCCACGACATCGGCAAGAACCTCGTGGCCTCGATGCTCGAAGGATGTGGATTTGAAGTAATCAATATCGGTATTGACGTTCCTGCGGAGGCGTTCGTTGAAGAGATCCGCAAGAGCAATCCCGACATCCTCTGCATGAGCGCACTTCTCACCACAACCATGACATACATGAAAGATGTTATCGATGCGGTCATAGAAGCCGGTCTGCGAGACAAAGTCAAGATTATGGTAGGTGGCGCTCCCGTCACCGAAGCATTCGCCGAGCAGATCGGAGCCGACGGCTACAGCGACAATGCCAATACAGCTGTGGCTCTCGCACGCCGACTCGTTGGCGCTGACTGATCTCCCATCCAAGAAAATCTGAAATACCTTTAATCAATACCTGAAATATTATGGCAGATCTATCAATGAGTTCGACTGACTGGATAGTACTTCTATCCTACTTTGTCGTGCTCCTCGTAATCGGACTGTGGGCCAGTTCCAAAAGTAAGAAAGGCGCCCACAAGTTCCTGGCCAGCAACTCACTCCGCTGGCATCATATCGGCTTCTCCATGTGGGGGACCAACGTGGGTCCCTCCATGCTGATAGCCTCGGCAAGTGCCGGCTTCACAGCGGGTATCGTGTCGGGCAACTACGCGTGGTATGCTTTCGTGTTCATCGCGCTTCTGGCCTTCATTTTCGCTCCGCGTTATCTTGGAGAGAAGATCACCACGCTCCCGGAGTTCATGGGGAAACGATTCGGCGAGTCAACGCGTGGAATGCTCGCATGGTACACCATCGTTACCGTGCTCATCTCCTGGCTTGCACTCACTCTATTTGCCGGTGGTATCATCGTCCGGCAGATCTTCGGTATCCCTATGTGGCTTTCGGCATTCATCCTCCTTGCCGTGTCGGCCTTCTTCACAATTCTGGGTGGCCTGAGAGCAATCGCCTACACCAATGTCTATCAGATGGTGCTTCTCATCCTCGTCTCGGCAACACTGACGATTGTTGGAATATGGCACTTGGGTGATCATTCCGTAGCGGGAGGTATATCAACCCTTGCTGATCCTAATGTAGTCCCCTCCCATTACTGGAATCTTTTCCAGCCCAACGATCACAAGGAGTTTCCCTGGCTCCCGATCCTTCTCGGCTATCCCATCTCCGGTCTATGGTTCTGGTGTACTGACCAGTCCATGGTCCAGCCCGTCCTCGCAGCCAGGAGCCTCGACGAGGGACAGAAAGGAGCTAACTTCACCGGATGGCTGAAGATCCTTGACGTAGCCATCTACATCATTCCCGGCGTCGTCTGCTTCGCTCTCTGGAAGAAAGGATTCTTCGGTGAATCACTCATCGAGCCTGACAATGCCTATATGACTCTCGTCTCCTCCCTTTTCCCTCACGGCATGGTAGGTCTCGTTGTGGCTGTGCTCACAGCGGCCTTGATTTCAACGATAGGCTCCGCACTGAATGCCCTCTCGACAGTGTTCACGATGGACATATATGTCAAGACCATCAATACAAACGCGTCTCAGAAGGAGATCATTCGTACCGGACAGATTGTCACTATCGTGGGAGCTCTTGTCTCTATCATGATTACGATCGCTGTCGATAATATCAAAGACATGGATCTATTCAACGTGTTCCAGTCAGTCCTCAGTTTCATCGCGCCACCCATGGCCGCAGTCTTCGTGATGGGTGTATTCTGGAAGAGATGTACTACTCTCGCAGCCAATGTGATCCTTACTTTCGGTACCATTTTCAGCATTGGATGCGGTATTCTTTATCTCTGGATTATACCTGACGCTACATCACATATACATTTCATGATGCTTTCGTTCATCATATTCGTGGTGCTGATCCTCGCGATGGTTGTCATCAGCTATTCCGACAAGGCTGTTGTGGAGCGCAAGCCCATGGCAGTCATCAGAAACCGCATGTCACTTTCCGGCAAGGTCGGTTGGACAATGCTGGCGCTGGTGATGATCGGCCTCTATATCTTCTTCAACGGACATTAAAAGAACTAATCTTTATTTCATAGTCAATCTTATTATGAGTACTGAAATCCACTCGCCGCTCAGCGGCATCATCCCTCCCCTCGTCACTCCCCTCTTAGGCAACGATATCCTCGATGTGGCATCACTTGAAAATCTCATCGAGCATCTCATAGCCGGTGGCGTCCACGGTCTTTTCATCCTTGGCACAACCGGTGAGGAGCAGAGCCTGAGTTATCGTCTCCGTAAGGAAATGATAGCCGAAACATGCCGCATCAATGCCGGACGTCTCCCTGTCCTCGTCTGCATCACCGACACTTCACTTGTGGAGAGCGTCAACCTTGCGAAAGTGGCTGCCGATCACGGGGCATCGGCTGTCGTGAGCGCTGCTCCCTACTATTTCGCTACCGGTCAGCCTGAGCTTGCAGAATTTTACGAGGATCTTATTCCCCAACTTCCCCTCCCCCTCTTCCTCTACAACATGCCCAGCCATGTAAAGGTCAACTTCTCACCTGCTACAATCCACCGCATTGCTGAAAATCCCCGTGTGATCGGTTTCAAGGACAGCTCGGCCAATCTCCCCTACTTCCAGTCCGTGATGTACACCATGAAGGATCGTCCGGAGTTCTCCCTTCTCATGGGTCCGGAAGAAGTGACCGGCGAGTGTGTCCTCCTCGGCGCAAACGGAGGTATCAATGGCGGAGCCAACATGTTCCCCGAGCTTTACGTGGCAATGTATAATGCCGCACGTGACGGCAAGCTTGCCGAAGTGTGGCGCCTGCAGCAGATCATCATGCAGATAAGTTCTACCATTTACAGTGTGGGCAAGCATGGTTCAAGCTACCTCAAAGGTCTCAAATGCGCTTGCTCGCTCCTCGGAGTAATCAAGGACGACTTTGTTGCCGCTCCCTTCCACAAATTCAACGAGCCCGAGCGCCGCAAGATCCGTGAGGCACTCGATGCTCTGCCCATAAAGGATGGCAAGATCATCCTCTAGCGCAACGCTTATTTACTGTCGGGATGTGTCTTCGGCACGTCCCGGCAGTTAATAACCTCTTTAATCTTATCTTCAACCTTCTCAATTCCACTCTCAACAACCTTAATCTCATCCCATGAATATCCTTGACCTCGTTGTCTTCCTGATTTTCACCGTCGGCACCATTTTGTTCGGCTATCTTTTCGGCCGTAAGAAACAGAGCAGTGACGAGTTTACCCGTGGCGGTGGCAAAGTGCCCGGCTGGGTAGTCGGACTCTCCATCTTCGCTTCATTCTGTAGCTCCATTTCATTCCTCGGTTACTGCTCGTCGGCATTCATGGGCAACTGGAACGCATTCGTCTTTACCCTCTCCATCCTCCCCGCCGGTCTTCTGGCCATGTATTATTTCGTGCCCTTCTACCGTTCGCTCGGAAGCATAAGCGCATACAGTTATTTCGAGAAACGATTCGGACGCTGGGCTCGACTTTATGCATCGATCTTCTACCTTTTCACTCAAGTGTGCCGCTCAGGCGCCATCCTCTTCCTCCTCGCGGTCCCCATGAACGTTCTCATGGGCTGGAACATCCCCATCGTTGTCACTATCACCGGCCTCGGCATCATTCTCTATAGCCAGAAGGGTGGCCTGAAATCGGTGATCTGGACAGAGGCTCTGCAGGGTGCCATTCTTATCGGAGGTGCAGTGATCTGTCTCATCATGCTCCTGCGCGGAATGCCTGAAGGCCCGATGCAGGCGCTGAAGATATGCAGCGAGCACAATAAGTTCTCACTCGGAAGTTTCGACGGATCTCTGATCGAGAGTACTTTCTGGGTTTGTCTTATCTACGGTATGTTCACCAACCTGAACAACTTCGCTATCGACCAGAGTTACACTCAGCGTTATTGCGCAGCCCCCTCGCTCAGTGAAGCCCGCAAGAGTGCATTCTGGGGTTCTTTGCTCACTATTCCGGTCAATATCATCCTCTTCCTCATCGGTTCATGTCTTTTCGCTTTCTACTATACTCATCCCACCAGTCTCCCGGAGGGTATTAAGAGCGACTACGTGTTCCCCTTCTTCATCATCCACGAACTTCCGGTGGGTCTCGTCGGACTGCTCATCGCATCAATTTTCTGTGCCGGTATGAGCACGGTTGCTACAAGCGTAACCTCTTCCGGTACCATTATCCTCACTGACTTCTATTCCCACTTCTTCCCCAATGCCTCCGACGACCGTAAAGTAATCGTGCTCCGTCTCGCCAGTGTTCTTGTCGGAGTGCTCGGCATCGGAGTTGCCCTGTGCTTCCTCCTTGTCGACAATGCCCTTGATGCATGGTGGGCGCTCAGCTCCATCTGCTCGGGAGGTGTACTCGGAATGTTCCTGCTCGCGTTCCTCTGTCCCAAGGCCAAGAAACAGCATGTTATTCCCGGAGTCATTATCGGTGTCGCTTCACTCATACTCATAGCTTTGCAGACCAAACTTACGGAGTGGCTTGACATTCCGCAGTTTGTCCACATTAACCTATCCATCGTCATCTCCACCCTCATCATTTTCTTCCTCGGTTTCATCCTCGTGACTCTCCGCGGCGGTAAAGAAGAGGCTGTAAGCGTCAATGCAAGATCCTAAACCGGAAAGGATTTAGAGATATGGAATAATTCAGACAAAAGAAAAGCTAATGCCCGTCCAAGAATTCAGGTTTTCTTGGCCGGGCATTAGCTTTTCCGGGCGAAAGAGTCCATTGACAATGCATAATGCATTAAAAATGTTTGCCGTTTCTGCAATCGTTTCGTAACTTTGCATTCTCATGCAAACAATTCCTACATGATGAAAGCATCCAAACCCATTCTCATCACCGCGATAGTGCTTGCAGTGCTTCTGCTCGGCGCCGTAATCTTCGGCGTCACTCAGGTGGCATCTCTCAAATCACAGGTTGCCGAGGCACAACTGGCCAACGAAGAACTCCGTCTTGATAACGAACAGCTCCAGCTCTCCAACGAGTTTGACCTCCTCAACTCCGAGTTCCAGCAATATGAGGATCAGGCCCAGCGTCTGGCCAACGATACCATCCTGGCGAAATACACTGCCGCAAAAGCTAAGGTTGAGCAGCTCATGAACGAGCTCAAAAACGAGAAAGTTAAATCTGCCGCCCGTATCAAAGAGCTTCAGAGCGAGATATCCACCCTCAAGGGTCTTCTGCGTCACTACATCGCTCAGATTGACTCCCTGAATAAGGAAAATGCGGGGCTTCGCGCCGAGAATACCGAAATGCGCGAGCAGAATCAGCGTATCAGTTCACGCCTTCAGGAAGAAACCCGCAAGAATGAAAATCTCAGCGAAAGAATGACTCTGGCTGAGAAGCTCAACGTCACAGGCGTTACCCTCACAGCACTCAAGAAGAACGGCAAAGAGGAAAAGAACATTACCAAAGCGAAACAGCTCATGGTGAGATTCACAATTCCTCAGAACAACTCTACTCCTGTGGGTGAGAAGGTGATCTACATGCGCCTCGTCTCGCCTGAGGGACAGCTCCTCGGAGGGGCAGGATCTTTCCCGTTTGAAGGGAAAAGCATTCCTTGCAGCGCACGTAAAAGCATCGAATATTCCGGTGATGAAATCTCGGGAGTGACTATCTACTGGGACGTCAATACGGCGCTCAACCCCGGCGACTACACCGTGGAACTCTTCACGGACGGCTACCGTCTCGCATCGCGCCACTTCACAATGAAAAAATAAGGAGATTAAGTGATACAGTTCTGGCAAGAAATATCAGAAGTAGACATTACAGCCCAATCGGCTATCTTCCGCATCATCCTCAGTCTTATTCTCGGTTCGTGCATCGGCATCGAGAGGAAGCGAAAGGGACAGATGGCGGGACTCCGCACCTTCTCCCTTATTTCGATGGGTGCATGTATAGCCATGATCCTTTCCATTTACGTCTGCCAGGAGACAGTCGGACCTCTTAGAGGCGATCCCTCCCGTATTGCCGCGCAGGTTCTCTCGGGCATCGGTTTCCTCGGTGCAGGTGCCATCATCCAGATGAAAGGATCAGTGAGAGGACTCACCACCGCCGCCGGTATCTGGATCATCGCTACGATCGGAATGTCGGTCGGTTGCGGACTGTATCTCTTGTCCATTATCTCCACCCTCCTCGTACTCTTCGTGCTCACTCTACTCGAGAAGATCGAGCATCGTGTCAACGTTGGCAACGAGGCACGCACAATCCGTCTGAGAGTAAAAGGAATCGTCCGCACCATCGACCCTTATAAAGAGGTTCTTGCCCGATTTAACATTCACCTCAACAAGGTCTATGTCGAGTATGATTATGATAAGGATGAGACGCGAATGAATCTTCTCGTGTTGATCCATACTCAGGGTGATCTCATTGATGTCTTTGACGCGCTCCACAATGTGATGCCCACCATCACTATCTCTCTTTCCAACCAGGCCGATCTCTCCTGAGCTAAATCCATTAACTTTAACCCTTAGGGAAAATTGACACTTAACCTGATCCTCGCCAACGCAGCGGCAGTCGCGGAAAACTTCTCTATCGAAGGTCTCATCAGCGATCTTGCCTTTATCCTCATCCTTGCCGCTGTCACCACCCTCCTGTTTAAATGGCTCAAACAGCCCGTCGTGCTCGGATACATCGTGGCTGGCTTCCTCGCTAGTCCCAATTTCACCTATCTTCCCTCGGTGACTACCGAAGCCAATATTGAATTCTGGGCTCAGCTCGGCATAGTGATCCTGCTCTTCTCACTCGGTCTTGAATTCAGTTTCAAGAAACTACTCAACGCTGGCGGTTCAGCCGTCGTATCGGCTCTTTTCATTGTCTGCGGTATGATGGCGGCCGGATTCGCGGCAGGCCATATCCTCGGATTCTCCAAGATCAATAGTCTTTTCCTCGGCGGCATGCTCTCCATGTCATCGACAACTATTATCATCAAGGCATTTACCGATCTCAATCTCCGTCACCGGAAATTTGCTTCGCTTGTATTTGCCGTCCTCATCGTCGAGGATCTCTTCGCGGTCCTCATGATGGTGATCCTTTCTTCCATCGCCGTCAACAACAGCGTGCAGGGAGGGGAAATGCTCTATAGTATAAGTAAACTTGCTTTCTTCCTCATCATCTGGTTTGTAGTTGGAGTATTTGTGCTCCCCACCCTCCTCAACTCCCAGAGAAAATTTCTCAATTCAGAGACACTGCTCATCGTCTCCATTGGTCTCTGCCTCGGGATGGCAGTATTCTCGGTAGCATGCGGATTCTCTCTTGCTCTCGGAGCTTTTGTGATGGGCTCGATACTCGCAGGAACAAGTTTCGCCGAGCGAATCGAGAAAGTCACGATGCCGGTAAAGGATCTGTTCGGATCCATCTTCTTCATCTCCGTAGGTATGATGGTCAATCCTACGGTCATCGCCGATTACTGGCTGCCGATTCTCATTCTCTCGGTCGTAGTGATCGTGGGCATGATATTCTTCGGGACATTCGGTATGCTCCTCACCGGCCAGACTCTCCGCGTAGCCATCGAGAGCGGATTCGCACTAACTCAGATCGGTGAGTTTGCATTCATCATCGCATCGCTCGGTATGAGTCTCGGAGTCCTCGATGCCCAGATTTATCCCATTGTAGTTGCAGTATCGGTACTGACCACTTTCACTACACCCTACTTCATACGTATGGCCGACCCGGTGTATGAGTTTGTGGCTGCTCACCTTCCTGCTCCTCTTCATTTCCTCATAGACCGTTATTCATCATCGGCAACAGCCGAACAAAGCGTAGTCAAGGAACTTTGGAGTTCTTTGCTGAAGCGCTATCTCTGGCGCGTGGTGCTCTATTCGATCTCTCTCAACTTCCTCCAGCCTGTCCTTCTGGGATTTTTCCCTACATGGGGGCGCTTCTTTACGCTCATTATCTCCCTCGCAGTCATGGCTCCATTTCTCATGGCTCTCACCTATCCCGCATCCAAACAGACAGAGCGCTCACGTCTTCGGGAATGCAATGCTCACTTTGACATCCCTCTCATCATCCTCACAGTGGTGCGCCTGCTTATCTCGATGGCGATCATCGTCTATTTCATCAGTTCGCTCTATTCCATGGCTCTTGGCTGGACCCTCGGACTGGCTCTCTTCTCCATCCTGCTCCTCTCCTATTCCCGTCGCGTGAAACAACGTCTCACCAAGATCGAGACGCGCTTCATGGACAATCTCAATGAGAGAGAGCTCCGCCGCAGCGGAGCGAAGAATGCTCTTGTCCCAAACATGCATCTTGCATTCATGACAGTGGGTTATGACTGCCCCTTCGTGGGAGAACAATTGAAAAATTCAGGTCTACGTACAAAATACGGGGTATCGGTCTCCTCGATCCAGAGAGGTAACTCTACTATCATGGTGCCGGGAGCTAATGCTCGAATCTTCCCGGGCGATATACTCGGTGTCATCGGCACTGACGAGGAAATCCAGAATCTGCTGCCCATCGTGGAAGCGTCCGACGAAAATGATAACTGTCCGCCCCACGATGAGATCCGACTCACGAGCATCCGTCTTAGTGAGAACTCCCCGCTCCTCGGCAAGACACTTGTGACATCGGGCCTTACCGATAAATACGAAGCTCTTCTCGTGGCTGTACAGATCGAAAATGACTACCTGCAGCCTGATCCAAACCGCCCGTTCAGCGAAGGAGACATCCTTTGGCTCGTCGGCGATACCAAACGGCTCTCCTCACTCTCCTGATTTTCTCATCCTCAACGTTTTATAAAACTTACATGGAAACACGCGCGCTCAAAAAAGGGTGTATACTAAAAAGCGAGAAGCACACCTATCAAATATGTGATCTTCTGCGAGTTGACGGCATGGGCTTCACCTACAAAGCCACCGTCGTAAAGCGCGATGACAACAACGGGCCTGAGTATGTGGTGATACGCGAACATTTCATGCCCCACTGCTCCTCACGAGGAGCAGACGATATGTCCGTGGAAACTCCGGAGGAGATCGCTCCAACAGTCCAATCATGTCTTGCATCGTTTCAGAAGTCGAGCCATGACAGAATGCAGGTTTCCAAAGCCTGTCCCTCGATCATTGATGTCTACGAAGTCTTTCCGGCCAATAATACATATTATTATGTGGTGGAATTTCTTGACGGCCCGACACTTGAAGAGTATGTGAAAGAAAAAGGCTCTCTGACATATCAAGAGGCAAAGGAAGTGCTGAGCCCCATCTTCCAGGCCGTGCGCACCATGCACTCCTATTATCTCATCCATAACACTATTCACCCCCGCCATATCCGGTTTCTGAACCAGAACGGCAAGAATTATCCTGTACTTTTCAGTCTTTACTCCACGATAGGATTCGATGAACAGGGTATGAGACAGTGGAATCTGCCTGTAATGTCGTGTGAAGACGGATTCGCTCCTCCCGAGCTATACCAGAGTATGGACCACTTCTCTCCCACTATCGATATCTACTCCCTTGCCGCCACGGTAGTATTCTCCCTATCCGGCCGTTCTCTCCCACCCGCCCCGGAAGTCACGGAGGAAATCATCCGTGCCACTCTTCCCCCTGAGACACCCGAGAACCGTGTTCAGGCACTCATCAATGCACTCAATCCCGATCCGAGTCAACGCACTCAGTCCATCACGATATTCCGTGAGGAGCTGAGCGGTTTCTATAACAAGAATCAGCGTAAGACCCGTCTTGAGATTGAGGAAGAACAGCAGTCGGAGGACTGGAAGGAAATACTCAAGCAATACCAGTATCCCATAGCTCTGATTATCGCTGCAATTCTGGCAGTAATATTTTTGACATTTTTCTAAGAAGAGAATTTGCGGGGGATGGAAATTTTCACTAACTTTAACACGTGAATGAACAAACATTTCGGCCACCTGAAATGTTACACTTACATAATTATTAATCCGTCCTCGCATTGTCCCGGACATAAAAACAAAGAAATATTATGAAAGCATTAAACATTGTGCTCGCAGTTTTAGGTGGCGCCGTTGCTGGTGCCGCAGTTGGCCTCCTTTTAGCTCCTGAGAAGGGTGAAGAAACCCGTAACAATATCGT
>CAZOOY010000010.1:19785-25815 GCA_964581555.1 uncultured Staphylococcus sp.
GTGAAGTATCTCGAAGCTAAAGGCATCAAACTTCACAAGAGCAAGCTCGAGGAACTCGCTGACGAGATCGCTGACGAACTCGGCAAGTAATCCCCAATTATTCTGAAAAAACATAAAGAATTTTCCGATATGTCAAATCTCAACATTCTCTATGCTTTCATCGGCGGCGCTATCGCAGGTGCCGGTGCAGCACTTCTTTTCGCTCCCGAGAAGGGTGCTGATGTGCGTCAGCGCATTGTAGATATTCTCCGTAAGAAGGGTATAATCTGCTCCGACAACGAAATCGACGCTCTTGTAGAGCAACTGACAACCCAGATCGACGACTAATCCGTAGTCGCTGACTGTCAGTTATAAGAAAAGACTTTAGACAGAGGTGCGGAGAAGTCCCGTCAAAGACAACTCCGTGCCTCTTTTTTCAATTAATCTCATGACCGAGAATAAATCTCAAATCAATTCCCTCTGGACTGAAGTCAAGGAGACCATCAAACTCAACCTTGACTATGCCAAGTTGACGGCTGCCGAGAAAGTCACTATCCTTCTCTCCACCATCGGGTTCGTACTCCTGGCGTTTGTCATGATTTCGGTAGTGGTTTTCTTTATCTCACTTGGCATAGTGATACTCATGGCCGATAGCATAGGCATGTTTGCGTCCTCCATGATTATGGCCGGAATCTATGCGGTACTCCTGGTGACCGTATTCTTCCTCAGAACCCAGCTCATCATCAACCCGATAGCTCGGTTTGTTTCTCATCTTATCATCAAAAACGACTGACCTATGCCCACTCCCAAGATACTCCCCCATAATACTGACGACTGGAAGGGCTATACTATTGACGAGCTCCGCTACATGCGAGCCTATACAGCAGCCCGTATAGAGATCAGTCGTGACAGACTCACTTCACGTGTTTCTACAATCAAAAAGAACGGTCTGACCGGTGGAAACGGCAACGGTGGTTCTATAGTAAGCCGCATGCTTGGCGCTATGGGTTATGTCGATATGGCCCTGATAGGTTGGAAAGTTTTCCGCCAGGTCTTCAGGACTTTCCGCCTTTTCCGAAGAAAATAGATCATAATATTATTAACACCCCCTCTCCTGTTTTCAGTCCTACACTCAGGATATGAATGACTACATAGAAACCCGTTTTGACCTCTCGCCCTGCACGGAGGTCCACACTGATGTGCTGGCTTCAATGCTGGCAGATGTCGGTTATGAAAGTTTTGTCCCGGATAGTGAAGGTCTTACTGCCTACATAAAGAAGGAGGACTTCGATCCAAGTAAAGTAAAGGACATAATGGAGACGTTCCCTCTTGATGGAGAGATTAAATCTCATGATCAAGTCGTGGAAGGCAGGGACTGGAACGCCGAATGGGAAAAGAACTATTTCCAGCCCATAGTGATAGATGATCAGTGTGTGATTCACTCTACGTTCCATAAGGATGTTCCTTCATGCCGATATGACATAGTGATCGATCCTAAGATGGCTTTCGGAACCGGCCATCACGCCACAACATCTCTCATGATCCGAAGAATTCTGTCAATGGATCTTGATGGTCTTAAAGTCGTGGATATGGGTACCGGAACCGGCATTCTGGCCATCCTTGCATCGATGCGCGGGGCGGCTTCAGTAGATGCCATCGAGATCGATGAGTTCGCTTACACCAATGCCATTGAGAATCTGAAGCTCAACAATGCAGCCCGTATCTCACTTCATCTCGGCGATGCACGCATTCTTGCAGGTATACGAGACATAAACCTTTTCATGGCAAATATCAACCGTAACATCATTACGGCGGATCTACCGGCCTACGTCGACACCCTCTCACCGGGCGCGATCGTGATCCTGAGCGGATTCTACGAAGAAGATATCCCGGTTATAATGAAAAAGGCTGAAGTTCTTGGTCTGAAGTATGTCGACCATCTCACTCTTGACCGCTGGACCTCACTGAGACTTTCATTTAACGCATGATGCACAATGCATCCCAGACATACGACTCACGCTTCCTCCCGGGGGTGTGAGTTTTTTGATGCGATCGTAAGGAAGACTTTTATCGCAAAGGCGGTGGCGATGATTGAGCCTATGACGAGTACAGGCTGTCCTGTCCCGAGAGAGTCAACCTTGGTAATACCGGAGGAGGGATTCACGCCTGAGTACCATGTGGCGAATACGACGAGTGCATTGTTGAAAGTATGGATCGCGACAGGAAGCCATAGGGATCCGGACCAGAAAAGAAGGTATCCGAAAAATGCTCCGAGAAGCAACCGGGGGAAGAAGCCATAAAACTGCATGTGGAATGCACTGAAAATAAAGGCTGTAACCCATATGGCGAGATGGGGGTTCATTCTGTCGGATGACAAAAGTCTCTGGAGTGCGCCCCTGAAGAAAATTTCCTCACTGAATCCCGCAAGCACAGCCACAATCAAGAGACTCACCGTAAGATCCCACCCCGTACTTCCGCCAAGCAGCATCTTGACGGACTCACGGGCACTCTCCTCCGAAGTTTTCATCCATTCCTCCAGCCCGCTCATTGACGATGGGAGCGATAGAGATTCATTCCATGCCACGAGCCAGTTCATAGCCGGCAGCGAGGCCATCATAATGATGAGAGCGAGTATCAGAAGCAGTGGAGTAAAGCCGCGGTCAGTCTCCAGAAGACGATCAGGTCGCGGTGTAAACATTGTGGCCGCTGTAATTGCGGGAACAATGAATACAAGTAAATCCTGAAGCACTGTAGCGATGCGGAGACGAGGAGTATTAAGTCCACCTGCCGTCACAAGGGCCATTGCCAGCGATGCGACTATGAGCCCGGCCAGAAGCAAAAAAAATAGTATTGCAAGACGGCGGAAATAGCCGTTGGCAAGTGGAGGATAGGAATTTCTAAAACTTGTCATGATTATTTATCAAGGTAGAAAGCTGCAGTAAGTTCTTTATATTGTTCCGATAGCTGATTGGACGCATTGCGAATATAGATCACTTCTTCCTCTATCGCTCGGACACTTCCCTTCCCCACTTGATAGAGAGTGCGGAGAGAAGGACGCCCCTCCCGGGAATAGACCACGGCTTTACGATAGATATTGAGTCGTGACAATGCCAAAGCGAGCTCTATTTCTCCGCTACGAGAAGAGGGTGCTATGAAAGCCAGTCTATCCTCTGAGTCACGAAGAAACTTCCCTCCAAGACGGATCAGGGATTCTATATCGAATCCCTCACCATGGCGGGCAATGGCACGTCCTGCAATAGGAGAATGGAGTTCTTCATTGAAGAACGGGGGATTGGAAATTAGAAGCAATGGAGATTCAAGATTATCACGGGACATATCAAGGACATCTCCACATCTTATATGAATACGGTCTTTCCAAGGAGAGTCGGCAACATTTTCCTCAGCGTCGAGACAAGCGTTCGCATCAATATCAACACCGATTATCTCAGCCTGCGGAAATCGTTGTGCCATCATCAGAGACAGAAGGCCTGAACCGGAGCCCGCATCTATTACAGCGCGGTAGTCCCGTCCCGTCACCCAAGCGCCAAGCAAAACCCCGTCTGTACCTACTTTCATGGCACAACGGGAGTCACTGACCCGGAATTGCTTGAACGTAAACATTATCAGAAGCCGAAGCCAACGTTGTCAACAAACAGGCTCAGACCCGGAGTCCCCTCGTAAGGCAGACCGTTTCCGGCTGAAAACATCAGTATGACATGGGTAGGAGTAGCATCGGGTGAGTCCCAACCCTCCTCTACGACAGGGACAATCTTTCCCTTGGAGTTTTTAGCGCAATAGGCATTGTCACCACTTCGGAGAGCAAGAAACGGAGCATATCCCGGCTTAGTGGAAGCATCACCATAGACAATAGGAAGATTATAGGCACGCGTCCAGTCTGATCCGGTCTTGAAAACCCTACCGGCTGTCCCGACTCTCTTGGCATGAATATTACCCTGAGCGTCTTCCCATCTGCGCTGTAAGAAGATGAATACAACGGCTTCGTCTCGTCCGGGTAGTTTCTTCTGTGATCCAAACCCCGTAGCCTTAATGCGATAGTCAACATCAGGCATATTCACCTTATAGTCGAACACGAGATTCTTGGGCCTTTTGGTGTAAGGCATACCCATATCCATCTTAGTATATGGTTTGGATGTAGAGGTGACAGGTTCGATCATATGGCCGAGAAACAGGGTCCCCGCCACCATGACTTTCATATTGATAAGACCAAGCACCTTCACCTCTTCAAGACGAGAGTCAAGCCGAGCACATTTGCCATTGCCGGGATCTGCGTCAGGAAACACAGCACACGAACCTTTGACCACACCAGAAACTTTTGCATACACATTACTCGTACCCCACGGGGAACCGCCGAGAGATGTATAAGGCTTATTTCCAACAATAGTCTGGGTCGGGCCAACTTCATAAAGAGTCTTTTCATGTCCCCCTATCACGGCAGATTCCTTGATCTCACGGGTTACCCATTGATTGAAATTACCATATTTAATAAGCTCGACTTGAGCATGCAGGGAAGTTGTCGAGAGAATTGATGAAATGATGATGAATACAGTTGAAAACCGTCGCATAATCTGAAAAAATATATTACTATATTATAGTAACCTACAAAGGTACAAAAAAGATTACATTTCACTCCTAAAAAACCATAATCCTATTTTATTAATATATTTTTGGTCACAACTTCACAGATGGAAAATCTGCTTGCGATACTCCTTTAGCTTATGTTCGGGAAATTCAGCTATCGCTTTATCAAATTCCCGGAGAATCACGGTTTTGTCATAGGGCAACGCACCTGTAACAGGAACGGTATTGGATATGTGGTGACCTAAGAGGTTGACCTTTATTCTCAGTCGGTCAATGAACGTGCGCATTTCTAAGAGTCTTTCAATTTCAGGTTCTTCCTCATACGAACCGTTTTGGATCTCATGATACAATTCTGACTCCGGGAAGACTGTCAACGACACCATGTTGATTATGCAAGGATGAAGTCTATTCAGCACATCTGTAGTGGCGATTGCACTTTCTATACCTTTTCCTTTCCCACCAAGACCGTTAAGATAGAAAACATTGTAGCGTATTCCGGCTTCATCGAGTTTTGATAACTGTTCAAGAATATCAGAAGCACGATACCCCTTGTTCATCCTTTCAAGAGTAGGATCGTGAGCCGTCTCAATGCCGATGTTGATGCTGTCCAGCTTCATATGGCGGAGGTGTTTCAGTTCCTCCGCAGATTTAGGGGTGATATCTGTCACACGGGCGAACATGCCGAAAGAAACCAGCTCCGGTAAATACTTTCTCAGAAGAATGGCTATGTCCATAAGTTTATTGTAGGACAGAGCAAATGGATTTGCTCCCGTGAGATAAACACGACGAGCGCGAGGTTGCCACTCCCGGATGACTTTCAAGTCTGTCTCAACTTCTGATAAAGGTGACATACGAAATGGTGTGCCATGATAAAGAGTACAGAATTTACACTTATGCCAAGTGCAGCCCGATGTGACTTGTAATAGCTGGGAATTTGCCTCGTATGGCGGACGCCATATCTGGCCGGTGAAATGAAGCTCTGGGTATATCATTTCTCAAATAATTTTTTTAATTTTGTATTGCAAAATTAGATGATAATGAGAGGCTAAGCAATAACTTACCGAACGGTTTGACCCTGACCGAAAAGTTTGTTTTGCTTATTTTCAATCAGTTCTGCGTCCTCAGATATGGCAAAAAAGTTAGACTACGAATATTGCAAGGCTGCTCCAATGCTTGAATGGATCGGGAACAAATGGGCTCTCGTTGTTCTCGTGAAGATTTCCGAGACCGAGCCGGTGCGCTTCAACGAACTCTATCGCATTATTCCATCCGTCTCTGAAAAAGTTTTATCACAAGTTTTGAAACAGCTCACTGTCGACGGTATAATCCGGCGTAAATTGTTCCCGGATGTTCCACCTCGTGTCGAATATTCCGTCACAGACTTAGGCAAAACACTTTTGCCCCATGTAGAAGCGTTAATTAAATGGGGACAGGAGAATTTTGAGCAGATAA
>CAZOOY010000011.1:0-25473 GCA_964581555.1 uncultured Staphylococcus sp.
TTTGTATTGATTGAAATTCGGGCGCAAAGTTAGTGAATTTCTCCCAATCCGCCAAACTATTGGAGCTGATTTAGAAGCTGAAGATAGAAACAATCCTTGATTTCCGTAATTTTTCACTTAATTCAGTCGGAAAATTATTTGAAGAGAGGGACTACGCTAATGATGGAGGAAAAACGATTCCGCAAGAAATCATCAGGGTGGAGCTACTTCTCGTCCTAATGATTCCTTGCGGAATCCCTTACTACCTTATACTTTCCGGCGGAATGATGTGCCGGTTGATAATCAATGATTCCTCACGGAATCAAAAAATTGATTCTCAATTCAAAAATTTCCTGTATCAGAGGCGGATCTTCTTGACGTCGTTGCCTTGGCGACGGATATAGATTGCGCCCGGTGAGGGATCTTTGACACGGATACCTTGCAGGTTGTAATATTCTACGGGGGCGTCCTCATCAGCCACGCTGACGTTCTCAAGCGAGGTGGAGGGGAGCTTGATCACGGTTGTCGCTTCGAGTGTGTCGTCGAAGGTGTATGACTCGTAGAGATCGTCCTGATCGGCAAAAATGCAGTTGTGGATGGTTATGACTCCGTTCTCGAACGTCGAGGGTAGAAGCTCATAGGCAGCGAGCTTTTCGATGATCTCCTCGTTGTTCATGTCGGAGAGAGTGCGGTAGAGCGACTCCATGTTGAAGTTGTACATGTCGGTGAGGAAGTCATTGGACATGACCGTCATACCGCTGAAAATGCGTAGCTTCACGATGACGCAGGCGGGATCGGTGACATCGATTATGATGAAGCCTTCGCCGGTCTCGTTGAGATTATATGGCTCAAAGGGAGTGCCGGGCCCGTAGGGATTGACCACGGCATAAAGGTTTGGATTGGCGATATTCTGCCACATGGTGACGTCGTAGGCGGGGACAGGGGCAGGAAGTGCGGGTGCAACCCAACCGTCGGTATATGATGCCTTGCCGGGGAGAACGTTCCACTCTTCGGGAGCAAGAGACACTGTCAGAAAAAACACGGGATCCAGGCAGAGAGAGAGCGCCTTGTTACTTTCCGTGAAGAAACCGAATCCGTCCATATCCTCGTAGACGAGATCGCCATGGTCGGGATAAGCCCTGAACGGACCTTCACCCGTCTTAATGGTGAAGTCTGACATATCCATCTCGGCAAACTTGAACCAGACACCCTTGTCGGCATCCACGAGCTGGTTGGGGAACAGAAGATAATTTGACTTGGCGTCCCAGGTGGCGTGGACCACACAATCCTCCCATAGGCCGCGTATATCCAGAGTGTTCTCCTCCTCTCCGAGAGTGATGGTGACGGGTGTGGTGACATACTCCGACCAGCCGTCTGTTGAACGCTTGCAGTCATACTGACCTACGAAGTCGGCCGCGGTATATCCGGCCTTGGCTGAGAGGGAGAGCAATGATGCGAGAAGAAAAATGTAAAGATTTCGCATGGTTTTCAAGAAATATGATTAGTGTTCGGCAAAAATATAGAAATTATGTCAGTGTACAAAGTTATTTGAGTAAAAAATGAGATGACGGGATGAATATTGTGGCGCAGGGGTCATTTTGATCTTCCCGGATTGGATTGTCGCTGCAAATTGCGTAATTTTGCGGTAGAAAAAATTATCCGCCTATGACACGCGAATGGAAGACCATAAAGAAGTATGACGACATACTCTTCGAGCAGTACGGACGTATTGCAAAAATCACTATAAACCGTCCTCAAGTTTATAACGCTTTCCGGCCTCACACCAATTTCGAGATGCTTGATGCAATGGCTTATTGCCGTGAGGCATCCGATATAGGTGTGATTATCCTCACGGGTGCCGGCGACAAGGCTTTCTGCTCGGGAGGCGATCAGAAGGTGAAAGGTGTTGGAGGCTACATCGACGAGAACGGTGTGCCCCGCCTCAATGTGCTTGATCTCCACAAGGCCATCCGCTCCATCCCTAAGCCTGTTATCGCCATGGTCAACGGTTATGCCATCGGTGGCGGCCATGTGCTCCACGTGGTCTGTGATCTCACCATAGCTTCCGAGAATGCCCGTTTCGGGCAGACGGGTCCTAAGGTGGGAAGTTTTGATGCCGGATTCGGCTCGAGCTACCTCGCCCGTTGCGTGGGGCAGAAGAAAGCGAGGGAGATCTGGTTCCTCTGCCGACAGTATTCCGCCAAGGAGTCCGAGGAAATGGGTATGGTCAACAAGGTTGTGCCTTTTGACCGGCTTGAGGATGAGACCGTCGAGTGGTGTGAGACTATCCTGTCTCGTTCGCCTATGGCTATCCGCATGATCAAGCGCGCTCTCAATGCCGAACTTGACGGCCAGAGAGGAATGATGGAGTTTGCCGGCGATGCTACTCACAGGTACTATCTCATGGCCGAGGCCCAGGAGGGTAAGAATGCTTTCCTCGAGAAACGTACCCCCGACTTTGACCAGTTCCCGAAATTCCCCGGATGATGACGGGTGAATGGCGGCGTTACCGTCTTGACTTCACTTTCACGGCCATAACGTCGCGCGAGAGATTGCGGCATAAAGACACTTATTTTATCCGCCTCAGTGATCCTGGCCGTCCGGGTGTCTTCGGACTCGGGGAGGCGGCACTGTTCCGCGGGCTGAGTTGTGATGACAGTCCTGGATATGAGGATATGCTTGACGAAGTGTGTGCTGATCCGGCACGTTATGCCTCAGATCTGAGCCTGCTGGACCAATGGCCTTCCATAAAGATGGGCTTCGAGACCGCTCTCGCCGATCTCGCGTCGGGAGGACGTATGAAGCCGTTCACTCAGACGGCCTGGCAGATCCCCATAAACGGTCTTATCTGGATGGGTGATAGCGCCACTATGACCCGCAGGGTGGACGACAAGCTTGCAGAAGAATTCGACTGCATAAAGATAAAGATAGGTGGGATAGATTTCGGAGAGGAACTTGCGTTGCTGTCTTATCTGCGTGAAAAAGCTCCGGGAATCCAGTTGCGTCTTGATGCCAACGGCGCATTTACGGCAGAGAATGTCATGGCGCGTCTCGATGCCCTCGCCTCTTATCATATCCATTCTATCGAGCAGCCTGTGAAAGCGGGCCAGTATGAACTTATGGCCCGGGTATGCCGCGAGTCACCCATACCCGTCGCACTTGACGAGGAACTCATAGGGCTCAATGCCAGGGAGGAAAAGGTGCGGATGCTTGATGCGATCCGCCCGGCCTATGTCATACTCAAGCCTACGCTTTGCGGCGGCTTCTCGGGAGCGGATGAGTGGATCAGCCTCGCTTCTGAACGGGGTATCGGATGGTGGGCCACCTCGGCTCTCGAATCCAATATAGGTCTCAATGCCATCGGCTCATGGCTCGCGACAAAGCAGATCCACATGCCACAGGGTCTCGGTACAGGCCGGCTTTATCACAACAACATTCCTTCCCCCCTCTGTCAACATGGTGGGATAGTGAGTGTCAATCCTTCAGGAACATGGGAGTTCGCCGACTTATTCTGACTCCCGACGCCGAGGCTTTCATAGAGGGGTGGCGGTCAGCTTCGCCTTTTGTCATCGCCCACACTTCCGGCTCGACAGGTACACCCAAGGAGATAAGGCTGTTCAAGAGCGACATGAAGGCCTCGGCCCGTGCCACGATTGATTTCTTCGGTATCGGCAGCAATTCCATCCTCGCACTCCCTCTCTCTCCTGGATATATCGCCGGGAAGATGCAGATAGTGAGGGCACTGGAAGCGGATTGCAGTCTCATTGTGGAGCCTCCCTCCTCCCGTCCTTTCAGCGGATGGGTAGATGGACGGATAGGCTTGCTCCCTATTGTTCCATCCCAGCTCCCGGGACTGATGGAATCACCCGCTTTCCGAATGGCGGATAATATTATTATAGGTGGCGCTCCGCTTTCGCCTGAACAGGAATGTCTGCTTGTCGAGACAGGGGCACCGGCATGGCTCACCTACGGCATGACCGAGACATGCAGCCATGTGGCGCTCCGCAGGGTAGGGGAGGAGTCTTTCAAAGCTCTTCCGGGATTCACTTTCACCACCGACTCTCGCGGATGTCTTGTGATTGAAAGCACCACGCTTTCTGCAGGCCTTTTCGAGACGAATGATATGGTCTCGGTCCTGTCTCCACGTGAGTTCCACTGGCTCGGACGACATGATAACGTGATAAATTCGGGCGGGATAAAGATTCACCCGGAGGAGATCGAGAAGATCATGCTCCCTCTTCTTCCGGACGGAGCGACAGCCTACGTGACCTCACGCCGTTCCGATCGATGGGGCGAGGAAGCCGTTATTGTCACCGATTCCCCTCTCGTGGATGATGGATTGCAGGAGCGTCTGCGCCCTCTGCTTCCACTCCGGCACTGCCCGAAAGAGGTGATTCATGTGAATGAGATAGAGCGGACACCCTCATCCGGCAAAATTGTCAGGCGTAAGTTCTGATAATTATTCCAAAAAGTGTAACTTTGTGAATGACAAAAGTAACCCTCCGAAACAGTCATGAGCAAAGAGAATGCCGGTTCCTCCCCGGTGATGAAAGGTGGAATTTTCAATCTCGTGTGGAAGATGCTTCTTCCGGTGGCCATCGGCATGGCTGTCGTGTGGTGGCTGTTCCGACGGGAGTTCGACCCGTCCGTCTGGGCCACCATCCGATGGGATTCCCGCGTGATGTGGTGCATCGCGCTCGCATGGATCTGCTTTGTCGGGCGAGATTTCGGTATGAGCCTGCGCTTCCGCATCCTCACTGACCGCTTTCTTTCATGGGCCCAAGCCATTAAGGTGTGCTTTCTGGTGGAGTTTACCTCCTGTATCACTCCCACGTCGGCCGGCGGTAGTGCCTTGGGTATGCTTTTCCTTCACAGTGAAGGGATAGAGTATGGCAAGGGGACGAGTCTGATGATGACCACGCTCTTTCTCGATAATCTTTTCTTCGTCATCATGCTCCCGGTCTTCATTTTCCTTGTCCCGTATGAGCAATTGTTCGGATTTGACCATTCGGCGTTTGTCGACGGACTACAGACCGTCTTTTGGGTCGTCTACGTGGGGATGAGTCTATGGACATTCCTGCTCTTTCTTGGAATCATAGTGAAGCCCCATGCCATCCATCGTTGGCTGAAGAAGCTTTTCAGTCTCCGCTGGCTCAGGAGATGGGAGGCCAAGGCAGACACACTCGGTGCTGACATGGAGACTACTGGCAACTCCCTTCGCCGCCGCTCGCCGGGCTGGTGGTGTAAGGCGTTCGGTGCCACGGCACTCTCCTGGATCTCACGTTTTCTCCTTGTCAACGCTCTATTCCTCGCATTCGCTCCCGAAGCCGATCAGTTCGTGGTGCTTGCACGGCAGTTTGTAGTCTGGGTCGTCCTCATGATCAGTCCTACTCCCGGTGGAGCCGGTATAAGCGAGTGGCTTTTCACCACCTACTACGGTGATCTTCTCGGCAGTGCGGGAATGGCACTGATAATTGCACTCTTCTGGAGAATCATCAGTTACTACGTTTACCTTCTGATAGGCTGTTTCATTATCCCGGGCTGGCTCGGAAAAACTTTCAAGAAAAAATCATGATCAGATTTGTAATTTCTCTCCTCGTCGCTCTCTCGGGGATCTTCGCTTTTGCAAACGAGAATCTTGTCTACATGCTCCGTCTTGACGACGAGATAGGTTCAAGCACCTGGCGATACACGCGAGAGGCCCTTCGTGAGGCCCGCGAACTGGATGCCGACATTCTGCTTGTCCATCTCAACACCTACGGCGGCTCCGTGGTGCATGCCGACTCCATACGTACCTCGTTGTTGAACTTCGACCGTCCGGTGGTGGCATTCGTCGACAATAACGCTGCCTCGGCGGGAGCGCTCATAGCGCTTGCGTGTGACACGGTGTTCATGCGTCCCGGTTCGTCAATGGGGGCGGCCACTGTGGTCAATGGGGCTGACGGTGCGGCTATGCCCGACAAGTATCAGTCATATATGCGGGCCATGATGCGTGCGACCGCCGAGCATCACGGCCGGATGATGAACGCCGACTCCCTACTGACATGGAGGCGTGACCCGGCCATAGCGGAGGCTATGGTGGACTCTCGCATCGTCGTGGACGGTCTTATCGACTCCACCCGTGTGCTCACCTTCACCCCCGACGAGGCCATGAAGTGGGGGTATGCCGACGGTAAGGCCGAGAGTGTACGGGAGCTCCTGTCGCAACTGGATGTTAAGGATTACGACATGGCCGAATATTCACCCACGTGGACTGACCGCCTGATAGGTTTCCTGACCAACCCCGCAGTCCAGGCCGTTCTCATAATGATAATTATAGGTGGAATTTACATGGAGCTCCACACATCCGGGATGGGTTTCCCCTCGGCTGCCGCCCTGATCGCTGCCATGCTCTATTTCCTTCCGCTTTATCTCACCGGCATTGCCTCCTCATGGATCATCCTGCTTTTCGTAGTAGGCGTGATATTGATACTGCTTGAGATTTTTGTCGTCCCTGGCTTCGGAGTCACAGGGATATCCGGTATAATCTGTGTGTGTCTCGCCCTCATTTTCGCGCTGATTGAGAACTATACTTTCACACTCTCTCAGGCTGATTCCGGTGCTGTCTGGACCTCGCTCGGAATCTTTGCCGCCGGTCTGGTGCTTGCGGTGGCCGGAATATGGTATCTCACCTCGTCACATGGACCGAAGTGGGTGCGTCGTCACACGGATCTCACCACCGAACTCAAGGTTTCCGAGGGATTCGTCGGGGTCGACATGGCTCCAAGCCGTTTTATCGGGTCCGAGGGTATTACGCTCACCGACATGCGTCCGGCCGGAAAGGTGAGGGTAGGAGATGAGATGCTTGATGCCGTCGGTGTGGCCGGCTTTATTCTGGCCGGGACACGGGTGAAGATCGTGAAATATGAGAATGCTCAGATCTACGTCACTGAGCTTGATTGAATCACTCCTTTTTGAGATACTCCGCCGCGGCTGTGGCACATCGGTCGCCGTCAATGGCGGCTGAGACTATGCCCCCGGCATAACCGGCTCCCTCTCCGCAGGGGTAAAGGCCAGGAATGGAAATGTGGGCGAGACTCTCGGGGTCGCGCGGAATACGGACAGGTGAAGATGTGCGCGTCTCGGCCCCTATCAACACTGCGTCATGGGTGAGAAATCCACGGTTTTTGCGGTCGAAATCCTTGAATCCCTGTTGAAGACGGCGTGCAATTCCCTTGGGAAGCAGACGGTCTATGCGGGCAGGATGAATCCCGGGGGCATAGGATGTGGCCGGGAGATCAGCCGAGGGGCGTGAAGCCACGAAGTCGTCCATGCGCTGGGCCGGTGCGTTCTGCGTGTGGCCGGCCTCTTCCCAGAAGGCACGTTCGATCCCCTCCTGGAAGTGCATCATTTTAAGCACTTTGCTCTCTTCGGTGTCACCATCGGGTACATCCTCGGGGAGTATTTCCACAACCATGCCGGAATTAGCCCAGCGAGTGCCGCGGTTGGATGGAGACATGCCGTTGACCACAAGCTGACCGTCAGCACTTGCCGCGGGGATGATGAAGCCTCCGGGACACATGCAGAAGGAGTAGACACCGCGGTCGTCCACGCGTGTCAGCATAGTGTATTCCGCTGCGGGGAGGTATTTCCCGCGTCCATCCTTGGAGTGATAGCGTAAGCGATCTATCAGTTCCTGCGGATGCTCGAGGCGAACTCCGATTGCAAGTCCTTTGGGCTGAAGTTCGACACCTCGGTCAAACAGCATACGGTAAATATCACGCGCCGAGTGGCCTGTAGCAAGGATGACAGGGCCGTGAAGCTTCTCGCCTGTGGCCGTGACGACACCGTTGACCGTTCCCTCGGGCGTGAGGAGAAGATCGGTCACTTGGGTATTGAATCTCACCTCTCCGCCACAGTTTATGATGGTCGAGCGGATAGCCTTGATGACCTCGGGGAGTAGATCGGTGCCTATGTGGGGATGTGCGTCGGCCAATATTGCCTCCGGCGCCCCGTGTTGCGCGAGGATATGAAGGATTTTGTCTACAGGGCCGCGCTTCTTGCTGCGGGTATAGAGCTTGCCGTCAGAAAATGCACCCGCTCCCCCCTCGCCGAAGCAATAGTTTGAGTCGGGATCCACGACATTCTCTCGTGCTATCCGCGCCATGTCCTTGCGCCGGGAGTCGACATCCTTTCCCCGCTCGAGAATCATCGGACGTATTCCGAGCTCGATGAGGCGCAGGGCGGCAAAGAGTCCGGCGGGACCGGCCCCCACGATAATGACCTCCTTGGAACTATCGACCGGCTTGTAATCAACCGGATTGATGAGCGATGTTGTGGCCGGTTCCTCGTCAATCCACACCCGCAGCCCCAGATTGACCATCACTCTCTTCTGCCTTGCATCGATGGATCGGCGGGTGATGGCGAGGTGGCAGATGCGGTTGGCATCGATACCGAGGTGAGTCGAGACGGCTCCGCGCAGACGCAGCTCCTCGGCAGCCGTGCGCGGGTCGGTCCGGAGTTCAATATTTTCGATCATGTTATGTCAATTTTTATCGGGCGAGACACGCTGTTCCATCCTGCTCATCCTGTGGCGCATCCACCACAGGAGGGTGAGGAGGGCGAGCACGAAGGAGAGGAAATCAGCAATTGCCATTGACCCCCAGACTCCGTCGATACCCCATATCTTCGGGAGGATGACAAGGAGCGGGATCAGGAGAACAAGCTGGCGGGTGAGCGCGAGGAATATTGAGTAGCTCGGACGCCCGACGCTCTGGAAGAAGTTCTGGATCACAACCTGGCATCCTACCACTGGATAGGCGATGAAGTAGATGCGGAACCCCTCGCGTGAGATGGTGATGAGAGTCTCGTCGGTGGTGAAGAGGCGGCTGACGGTGTCGGGGAACACTTCGCTGATCACCCAGCCCACAAATGTGATCGTCACTCCGAGCCATATGCCGTTGCGAAGAGTCTTCTTGACGCGGTCAAATTTTCCCGCACCGATATTGTAGCCGAGAATAGGCTGCATTCCCTGGGTGACGCCGAACACTATCATCACGAAGAACATGGTGGTGCGGTTGATGATGCCGTAGGCTCCTATGCAGAGGTTGCCGTCGTCAGCTCCAACTTCGAGCAGCGCACGGTTGATGAAGATCACAACCACGCAGGCACACACGTTCATGAGGAACGGCGACAGACCGATAGCATAGATGCGCTTCACTATCGATCCCGTGAGCCACTTGTTGCCAAGCTTGAAGTGGATCGAACTTGATTTGGACAGGAAGTGGATGAGCACCCAGATGAAAGCAGCAGTCTGTCCGGCCACGGTGGCCCAGGCCGCACCTTTTATCCCCCAGTCAAGCACGAAGATGAAGATGGGGGCGAGAATGATGTTGACAACGACAGACAGGAGCGCCGAGATCATGGCCTTGCGGGGATAACCTGTGGCACGCATGAGGTTGTTGAGCCCGATGAATACATATGAAATAGGTGTGCCCCAGAGTATCACTTCCATAAACTCCCGCGCATAGACAAGCGTCTCGTCTGTAGCACCGAAGAAGTAGAGGATCGGGTCGAGGAAAAGGAGCGTGGCGCCACCGAAGATGACGGCATGAATCAGGCAGAGAGTGAAAACGTTGTTGACCACATCCGTGGCGCGGTCATAGTTCTTCTGTCCCAGGAAGATGGAGCTGATGGTAGCGCCGCCAGCCGCGATGAGCATACAGAAGGCAGCCACTAAGTTCATCAGTGGAAAGGTGATGGCAAGCCCCGCTATAGCCATTGCGCCTACTCCGCGACCGATGAAGATTGAGTCGACTATATTGTAGAGCGACGTGGCCACACTGGCTATGATGGCCGGAATGGAATATTGGGCCAGAAGCCGGCCTATCGACTTTTGGCCGAGATCCTCCGTTGAAGAGCTTACGCTATCTGCCATGATCAGAACTCTTTTTGATGTTAACGTCTTGCAAAGTTACTCAAAATCTCCGAATGGCTCTTTAAAAATAATGATAAACTTGCACCGAGGCCCCGATGATGACCTCCGTGGTATGCTGGTGGCAGCTGACGGCACAACATCCACAAAAAAACAACTCAATTTTACTCCCGGATTGAGAGCAAAATTGAGCGTTGATATTGTGAATACCTGATAACCGGGCTTTATTGCTGAAAATCGGTATTATTTCCCGAACATTCCTCCGAGCATGCTTCCGGCTTTGTCTTTCAGACTGTTGAGGACATTCCCCTTCACGTCGTCAATATTGACTTTATCGAGAAGCCCGCTTGAACTGAGCTTGGATACAATATCGGAGAACGAAAGATTCTTGAGATCAAGGGATTTAAGCACTTCAGTGACCTTTGAGACATCGAATGAGTCACCGAACTTTGCGGTGAGCTGGCCGAGGATTTCTTGAACATTCATAGTGGTAAAACTGAGATAGAATTTTGTGAGTCTTTTCTTTTTACAACAGAATAAAAAGCTCAAGAGTTCAGTCGGGCGCCGTGTAAAAATTGCAGTCGATGCACCCTATCAGTCGGTAAGGAGAAATTCCCGTAACGAAACCATCCTGATACCATCCTTAGTGTTGGGAGCGGAATCACGCAGAGTGACGAGTGTCTTCTGATAGTTGTCGGGGATTGAGGCGAGGTTACCGAACTCACGTTCTGCAACTGATGGGTCTGTGATTCTGACGGCAACTTGAAAATAGTGCTGCTCACTCCCCTTCTCAGCCACAAAATCAATCTCTTTTCCCTTTGGTATGACACCGGTCTTTACCTCATAACCATCAGAGACCAGTTTGGAATAGACAATATTCTCGAGGAGTCCGCTTATGTCATCAGGCCTGTAGCCTATAATGGCATTGCGAATGCCCAAATCCTCAAAATAATATTTCTCTCCGATTTCAAAATGTCTTTTCCCCTCTATGTCCCATCTCCGTGACTTGTTCACCACGTAAGCCTCACATATATAATCGACATAAGTCTGAACGCTGTTGACCGATGATGATATGTGCTGGGATTTGAGATAGTCGGTTATGCGTTTGGCCGTAAAGAGCTTCCCGATATTGTCGGCCATGTAAAGCATGAGCCGCTGCAGAAAATCATTGTTACGGATCGAATGACGGCTCACGATGTCACGGTAGACGAGCGCATCTGTCACACCTGTGAGATATTCCATCCATGTATCTCTTGAAGGAAGATTCCTCAGGAAAGGCAGACCACCGTATTGAAGATACAGATTCACAGCCTCATCGGAGTCTGTCATGGAGTGAAATGTAAGAAACTCCGTGTAGGACAACGGGTGAACTCTGATCTCTACACTTCTCCCTGCAAGTCTGGACGCTATTTCTGACGAAAGCATGGCCGAGTTGCTGCCCGTTACATAAATATCGTTCCGAGGGTCAAGATTCAATGACCTTACCACACGGTCAAAACCATCGATCTCCTGGATCTCGTCTATGAAAATGTAGTTTTTCCTACTGCCTGAAAGTTTTCCCATAATCTCCCCGTGAAGAGTGGAGGCATCCGTGATATGCGCGAATGAATAGTCTTCAAGATTGATTGTTATGAAGTTACCTTCCGGATCAGTGGTACGCAACTCATCCTCTACTGATTCCAGTAGATAGCTTTTGCCGACCCTTCTTTGCCCGGTGAGGACTTTTATCACACCCTTACCCATGTAAGGTCTGATTCTTGCGAGGTATTTCTGACGGGGAATAATTTCAGAAGTTTTCATTATACTCAAAGCTTTTGCCAAAAATACTAAAAGTTTTTATTATACTGAAAACTTTTGTCGAATTTACTGAAAGTTTTCAGTATAATTAAAACTTTCTCTTATCTGTGGTCGGGGTGAAGGGTGCGACTGCGGAAGAATGTGCGGGTGAGGAAGAGTAGAAGCAGTGTGCCTGAGATCTGTGATGCTGCCGTGAACCAGAAGGCCGCTCCATAGCCCACATATTCCGCCAGCACTCCGCCGACGAGTATGCCTATCCCCATGCCGAGGTCCCAGGAAGTGAGGATCGAGGAATTGGCTGTGCCTCGCTGGTCATTGCGCGCCACGCTGATGAACATATTGAGAAACGCCGGATACATGCGCCCGTTGCCGAGACCGATCAGAATAGCCGACAGATAGAAAGCCCACTCTCCCGGGGCTAAGGCAAACAGGGTGAAGCCGATGCAACTGATGGATGCTCCCTCAATAGCATTGGCGGTCAGGCGTCCTTCGCGTAGCGATCGGGCTCCGTAGAGGCGGGAGACAAAGAGTCCGGCGGAAAGGAGTGCGAAGAATATGCCTGTCCCGTCGGTGATACCGAGGCGTTCCTTGCCATAGATAGCCACATAGTTGCTCATCACGCCCCAGCAGAGGCCGAAGAGCAGGATGTTTATGGCCAGCAGCCATGCACGGGTGAGGAAAAAGTGGTCAAGGCTCATCTTTGGCCGTCCTTCCACCGGCTTGCGATGGGGCAGACGGATGGTGGATACCGTGAAGAATCCGGCGAAAGCCACCACCAACGAGAGCCAGAACAGGAAGTCGAATCTCCCGGTAGCACCGTAGATCCAGATTCCTGCCGACGGGGCTATCGCCATGGCCAGATTATTGCTCAGCCCGTAGTAACCGATTCCTTCGTTGCGGCGTGAGGAGGGTAGGGTGTCGATGGCGACCGTACTGTTGGCCACCGTAGTTGCTCCGAACGGGAGTCCGTGTAGGGTACGCACGATTGCAAACATCAGGATAGTGCCCGCTCCGATATACCCCGTAAAACAGATGAAAAAACAGAAGAAGCATAGCATCAGCACCTTGCGGCGATTGAACCCGTCCACGAAAAAACCGCTGAAAGGTCTCACGAGAAGTGCGGCCACTACATAGCCCGAAAGAACGAGGCCGATGAGATCCTTGTCGGCGTGAAACTGTGCGTCGAGATAGATCGGGAGAAGAGGGGTGAGCAGATAGAAGGAGAAGAACAGCATGAAATTGCCCACCATGGCTTTACAATAATTGCGGTTCCACAACCGCTCGCGTGATTCGCTCATATCTGACAACTGAATTCACCCGCAAAATTACAAAAAATCCTGTCAACCCGGACAGGAAAGTTGCACAAGTCACAAAAAGTCCTTACCTTTGCCTGTGAAAATGACCGCGCATGTGGCGTAATTGGTAGCCGCGTTAGACTTAGGATCTAATGACTCAGGTCGTGGGGGTTCGAGTCCCTTCATGCGCACGGATTAGAAAATGGCAAGTCCCTTGACCCCTTTGTGGAGTTGAGGGACTTGTTGTTGACGTAAAGATCGGACGGTTAAATCAGGCGCATTCTCCCTTGAAGAATGCCCTGGAATATCATGCTCCCGCCCAACATTTTGCCGCCTGGACCATGAGTGTCAATAGGATCATTAGCCCCTCCGCGCGCCGGTTGACGGTCACAGCTCTCTTCATATCCTGCGATGTGAGCGGGCAGGGATTGATCCCGATATAAGGCTTGTAGACCGCATGGCCGAAATAGTCATGCGTACCTCCGAACCGGCAGTCCAGTATTCCTGCGAGCGCCGCCTCGGGATAGCCCGAGTTTGGACTCGCGTGTTCTCGCCCGAACCGTTTCACCCATCCGACGAGGGTGCGGAACTTCTTTCCTTCCCCGACTATTATCATCAGCAATGCCGTGAGACGCGCGGGAATATAGTTAGCTATGTCGTCGATGTGAGCCGCCCAGCAGCCGAACTCCCTGTAACGTTCGTTCTTATACCCTATCATTGAGTCGAGCGTATTGATCATTTTGTAGGCGAGCATACCGGGGACACCTAACAGCATAAACCAAAAGAGCGGAGCTATCACGCCGTCGCTGAGATTCTCGGCAAGGGTCTCAAGGGCTGCAGTGCGAACCTCCTGATCGGAGAGGGAGGCTGTGTCACGCCCGACGATGCGTCCAACCTGTCGCCGACCCTCTGGTAGCGATCTGTCTGCGGCCTCAAAGACCATCCTCACCTCCGAGGCCAGCGTCTTGCCGGCAAGACAGTAGAAGATGGCAATTGCCTCAACAGCCACCTTGAGCCACACATAGGGGGATAGAGCCCTGAGAAAGATCCATGCACCGGCAAATACAGCGGCTATGAGAGAGATCGCTGTGACAGCGCCCCACACTCTCCTTCGGCGACCGCGGTTGAGTCTGTGCTCGAAGTACGAAATACATTTTCCGAACCCAACAACAGGATGAGGGAGCCACGCAGGATCCCCAAGAATCATGTCAAGGCTCCATCCTATGAGCAGCGGCAAAAGTGCTACAACGAAATCCATTCTTTCAATGCATTGATTAGCAGATTATTCTCTCCGGGAGTCTGGACGGCAATACGGATGTCACGTTCGTTTCCGGTGATATTGGAGGCATCTCTCACAAGCAGTCCGTGACGGTCAACGAGCCATTCCTTCAGTGAGGCTGATGTCCCATGCGGCAAGGTGACAAGAAAAAAGTTGCAGTCTGTCGGTTGGACTGTGAATCCGGCCCCTTGGAGCTCCTCAGTCATCCTGAGCGCCTCGGTGTGAAGTCCGGCGGCATCGATGGAGTAGGCGTCACGATTTTCAAGGAGATACTTTGCGGCAGCAATAGAAATAGCCCCTACGCTCCATGGCATTCTAAGCTTTCGCAGGGTCTCAAGTAGTCCGGGCGTTCCTGTGATGTAGCCTATCCGCAGCCCGGGAACTGAGAAACGCTTCGTGAGGGAATTGAGCATCAGGACATTCCCTGCCTTGACGGCTTCCTGAGGTGTCACGAGCGGTTCGGTGGTATAGTCGGCGTAGGCGTGATCGAGGATGAAGATAGCGTCAGGCCGGGAGCTGATCATCGAGAGAACATCAACTCGCGGAGTGACCTTTCCGTCAGGATTGTTGGGATTGCAGAGCCACACGAGATCGGCAGACGCGAGATCGGTAAACGTGTGCCCGGCCATCCGGCACGCATCGCCGTACTCACTGAAAGTTGCCGACGGTACCGATGATTTCTTTCCTGCAAATGCGCGGGCAATGAGATAGATGGCGTCGGTGGCTCCCGCTGTCACCATCACTGAGCCATCGGGTAGATCCCTGATATCCTCTATCATCCGTTCAACCGATCGCGGTTCCGGCTCAGGATAAGAGGTCAGTAACTCAGGCAGTCCGGAAATACGGAGTAAGAGAGGAGTGTGGTCGACACTCTGCAGAATATTGGAACTGAAATTATGTCTCACCTTGCCCGCGTAGCGGTAAAGGTCGTCTCCGTGTCCCTCAATCATCCTCGCTCATTATTTTATATAGCCGGTCGATGTCGATATGTTCGCGCAACATGGTAGCCAATGCGTCATATTGCTCCTCCTTGTAGGCGGTATAGTCCGTAGTGACGGCACCTTTTTTATCACCGGTATACGGACCGATAATCGCCTCTATCACGGGCCCGTTGTCAAGAATCCCATGTATGTATGTACCCATCAGATTGTCTGACGCGCGGCATCCGTCCGGCTGTCCGTCCGAGAGTATGCAGAGCGGTCTGGAGCCCTCATCGAGGCGTGTCTCACCCATGTGTATCTCGTAACCGCGACACACATCCGATCCGCCGTCAAATGTAAACTCCACCTGTCTCGTGGTCTTGCTTCCCGAGAGAGTGGTGCGGATGGGCAGGAGTCCCAGACCGGGCAAGACCTTTATCTCTCCTTCCACACCGTCGGGATCGCTTACCTCAAGCCCCATTATCTGATAGCCGCCGCAAATACCCATCACCGTTTTCCCTTCTCTTGCAGCCGAGAGGATCGCTTTGGCCAGTCCGTTGCGACGAAGCTCATACAGATCATCGAGTGTAGCTTTGGATCCGGGAATTATCACGATGTCAGCTTCCTCGAGATCCTTTTCGCTTCCTGTATAGTAGAGATTGACTCTTGGATCCTTCTCAAGCATGTCGAAATCGGTGAAATTGGAGATGTGACGCAGGAGCACAACGGCGATATTGACCTTTCCCGCCGTGGCGTGACGCCGCTTGGAGTCAAGCGATACGGAGTCCTCCTCCTCGATGTGAATGTCACGCGTGAACGGCACGACTCCGAGCACCGGCACTCCACAGATATCCTCCATCATGCGGCGTCCCTCTTCAAAGAGACGCATGTCACCTCGGAACTTATTAATTATCACACCCTTTATCCGAGCTTTATCCTCCGGAGTCTGAAGCATTATCGACCCATAGACACTTGCGAATACACCCCCGCGGTCAATATCGGCCACGAGTACCACCCGGGCATCAGCGTGACGGGCCATCGGCATGTTCACGAGGTCGCTGTCTCTCAGATTGAGCTCAGAGATACTCCCCGCTCCCTCCATTACAATGGGATTATGGCGGGCGGCGAGACGATCGAAGGCAGCGCAGACCTCCTTGCGCAATTCTTCACGCCCGTCACGCCTGAAATAGTCGTAGGCGTCGCGGTTACCGATGGGTTTACCGTTCAGAACCACCTGCGAAGTATGGTCGCCGGACGGCTTCAGAAGCAGCGGGTTCATATCCGTGGAGCAGGGGAGGCCGGCAGCCTCTGCCTGCACTGCCTGAGCGCGCCCTATCTCCCGCCCGTCAGGTGTGGCATAGGAGTTAAGCGCCATATTCTGAGCCTTGAACGGAGCCGGAGAGTAACCGTCCTGAAGGAATATGCGGCAGAGCCCTGTGGCTATCAGGCTCTTTCCCACATCGCTCCCTGTTCCGGCAAGCATGACGGGATATAGTCGGTTCTTCATTTCTTTTCTCTTTTATAGGCGAATGACTTCCATATCTCATCATCCGCTCCGATCCGCTTCATCTCATGGCGAGCCATGATGAAGAAGAGGTCTGACAGACGGTTGATATAACAAAGGATCTGGTCGGGCACCTTGTCGGTCGCATCGAGTTCCCATAGCCGGCGTTCAGCCCGACGGGCGGCCACACGTGCTCCATGGAGCAGGGCGGCGATGCGTGTCCCACCCGGAAGGATAAAGTCTCCTATTCCCCCGCACTCTGCGGTCAGGCTGTCAATGCGAGCCTCGACATCACTGACAAGAGACTCCGGCAGGGTGTTGGGATTCTCAGCCCGCATGTCACTTCTCGTGGCCACGAGACTCATCACCGGCATGATGTTGAGCTGAATCCCCCTCAATGCTTCCTGACGGGGATCATCCGGCTCCATGAATGAGCGCACGGTTCCCACCGCCACATTGAGTTCGTCGAGAGCACCGTTGGCCTCTATGCGCGGATCGGTTTTGGAGACACGTATGCGTCCATGAATCGAAGTGGTTCCGCGGTCACCTGTCCGGGTGTATATTCTTGCCATACTCAGTTCCATAGTTGCCGGATACCGCTCTCACCCCAATAGAGATGCGTATATCCTGCAAAACAATTTTTATATCTGTAAAGAGGTATACTCACTTCTTTCCCTCTGACATCGCGTTGTCTTGCCACCGACGGGAGCACATCGGGGTTGACGAGCCTCGAGTAGTGAAACTCATGTCCTTTCAGCTTCATTTCCGGCAGCTCGACCGTTCGGTAACCCAGCGTGAGTTTCGCATTCTCCATGGTGGTGGATGTTGGGATAATGCCACACATCTCTTTTCCGTCAATATCACGTGTGAGGTATATCATCCCTCCACACTCAGCCAGCATACGGCCACCGTTTTCTATGTAATCGGCTATCGCACTCCTCATCTTCCTATTCTTTGCCAAATCTTCAGCGTAGAGCTCGGGATAGCCTCCGGGAAGATAGATGATGTCCGCTTCCGGGAGGATGGAGTCATGGATCGGCGAGAAGTAAACAATCTCCGCCCGTCCGAACGCTTTCAGGTTTTCGGGATAGATGAAACTGAATGCCTCGTCTCTTGCTACCGCCACTCGCAGCTTCTCTCCATCCCTCTGACCGATGGCGGTAGTGATTGCCGGCGTCCCGGCAGCATCTTCCGAAATTTCCGTCAGTGATAAAATACGGTCGATATCGACATTTTCACTCACTGCTGCCGCGGCCCTATGGATGAAAGTTTCCATTTCCTCTCTCCCGGAGAGGGTGAGCCCGAGATGACGCGAGGGTGTCTGCAATCCTTCCGACCGCGCTATATAGCCCAGACACTCTGCCCCGGCGTCGGCACACGCTGCTTGTAGCAATCTCAGATGTCCCGGTGAGGCAACGCGATTGAACACGACCCCCGCCACCCTAACCTCCGGCCGGAAAGAGATGAATCCGTGAATCGTTGCCGCCAGCGAATAGGCCGAGGAGGCTGCATTAATCAGGAGGATGACCGGCAGACCGAGGAGTCGGGATAGGTCGGCACTGCTCCCCTTTATTTTATCGTAACCGTCAAAGAGGCCCATCACACCCTCCACGACACAGACATCACTCTTGGAAGCATATCGGGAAAACAGATCGGCCACATGCGCCTCTGAAGCCATGAATGTATCAAGATTGACCGACGGTCTGCCGCAGGCCGCGCCGTGAAACTGCGTGTCGATATAGTCAGGCCCACATTTGAACGGTTGCACCCTTAGGCCTCGGTCGCGCAGGGCGCGCATCAGTCCTAATGAAAAGGTGGTCTTTCCACTTCCCGACGATGTAGCCGATATGATGAAACCTGAACTCTTTGACATGCTCGACTGAGGCGCTCTTGAACTGACATGCAAAATTAGCAATAATTTTCCTATCCGTCCATACACCTCTCTCATTATCTACATGCTCATCAAAGTTGATGCCAGGAGTTATTTCAACTGATTATATGATGCTTATTTTCGTAGTGCTAAATAATTTTTGCTAAATTTGCATTATAACTCTACAATCAAATGGAAGAATCCAATAACATACCTTTAACTCCATCGTCCGGCGAATCAGATTCCGGATTAATGTCTGTGGAAAAACTCATACATGTCATACGCGGACAACAAGTAATGATTGATAGCGATTTGGCTCGATTATATGGGGTTGAGACTAAGGCGCTCAATCAGGCTGTCAAACGCAATATTGAAAGATTCCCGGAAGATTTTATGTTTCAATTGAGCAAGGAGGAATGTTTAAGGTCACAAATTGTGACCTTAAACGAAGGTCGTGGGAAACACCTGAAATACAATCCTCATGTCTTTACCGAAAATGGTGTAGCTATGCTAAGTAGTGTTCTCCGGTCTAAAACTGCAATTGAGATAAACATACGAATAATGCGGGCCTTCACCTCAATGCGTAGTTTTATGATGAATAACGCGCATATGTTCCAAAGGCTTGAAACCCTCGAACATAACTACCTCCTCGTCAATCGTCATCTTTCGGAACACGACAGAAAGTTTGAAGATATCTTAAGCCGTCTTGACGAAAAGGACTCCGAGCCGATTGAGGGATTCTTCTTTGAAGGTCAGATATTTGATGCCCATACTTTGATTTCTGACTTAGTGCGCAAGGCAAATCACCGGGTTGTCTTGATAGACAATTTTGTTGATGATCGTGTATTGAAGATTCTTGACAAAAGGCGTGATGGAGTGACGGCATTGATCTATACCCATCCCAAGAAGTCTCAGATTGAACTTGATATAAAGAAACATAACGCTCAATATCCCGAAATCAAACTTTGTCATTGCACCAACGTCCATGACAGATTTCTAATAATCGACAACACCGTTTATTTTATCGGAGGTTCTATCAAGGATCTCGGAAAAAGGATAGTTGCATTTAGCCAAATGCAGCAGTCGCCGGACGATATTTTATCCAAACTAAGGTCCGATTTATAAATTTCAAGCTGATATTATCAGATAACCCATGCCGAAGCAAACCTTTTTCCCTCATTTATTCCGAAAGATTAAGTAATTGCTGCAAACGTGTTCTCATTCCTCGCGAGACGGGGACAACTGTCCCATTTGACATTCTGATCTGATTCCCTTCGATTGACTTTAGATGGGAAATATTGATCACAAAGGACCGGTGGGTTTGGACGAAATTCTCTTCGGGCAGTTTCTCCATCAATCCTTTGAGGGTCGTCCGCGCCACAACCATGGATTTATCCGAGTAGATCTTCGCATAATTCTCCATCCCCTCGATATAGATGATGTCTGAGAGAATGATGCGGTGCATTATTCTGTCGGACTTTACGAAAATGGAGTCAGTTAGTGCCGGGGTGGTTTCATGCAGCTTCCGCAGCGACCGGCGATAGGCCTGCGCTTTTCTGACCGCTTTGAGAAAACGCTCATAGGGCACAGGCTTCAACAGATAGTCCGTGACATCAAGCTCAAATCCACGGAGTGCATACGACTCGTAGGCCGTGACAATAATCACAGCAGACTTGAGCGTATTCAGCGCAAGATAATCCACTCCCGTCATCTCCGGCATTTTTATATCCATAAAGATAATGTCCGGCTCTGTTGTCTGATCCTCCCGATGGAGGAAACCGTCCAGATCCGCGGCACTGCCAAACACTCCGATGCATTCAAGCTCCTCGGTCCGTGAGATGTATTTCTCAAGTCCCCGACGGGCTATCGGCTCGTCATCGACTATCACACAGGTAAATGTCATAATAACTTCAGATTAAGTTTTGCCGTAAAAATCCCATCTTTTTCCGTTGTCTCCAGCAGATAGTCGGAGGGTGGATAGATGAGCTTCAGGCGATGGGCCAGATTCGACAGCCCGAGCCCATGCTCCGTGTCATCCGTCGGAAACTTTTTCTCAGCAATTGAATTGACCGTCAGAAGCTTGATCCAGCCCTCCTCAATAGTTAATGAGATCTCGATTCTCCCCTCCCGACAGGCATGTTTGAAAACATTCTCGACAAGCGGCAACATTAGATGTGGATAGATTTCCAGTCTGTCACAACGGTCCGTACCGTCATCGGTGGCGGGAAGAGTGATACAGGTCTCTATCTTCTCGTCAAGCCGTTTCCTCGCAAGAAATATATAGCTGTGCAGGATTGAGAGTTCCTTGGCGAGAGGTACCTTACCATCCGTCTGATATAATTGGCCTCTTAAAAGATTGGATAGATGCTCCACAGTGCTTTTGGCCTCTATGTTTTCATCGTCAATGGTAAAATATATGGTGTTCAACATGTTGAAGAGGAAATGAGGATGGAATTGTAGTTGCATGAGTTTCATTTCCGTTTTCAACTGCCGGTTCATGAGCCGTTCATTATTGAGTTGCATCTCATGGAGCATTTTCTCCTTGGCAGAAGCCTTAAGCCATGAGTAGATGACGACCTCACCTGCCACAGTGACGAATATAGGGGGAAGCATCACCGACAGCGTAAGCCGGGACTCTTCATAGCAGTGAGACACTATGATGATCAGACTCACGAGCAGCATGACTCCGACTATGGGACACGCATACTCAATCCAGACCGCCACTCTATGCGAGATCACAATATTGACCCATTTCACTGTCAGATACAGGCAGACAAAGGATATGAGAATAGTGCAGATTATCTCAATGATGAGAAATCCCGTCGAGTGATCGAGATAATTGCTCCCCTGCGGGACGTCATTGAGGACGCGGATGAGGACGAATATTATCAGGGCATTGAGTACGGTGATGGCCGGATGCCAGGGCATTCCTGCATATTGCCGGGAGTGGGGTGGAGACGGTGAGATATTTTGATCAGACATAATCACAAATTTACGCGTTTTATTTCATCGTGCACTTTGTTTTCACGTTTTTTGTGGTTTAACTTGCCCGCACTGAATCTCCATGATACTGACAGTCCTATCTGACGCATATTCTCATACTCCCTCTCCACAAGCCGCGACACTTTTCCGTCGAGCTTTATGGAATTCCGTCGGTAGTTACCGTTCAACAGATCACGGCCATAAAGAGTGATATTCACCCGTGTGCCCGGAATACTGTATCTTACACCTAAATAGAGATTTCCCACCGGAGCGATTTCAGCCTGGGCATATGCAATCTTTCCCCTCCATTGCCAGGAGGCCTCGGCCATCAATCCTGAGAGAATATCCAACCGTGTGCGGCAGTCAAGCATCGGAGTAAAAGAGCTATTGCTGTTTATTCCCAGTCCATGGTTGAAATGATAATTGTCAAATACCAGAGCTGCCGTTGCCGAGACATCCCATCCTTTCGTGATCGGAACATTCATGGCTGAGACAGAAAGGGTCGCGTTGATATGCCGGGGTAGATTCTCGGGGGAGGAATAGACCGTATTGTCGGCCAACTCCCTGAAGCAGCGGGCAATATCATTCTTAATATAGGTTCCTGACAAAGCGCACCTCAACCAATGATCCCTGACATAGGTCAATTGAAGGTTGTCGGAGATAGCTTCCTTGAGATTTATGTTGCCCCCTTCATGGGTGATATCGTCAAGAATGTAGACGAAAGGATTGAGATCGGAGTATTTCGGACGTTTCACACGCCGCGCATAGCTCACCATCATTCCGTCTCTCTCGGAGAGCTGCATACTGATGGCTCCGTTAAGAAACACTCCTGCCTTGTGTCTGGAAAAGTCACTCTTGGCCCCGGTCTCATTGCCTGAGAATCTGTTACGGACATTGGTCTGTTCCATTCTGGCTCCACCGGTTATTGTGAAGGGGAGTGATGGAGAGAAGCGTCCCTCGATATATATGGCATTGACATTTTCTCTTCCTTTGAACACTGAGCTGAGGGCGTCTGCCTCCTCGGGAGTTTCTCCTGATTTATTGTCATCATATTTCCCGCCGTTGTCTATCATGAGGAATGTCGTTTTCATCCCCGAAGATAGATGCCAACGGTCATTCAGCTTCCTCGAGAAATCGAGAGTCATGATGTAGCCCTGGGTCCGGCCTGTCATCTTTCCGTCGGTATCGGTATCGGACGTGTCGGAAATATCCTGTGATTCATTATTGGTGTGTCGGAAATAGTCCACGCCTAATGTGAGATCTCCGGCATGATCCTCGAATGAATCCTTGAGATATATCCCTGTGAGCAGATTGGTGGTATGATAATCAGTGTGATTAGTGGTGTGATTTTGATCATTTCCGTTTGAAAGACCGGTATCCATGATTCCGAGTTCGCGTCTTCTAAACCAATTGCCTGAGTAAGATGCACCTCCGCTCCAGCGGTCGGTAAAACTATGGTCTACGGAAACCGATGTATTTATATTTCTGTCTTTCCTGTCGCGATTGTAGAGCTGGATGATATTTTCATCTCCATCCAGATAGGGCCTCTGAGTGTTGAGTAATGAAGGATTACGCGCCTCGACGTAAGAAAAGGACCCTAAAACCGAGCTTTTTGAAGTGCTCATTTCTGCAAAGGCTGATCCGAGCCCCTGTTTCGCCTTCCATCCCCTGACATTTCCTGTCAGCCCGGATGAAAAGCCTCGGTCGCGGGTGCGACGCATCCTGATGTTCAACACTGTACCTCCCGATGAGGCATCATTGCGGGCTGCAGGCGCCGTGATTAATTCGATTCGTTCAATATTAGCCGAGGGGAGTGACTTGATATAACTCTCCAGGGCGTTCCCCTGGAGCATCAGTTTGCGGCCGTCAACAGTTATAGTTACCCCTTGGGTTCCAAAGGCTGAGATTGAGGAGCCACTGACGGTAAGTCCCGGCAATGATTGCAATGCATCGTAAAGCGAGCCGTCACTACCGGCCAGCGTTTCGGCAGGATTATAGGATATTTTTTCAGGTGTGACTATGGCTTGCGGCCTCCGGGCTTTGACCACGACCTCTTCAAGTTCTTGCATAGGGATGGAATCTACCTCAATTGAAGTACTGTCGGCGACATCTGTTGACGGAGTCGAAATAGTTGCCATCAAGTGTAGCAGAATGGATAGTATCGGTGACATTATTAGTGGTTTATTGGATTTCGACACAAAAATATCCCCCCTCCGTCGCTCGACAAAATAAGAGTGACGAAGCCCTGTTTTTCGGTGATGAACGTTAGGATTTAATCAATTTGTGAAGTTTATGTCTGAAATAGATTAAATCATGTCGGGAATTGATTAAATTTCGGTCTTGGAAATCCCAAAATATCAATCATTTGTTGTAATTTTGTGAAAATAAAACTTTAGGAATGACAGAACAAGAACTTAACTCATATCGCTTTTCGTCCGGTGAAGAGCCGACAGATGAAATGTTGGCTTGTATAATGAAAGAGGTTGCTCGGGATGCTAAGGAACGTCAGGAAAAGGCAACTTCCGAATTTTTTCGTGAGATGCATCGCGAAGCAGCAATCGTAAAAGCTAAATGGGCTGATCGAATTAACAGTGCTTTAAATGGTTAGACCTGGTCACAAGCCGGAACTTATTGTTATTGCCGGACCAAACGGTTCTGGGAAAACTTCTATTACTCAAAAATTCCTTCATCATGAGTGGGCAGATGGTACCACTTATATTAATCCTGATCAAGTCGCTAAGGAAATCTTTGGAGATTGGAACTCGCGTGAAGCGGTTTTGAAAGCTGCGGATTATTGTATGAGTTGGCGGGAAGAATGTCTGAGAAACTTAACCGGATTTGTTTTCGAGACGGTTTTTTCTGCAGATGACAAGATTGATTTCCTTGTCAAAGCAAAAAAAGCAGGCTTCTTTATTAGATTATTCTTTATTTCGACTAATCATCCTTCCATTAATGCAGCCCGAATAGCTAAACGAGTAATGGAAGGAGGTCATGATGTACCTATTCAAAAAATCATCTCAAGATACTCCAAATCAATAAATAACTGCGTGACGGTTGCCCCTATCGTTGATCGTCTCTATGTTTATGATAATTCGGTAAATGATAGAGATGCACAGATTTTATTCCGACTTACAAATGGTAATTTGGAGAAGTTATATGTGGATGATTTACCGGATTGGGCAAACAGTATACTCCCTGATAATTAGAAGTGATTCGGTTCTAATACCATGGCAAATCTCCATTTTTAATCAGAATCCTTTTAGTTTACTCCAAAAGAACAAAAATTGAATTAAATTTAACAATTGACGGCATGAAATATTTACATCCGCGAGGAATGTATTTGCTGTTTTTTTCTTAACTTTGTGATTCAAATCTCCAACAGAAAGTAATTTATAACCTAATATATCATGAAAAATTGCAAATATCGTGGCGTGGTGGTGCCTATGGTCACTCCCGTCACTGAGAAGGGCGCTCTTGATGTGCCCGCTGTGGAACGTATCATCGAGTTTTTCGCTATCCATAATGTGGCTCCCCTCCTGATGGGCACAACAGGCGAAGGCAACAGCGTGTCGGCTGCCGACGGTCTCCTCTTGGTCGAGACCGCAGTGAAGGCTGCCAAGGGGCGCATACTCATCTATGCCGGTCTCACCGGCACATGCTTCGCAGAGCAGCTCACCCAGGCCGAGGCCTACACTAAGGCAGGTGCTGACGTGATAGTGGCCACACTGCCCTCCTACTATGCACTGACCGAGGAGCAGATGTGTAACTACTACAAGACTCTGGCCGACAACATCACCGGCCCGCTCATGCTCTACAATATTCTCGCCACCACCCATATGACCATCCCCGTGGATGTGGTGAAGCATCTGGCCGACCATCCCAACATCGTGGGTCTCAAGGACTCGGAGCGCGACATCGAGCGCATGAAGCAGTG
>CAZOOY010000012.1:0-14637 GCA_964581555.1 uncultured Staphylococcus sp.
CCACCACCCAGACGAGCCTCCTCGCGCAGGGCGATAAGCTCTTTTACTTTTTCAAGCTGATTACTCATTATGCGTTAGTCGAAATTATGAAGTCGTATATTATGACAGGAATTATTTATTGGGGTCTTCGCAAAGCTCTATGAGAGTTCCGCAGGTGCTCTTCGGGTGAAGGAAAGCGATATTGAGACCTTCGGCACCCTTGCGCGGAGCCTTGTCGATGAGACGGCAACCCTTCTCTTCCATCTCGTTAAGCGCGTTCTGCACACCGTCCTCGATGGCGAATGCCATGTGCTGGATGCCGCCACGGCCACCATTGTTGGCGATGAATTTGCTGATGGCGCTCTCGGGAGCTGTGCCTTCGAGAAGCTCGATCTTGGTCTGACCTACCTTGAAGAAAGCAGTACGTACTTTCTGATCAGCCACTTCCTCAATGGCGAAGCACTTGAGGCCAAGTGTGTTTTCATAGAAGGCGATAGCCTCTTCGAGGTTGGGCACAGCGATGCCGATGTGTTCGATATGTGAAATATCCATGGTTTATTATAAATTATAAGTTTTTGTTAATTATTTGATTGCAAGATACATAAAGAGGTCTGTAGCCATCAAGGAGGGCCTCAACCTATTTTCACGGATGCAAATTTAATTATAATTATCGGGAGTGACAAATGTTGTTTAACATCTTTTTCGGATAAACTGACACGTTCCATCAAACAATAAGGAACGATTCGTTGTAATATAGCTATACTATAAAATACACACGTTATGAAAAAAATCCTTTCTTTTCTCGCCATCGGTGTAGTTGCCATGATGGCCTGGAGCTGTAGCGACGATGACGATAAGGACACCCCTATCACCTACGATCAGTTGCCTCAGGCAGCGAAGACCTTTATCACGACCTATTATCCTGCCGATAAAATCGTGTCACTTGACCGTGACGGGAAAAATGACAGGACTGAATATGATGTACGCTTCGCAAGCGGTCATGAAGTGGAGTTTGACGCTGCCGGACAGTGGACGGATGTGAGTGCTCCCGCCCAACAGTACGTGCCGAGCGGAATTGTCCCCCAGCCTATCCAGGAGTACGTGACCACTAATTTCCCCGCCTATGGTGTCAACGAGATCTCAGTAGAGAAATACGGCTATGAGATCGAACTGACCAATGGACTTGAACTACCTTTCGATCAATCGGGTGTGTTCATCGGTCATCTCAACTGACAGAACAGAGAAACGTAATTATTGAACAGTACATAAACACCACGTGCGTGGCGGATCTGTCGGGTCCGCCACGCACGTGGTGTTTATGAGTTAGCCTTAGATCAATTGTATCTTATCCAACGGCAGATCTCCTTGATGGAAGGTTTCTTGCCGTACATAAAGATACCGACACGATAGATCTTGCCGGCGATCCAGACCATTGCCAGAAAACCGAGGAAAAGCAAGACGAGTGATAGACACACCTCCCAGGCGGGAATCCCGAATGGAATACGTGCAACCATGACCATGGGAGAAGTGAGGGGGAACAATGAGGTCCAGAAAGCTACCGAACCCATGGGATCCGTGGCTGCAACCATAGCGAATATGATTCCGAAGATAATGGGGAAGACAGCAAACGAGGTGAGCTGTGAGGCATCCTGAATATTATCAACAGCTGATCCGATCGCAGCAAAGATTGATGAGTAGATGAGGAATCCTCCCACAAGGAAGAGTGTCATCAGTCCGACCAGCGAAATGATATTTCCGACCTGGGTGAGGGAAGCTATTGCCTGAATGAGCTCCAGAGAATCGGGCTCGCTGACACTGTCAAAATTGCCGGCCTGTACAGCGGCGACATCAGCCATAGCATCCGCAGGGAGCAACGCCGGAAGAACGTAGGCCGACATCATCGCGAGAAGCACTCCCCATAAGAGCATCTGTGTGACCGCCACGAGTGCTACGCCGATAATCTTACCCATCATGAGTTGGGCAGGCTTGACTGACGTGACGACAACCTCAAGTACTCGGTTACCTTTCTCCTCGATGATAGAAGTCATGACCATCTGACCATAGATGAGAAGGAACATGTAAAGTACGAAAGACATACCTATACCTATGGCATAACTGAGTCCTGACGAAAGTGTTTCTTCTCCCTCCTCCTGATCATTACGCAGGGTTGTGAGTGCGACATCACTTTCCACCTCTGCCATGATTTCGTCAAGGTTAGCGATATCAAACTTTTTGAGACGTTCTTCTTCTATGAGTTTATTGACCTGACCGGTGATCTCGCTTTCAGTGATGATGGAAGAGGGACCGTTGGAAAAGAATTTAAGCGCGGGGCGCTTGGTCTCGAAAAGATTATCCGGGACAATCAGCACACCCCCGACATCCTCACGACGGAGAGCAGAGTCGACGCTGATGTCAGACGCAGGTAAAAACTTCACTTCCTGACTGTCCTTGAGACGGGATGAGACAAGGTTCGAATTGTCCACGACGAGCACCGTGGTCTCGCTCTTATCGACAAATGCAACAAGCAGCGCGGGGAGAGCCATAAGGGCCAGCATCAGGACAGGCATGAGAATGGTGGTGAAGATGAAACTCTTTTTCTTCACCCTCTCGAGATATTCTCGTTCAATGACGATTCCTATTTTTGATTTTGCCATGAGTCAAAGTGGATTAAAAGGGTTTTATCTTTTTGCGCTGTCCTCCTCGACGGCGCGGATGAAAATGTCGTTCATTGAGGCGATGCTCTCTCCGAAACCGGAAAGTGCCACTACATTGTTGGCTTCCGATATCACGCGCCGCAACGCTTCCTCATCGGCACCACCGGTGACATGCAGCTGCAGGCGCTTGCGTCCACGTGCGTCCGGGTCCAGAAGTGTGAAGTTATCGGCCACAGGCTGCAGACGTTGCATAAGTGCAACTTCATCACCGTTAAACGTGAGATCGTAACGGTCGGCAAAGAATCTGCGACGGAGATCATCGACATTTCCGCTCAGTATGTTGCGGCTCTTATTGATGAGCGTGATATTATCACATATCTCCTCCACTGAGTTCATGTTGTGGGTGGAGAATATCACGGTCGAACCTTCATCACGAAGTTTTAGAATCTCCTCCTTAAGCAGATTGGCATTGATGGGATCAAAGCCTGAGAAGGGCTCGTCGAAAATAAGAAGACGAGGGCGATGAAGCACCGTGACGATAAACTGCACTTTCTGAGCCATACCCTTGGAAAGCTCCTCGACTTTCTTGTCCCACCAGTCCAGAATGTCAAACTTCTCGAACCATTTGCGCAGTTCACGGGTTGCCTCAGCCTTGGATAAACCCTTTAATCGGGCGAAAAACACGGCCTGCTCACCGACTTTCATTTTCTTATACAGACCTCTCTCTTCAGGCAGATAGCCGATATTCTCCACATCGTCCTGTGTAATGGGGTGTCCGTCGAAGATAACACGACCGGAATCAGGGGCAGTGATGTGGTTGATGATTCGGATCAATGTGGTCTTACCGGCACCATTAGGCCCTAACAGACCGTAGACCTTCCCCTCCGGTATCTGGAGAGACACATCATCGAGAGCAAGATGTCCCGAATATGCTTTGGTCACATTTTCTACTTGTAATATATCCATTTATATTTGTGGAAATGATTGTTTTTTGACTTATGTGACGCAAATGTAATAAAAAAGTTTCATCGCCCTGAAACTTTTTTGCCATTGTTGAGTCTAATGTTGTGAAATGACACCGGAAGCACAACATAAAAGAGAGCGTCAGTTCACGGAAATCGTGGAGGCAAACCGCCGCCTTATATATAAGGTATGCTACATGTTCTCCACAGGCCGTGATCATTTTGATGATCTCTATCAGGAGGTTCTTGCCAACATATGGCAGGGTCTGGCGTCATTCCGAGGCGACTCCAGTCCCTCCACATGGATCTACCGTATCGCACTCAATACATGCGTGTCGTTCTACAGGCGTAATGTCAGACAAAGTGTCGATTCAGTCTCGATAGACAATATCCCTGACATGGAGGCCCCTGACAATTCCCGTTCGGAACAACTCAGGGAGACGTATCGGCTTATAGGTGGGTTGCCTGCAATGGACAAGGCCATCATCATGCTGTGGCTCGATGAAAAGAGCTATGATGAAATTGCTGAAGTGACGGGTCTGACACGCAATACAGTGGCAACCCGGCTGAGAAGAATCAAGCAGAAGCTTGCTGAACAAAACGAAAAGTGAAAGGAAACACAACATGGATCTCGATAAATTAAGAACCCAATGGAACAGCATAGAGCTCCCCTCCGATGCCGAGACCACTCGCATCAGAGAGCTCGAGGAGCGTGTGAGAGACAACCGCGTCACCACTTTGCGCGACAAACTCTTCTTCCTCACACGCAATCTCGTGTTCTTCTCCGTGCTTGGACTGCTGACCATGATCCCGTTCGTCTCCGAGAGCCCGATTCTTGTAATAACCACCGGAGCTTTCTTCGTGCTAATGGGGCTCCTCAATCTATACCGGGCTCTAACCATAAGACAGTTTGACATAACCACCATGAATCTTCGCGAGGCGATGAAGGCTCTCTATAGAATCGAACGGCAGAAATTGATCTGTAAGATCATCGGGATAGTCTGTGCGGTACCTCTCCTCATATACATGGCCATGACCTTCGCTGACCTTTTTGGGCCATGGGCGTTGTATGGGGCTTTGGCCGGTACTTTCATCGGTGGAGTAATAGGCTTGATGATCAATCACAAAGCTACCGCATTGCTACGCGAGATGAAGCGGCAGTTGAGTGAAGATGGTCTTGAATAGTTATTATCCCCACCTATTTTCAATAAATCCGTCTCTATTTTTCTGCACATTTGACTGTTAATTGGGAAAAAATGTGTAATTTCGCGGATTATTCTAAAGTAACACTTCATGGATCTGTCCGCCAAACAGGATTTACTTGATCGCCGCTATCTGCGCATGGCCCGGATATGGGCTGAAAATTCCTATTGCCGGCGCCGTCAGGTGGGAGCGCTCATGGTCAAAGACCGCACGATTATCTCCGACGGCTTCAACGGCACTCCGGCTGGATTTGAAAATGTCTGCGAAGACGAAACTGGCCAGACCAAGAGCTATGTGCTACATGCCGAAGCAAATGCGATCACCAAAGTGGCACGCTCAAACAACTCATCGGAGGGTGCGACGCTCTACGTCACGGCCTCACCATGTCTCGACTGTGCCAAACTCATCATCCAGGCCGGAATCAGGAGGGTCGTCTTTGATGAACTCTACCGAATCACCGACGGGATAGACTTGCTTAGGCGTGCAAACGTGGAAATCGTGCAGATCTCACTGAATGAATAGACCATCTTTTTATTACTGACTGATTATTTTCTAAAAAAGCTACTTTCCTCCTCAGAAATTTTTTATGGACAAACGTCTTAAGAGCCCGGCCGTCTGGATGCCTCTGGCTATAGCGGCAGCCCTTGTCGGGGGCATGTGGATAGGCAAGACCTTTTTCAGCTATAACGGGAGCTGGAACTCCCGCACCAAGCTCGACGCAGTGATGAGCCTCATCGAGCGCAACTATGTAGACGAAATCGACACCGACTCGCTTATCGAACAGTCGTTCCACGACATTATCGCCGGTCTTGATCCTCATTCAGTCTATATTCCCGCTTCGGATCTCAAGAGTGTCAACGAAGAACTCGAGGGATCTTTCTCGGGTATAGGTATCACTTTCAACATGATGGGTGACACCATCAATGTCCTCGAGGTGCTCTCCGGTGGCCCTGCCGAGAAAGTCGGACTTCTTCCCGGCGACCGAATCGTCACTATCAATGACACGGTTGCATCCGGCCGTAAGTGGACGGACCGCAAGGTGATGAGTTCTCTGCGCGGCCCGAAAGACTCGATCGTAAGACTCGGCATAAAGCGCGCAACATCTCAGGATCTGCTACCCTTTGAAGTGGTCCGCGGCGACATACCGGTCACATCGGTGGATGCATCCTACATGATTGCTGACGGGACCGGATATGTTAAGATCAACAAGTTTGGCTCGCAGACCTACAGCGAGTTCCTAAATTCCATGGTTGAACTGGCTGCCGATGGTGCTGAAAAGTTCATCATAGACCTCCGCGGCAATGGTGGAGGATTCATGGAGCCGGCAGTGCTGATGGCTAATGAATTCCTTGAGCCTAACCTGCCCATCGTGTCAATGAAAGGTGTGCATTACCCCGAAAAAGCTCCTATCGGAAGTGACGGATCGGGAGCTTTCCGCAAGGCTGAGGTGGTTGTGCTTCTTGACGAGGTCTCGGCCAGTGCAAGCGAGATATTTGCCGGTGCCGTTCAGGACAACGACCGAGGTCTCATCATCGGACGTCGTTCGTTTGGCAAGGGGTTGGTGCAGAATCAGCTCCAGCTTCCCGACAGCAGCGCGGTCCGTCTCACGGTGGCCCGTTATTATACTCCATCCGGCCGATGCATACAGAAACCTTACTCTTCGGATTCAGACTATGACCGGGATCTCCTCAACCGTTACGAACACGGAGAATTCTATAATGCTGACTCCATAAAGTTTAACCAGGATTTACGTTTCAATACACTCCACGGACGTACAGTCTATGGAGGAGGAGGTATCATGCCCGACTTATTCGTCCCCAACGACACTATCGGAGTGACTACCTACTATCTTAATGTAATCAATGGTGGACTCATTCAGAAATACACCTTCGACTATACTGACCGTAACCGGGATCGTCTCTCAAAAAGTCGCAACGCCACAGAAATGCTTGGGTTGCTCCCCGATGATGATAGTCTTCTTCAGGATTTCGTAAGCTATGCCGCACGAGGAGGTGTCACCCCCCGATGGTATTACATAAACCTTTCCCGTGATCTGCTTGTTAATTCTTTGAAAGCCATGATTGCACGCAACATCCACGGTGTGCGCGGCTACTATGAGGTCTACAATGAGACTGACCCCACCGTCCACGCTGCCATCGAGGCTCTGAGCCAAGGCAAGGCGGCTTTCCCGATTAAAGAATAATTAAGCAATTCAATCCCTTTTCTCCCCGCTATGAATAAAGACGATATCCGACGTAAGGTCAAGGCACGCAAGACACTTCTCTCTCAGGCTGAGAAAGAGAGTGCGGCTGAGAGAGCGTTCGCTCTACTTGAAAGCACCGCTGCATTTCTGCTTTCCGACCGTATTCTTATGTACCACTCTCTACCTGATGAACTCCCGACGAGGGCTTTCATCTCCAAGTGGTCCTCCCGCAAGCGATTCTATCTTCCCCGTGTCAATGGTGTGAATCTTGACATACTTCCCTACGATGAGCAGAAGCTCACACTCGGATCTTTTCATATAGAGGAACCTACCGGCAACGACACCGCATCAATTAATGATATTGAACTGGTCATCGTTCCGGCCGTGGCTTTTGACCGTCACGGCAATCGCGTGGGCCGAGGCAAGGGGTACTATGACCGTCTTTTAGGCGATACCCGTGCCACTAAAGTGGGAATGGGTTTTGATTTTCAGCTTCTTGACGATGAGATCGAAGCCGAGCCCCATGACGTGGCTCTCGATATCGTGATTACTGAGAATAAAAGGATGATAATACGCCGCAGGCGTTGATCAACCCGATTTAAGATAACTCTTCTCAACGATAATACCTTTTATGAATATGAAATCATCAATTCTGACTCTTGCCGGACTGGCAATTGTCTCACTTTTTTCCTCTTGTTCAATAATGAAAAAGAGTACCAACACTAAGGGCCAGACCGTTGAAACGGAGACTGTCAATGTTTCCGAGGTCTCCACTTCGGATTCTCCTTCAGGTACCTCTCCTTTCACAGGTCTGCTTGGCGACTGGGCCATCGTTAATATTGACGGTGAGCAAGTGAATGTCAACGGAGAGGATCATCCCAAGCTTACTTTTGAAAGCGAAGAAAATGTTCCCGGAGTCGTCCGTGTCATCGGCTTCAACGGGTGCAACTATATTAACGGTGCCTGGAAGATTAGCAATGGTACCATCACTCCTGCCGGAGAGTTTCTCACCTCGCTTCGTTCCTGTCCCGATGCCCCTTATGAACAGGCTGTCAATTCCGCTCTTCACAACGTGAGCGGATATACTTTAGTTTCTCCTCAGGAGTTAGATCTCACCTCCGCTACCGGCCGATCCGTCATGAAGCTTCGCAAGCAGAGCCTGGAGTTTCTCAACGGAGCATGGAAGGTGACAGTTATCGAGGACAGGGATATCGCGGCCAACATCCGCTTCGTTCTTGACACCTCAGAAGGTAGAATCCACGGTAACGCCGGTTGCAATCTGCTCAACGGCACCATCGTCATCAACTATGACAAAGGATCCGGTATCGAGTTCCAGAATCTTGCGACATCACGAATGACTTGTCCCGACATCGCGGAGGAGCAGGCTTTCCTGCTTGCACTTGAGCAAGTGTCGACAGCTGTTCCAGGCAAGAATGATGACACGGCATATCTCTGCAACTCGGCCGGGCAGAAGATCATCACCCTCAAACGCCTCTCCCCTGAGGAATTAACCGAAGATTAATCATGAAGGATATACTCAGAAACAAGCTCCTCCTTCTTCCGGCCGAGGAATCTGAGAAACGCATCAGTGCTCTTCGCTCTCTAATGAAACATGCGAAGATTGATGCTGTGCTCGTTTCAGACAACGCCAACATCTATTATCTGACGGGACGAGTTTTCTCAGGATACGTCTATGTGCCTCTTGAAGGAGAAGTTCTTTATTTCGTCAAACGACCCGTCGAGCTCGAAGGTGACTTCGTAGTCTACATTCGTAAGCCCGAGGATATCAGTCTGACCATCGGGCTGAATATGCCCTCCAATATAGGGCTCGAACTTGACGTTCTCCCCTACTCTACAGCCATTCGACTCGGCAAAATCTTTGCCGGCTCCGAGATGCTAAACGCCTCCCCCGTCTTCCGCGCTGCACGTGCAGTCAAGACACCCTACGAGATTGATATGATAAGACGCTCCGGCATCAGCCATGAGCGCGTATATAAAAAGATTCCTAAACTCTTTACACCCGGTATGAGTGATATCGAGTTGCAGGTTGAGATAGAGCGCGTGAGCCGTCTCGAAGGATGTCTCGGTCAATTCCGCATCAGCGGCGACAGCATGGAGCTTTATATGGGTAATATTCTTGCCGGTGCGAATGCAGACGCACCATCTCCCTACGATTTCGCAATGGGTGGGGCGGGAAATGATCCCAGTCTCCCTGTAGGCGCCGACGGTACTCTCATCAAACCCGGCACCACTGTTATGGTGGACATGAACGGAAACTTTGACGGGTATATGACCGATATGACCCGCGTTTTCTCACCCAGAAGCGGTCAGCTGCCTGAGCTTGCACTGAAAGCCCACCGGTGCTCCATCGACATACATCGCGAACTCATCGCCATGATGCGACCCGGCGTTCCTGCCAAGGATCTTTGGGAAAAGGCTGAGCAGATGGTGAAAGAGCGTGATCTACACTCCTATTACATGGGACATCGTCAGCACGCCGGATTCATAGGCCACGGCGTCGGGATCGAGATTAATGAACTCCCGGTGATCGCTCCCCGCAGCAAGGATATAATCAAAGAGGGAAACGTGATTGCCCTCGAGCCCAAATTTGTCATCCCCGGTGTGGGAGCAGTAGGAATTGAAAACACCTATGCGGTTCATGCCGACAGGGTGGAATGTCTCACCAACTCTCCCGAAGAAATCATCTATTTTGACATTTAAAATCAACACATTAGACGACGTTGTCAAACGGTTGGACACACCATTGTTCCACACCATAGGCGAGGCGGCCGATTCCATCGACCGCCCCTGTTATGCCGTGGGGGGATGCGTCAGAGACTTCTTCCTCGGTCGTCCGTCCAAGGATATTGACTTCGTGACGGTCGGGAGCGGAATAGAACTTGCCGAACTTGTGGCTGCAAGACTCGGGAAGAAAACCCATCTTGCCGTATTCCGTAATTTCGGTACAGCTCAGGTGAAACGTCACGATCTGGAACTTGAGTTTGTGGGTGCAAGGAAGGAATCATACAACCGTAATTCACGTAAACCGATAGTGGAGGACGGCACCCTCGAGGAGGATCTCTCAAGGAGAGATTTTACAATTAACGCTCTTGCACTCCGAGTGAATCGCAGCGGTTTCGGAGAGTTGGTGGATCTCTTCGGCGGTCTACCGGACATGGAGAAAGGAATCCTCCGGACGCCTCTCGACCCCGACGTGACCTTCAGTGACGATCCCCTCCGCATGATGAGAGCCATCCGGTTTGCCACCCAGCTTGGATTTTCCATTCTTCCGGAGACATTTGAAGCGATACGCCGCAATGCTGAACGCATCACAATTATTTCCAAGGAGAGAATTGTGGACGAGCTGATGAAAATCATGAAAGCGCCCGTGCCCTCCATAGGATGGAAATTGCTGATGGAAAGCGGACTGCTTCAACTGATCTTTCCCGAACTTGCGGCAATGAAGGGAGTTCAGGTTGTGTCAGGCCGCGGGCATAAGGACAACTTCTACCATACTCTCGCCGTGCTTGACAATGTGGCAGCCAAAAGTGACAACGTCTGGCTCCGATGGGCGGCCCTGATGCATGACATTGCCAAACCCGTCACCAAGCGCTGGGATGAAAAAATAGGCTGGACATTCCACAATCATAACTATATCGGAGCCAAAATGGTCCCCCGCATCTTCAGATCCATGCGTCTACCTCAGGACCAGAAAATGAAGTATGTGGCAAAGCTTGTGGAGCTCCACATGCGCCCCATCGCTCTCGTGGAGGATGAAGTCAGTGATTCGGCCGTCCGTCGCCTCATCAATGACGCAGGAGACGACCTTGAGGATCTCATGACTCTTTGCGAGGCAGATATTACCTCCAAGAATAAAGAGAAAGTAATCAGGATTCTCGATAATTTCACTCTCGTGAGACACAAGATCGCTGATCTGAACGAGCGTGACGAGATACGTAATCTCCAACCCCCCGTTGACGGCAACGAGATCATGGAGATTTTCGGGATATCCGGTTCACCTATTATCGGTGTCATAAAGACAGGGATAAAAAATGCCATACTTGACGGTATCATTGGAGCGACCGACCGTGATGCCGCTCTGGAAATCATGTATAAGATAGCAGCCGAGCATGGGCTGACACCAAAGCAAAAACAATGTACTACATAAAGAAACGTTTTGAGATCGCAGGCTGTCACAGTCTCACCTTGTCATACGAGAGTAAATGCTCCCGTCTGCATGGTCATAACTGGATTGTTACGGTCTACTGCCGATCGGAAGAGCTCAATGCCGACGGAATGGTCACCGACTTCTCTCACATCAAGCAGACTATCTCTTCCTATCTTGATCACGGTAACTTCAACGAGCTTCTTCCCTTCAATCCCACAGCCGAGAACATTGCACGCTGGATATGTGAGCAGATTCCCAACTGCTACCGCGTGGACGTGGAAGAAAGTGAGGGAAACTGCGCGATATACACCATCGACAAGACCCTCTGACACTATGGCTTACAGAGTTAATGAGATATTTTACTCCCTGCAGGGAGAGGGGTACTACACCGGTTCTCCAGCTGTTTTCCTGCGTTTTAGCGGATGCAATCTGGCATGTGACTTCTGCGACACCGATCATTTCCATGGAGAGGAGATGGATCTGCCGGAGATTCTCGAAAAAATCTCTGTCTATCCCTCTCGCCATATCGTCATCACAGGTGGTGAGCCATCTCTCCAACTTGACAATGAACTCGTCAACCTCCTCCACGATGCAGGTTACTATATCCAGGTCGAGACCAATGGCACTCATCCACTCCCTGAGGAGGTGGACTGGGTCACTTGTTCTCCCAAAGAAGGAGGAGAGTGCGTTCTGAAAAAAATAGACGAACTTAAAGTCGTCTTTCTCGGTCAGGACGTGGATGAAATCGCATCCCGTTATCCGGCCATGCACTACTTCCTTCAACCCTGCAGTTGCTCGAATACTACTGAAACGGTTGAGTATATTCTCTCTCACCCCTACTGGCGACTTTCGCTTCAGACACATAAACTCATCAACATACAATGAGACATCTTATCTCCACACTTCTTCTTGCGATCCTGATTCTCACTTCATGCAGGCCCGGTTCGTCAAGTTCGGATGCCGACCATCTCGTCATCCTTCACACCAACGATACACACTCAAGCATTGACCCGGATCGTCATGATCAGGGTGGAATAGCACGCCGTAAAGTTCTCATCGACAGTGTCCGGGCAGCGCGTGAGAATGTCTTGCTCATCGATGCAGGAGATGCCGTGCAAGGATCGCTCTACTTTACACTTTTCGGTGGAGAAGTGGAACGTCGGTTGATGAATGAACTCGGATATGATATCCGCATTCTTGGAAACCACGAGTTTGATCGTGGCGTCGGTGCTCTTGCTTCTGAATGGAGTCAAGTTGATGGAGACAGACTTTCAGCCAACTATGACTTCACCGCCACTCCACTTGAAGGAATTTTTGTCCCTTCTGTGATGAAGGAGATCAACGGTCACAAAATCGGTTTCATCGGGATAAACCTTGACCCTGTGGGAATCATTGCTGAAGAAAATTTCGAGGGCATAACTTATCTTGATGCTATAAAAAGCGCCAACTCTGAGGCTGAAAAGCTTAAGGGTGAAGGTGCGGAAATGGTCATTGCTGTCACCCATATAGGCTATGACCTCGACGGAGAAAAACCTGACGATCTTAAACTCGCCGCTAATTCATCTGATATCGATGTCATCATAGGAGGTCATTCCCACACAGTGGTTGATCCTTCCGCAGATCCGTCACTATGGAAAGTTTCAAATAGTCGTGGGCAGACTGTATCCGTGTTACAGACCGGATCAAGAGGTGTAAATCTCGGAGAAATAGATATTGATCTTTCCACTAAAGAGATAAAAGCCCGTCTGATTCCGGTAGACAGTCGGCTTGATGATCGCGTTGATGCCCGTTTCGCTTCCCTTATCGACCCTTATCGTGAGAAAGTTGATTCGATGAAAAGCCTGAAGATCGGCTACTCGAATTACGAGTGGGACCGTATGTCACCCGAACTTCTCAATCTGATGAGCGACTTTGTGCGTATGAGAGGAGGAGAGATCGCAGGGAAACCTGTAGACCTCTCCATAATGAACAAAGGTGGAATCCGCAACAGTCTCAACAAAGGTGATATCACTAAAGGAGAAATTATTGATATCGCGCCCTTCAGTAACAGGATACTTGTTCTTGAAATCTCGGGAAAAGATCTACTTGAGAATCTTGGAATCATGGCTGCTCAGGAGGGTAACGGTGTCAGCTCTAACGTCAAGGTACTCTTTGATCCCTCGACTAAAGAGATCAATTCAGCCACAATTGACGGAAAACCAATTGACCCTGCAGGAAAATATCGCATCGCAACCATCGACTATCTTGCTGCAGGCAACGACTATATGACTCCCCTCACCCGCGCCGTTACTATAGCCAAGAGTAAGGAGGTACTATATGACGCACTGATCAACAGTATACAGAAGGGGCAGATCGAGAATCTTCTTGCCAACCCTGACAAAACAGACCGCATGGCTTCATTCTAAAATTTTTATTTCAAAATGAACGGATGGCTCATAGTAGGGATGCTCGTCATCTCCAATATCTTCATGACCTTTGCCTGGTATGGCCAGCTAAAGCTTCAGGAAATGAAGATAATCTCTTCTTCTACTCCTCTTTTTCTCATAATTCTGCTCTCGTGGGGAGTAGCACTATTTGAATATTGCTTCATGGTGCCCGCCAATCGTTACGGATTCGCGGGAAACGGAGGCCCATTTTCTCTGCTTCAGCTAAAGGTGACTCAGGAGGTTATTTCACTTCTTATCTTTACTATTTTCACGATAGTATTTTTTAAGGGAGAAACGCTCCACTGGAATCACTTCCTCGCGTTCTCCCTTCTTATAGTTGCTGTCTATCTGGTGTATCTTGACACCTGAAAGACCGTTTTCACATACCCATCGTCAATGTAGTCAGGAATCGCCCGTCGGTTCCTGCACCGAGAGAGAGGGTGATATAACCCTTATTGCCGCCAAACCATGTGGCAGACATGACTCCTCCGGCATTACTTGTCGAGACAGGTACACCATATGTTCCGACAAGGGTACGGTAGACATTATTATAACGCACAGCATCATATACCGGAGTGGAGTAATAGAAGCTCGATGCATCAAGTCCTCCAGTGCCATAATAAAGCGCGGCATCAGTCCAGACATAGTTGAGTGCAGAGACATTGCGAAGATAGACCACATCATTCCCATATCCATCCACCGTATAACCGTTATTATACAGATAATCCAGAGATACATTTACCGCAACTCCGAATGAGAGTCCGAGTATGCCGTTGATGAACGGCAGCCCACGACGAGGTCTCCATGCAGGAGGTGGAACCGGACGATAATGTGGACGTATCATTGCGGGACGATAAGGACGAGGACGCGGAGCAAGCACCGGCGGACGGTGAGGTGGATTATTGACATGGCCGAAATGATTACCCGGATTAGGCCGTGTCCCTACGCCCGGACGATTAGGAACTGCAGGAGTGTTACCATGATTCCCATGATTTCCGTTGTTCCAACTATTGCCGGGATGTGGACGCGTTCCTACAGGTGG
>CAZOOY010000012.1:14737-24973 GCA_964581555.1 uncultured Staphylococcus sp.
CGATGATTGCCCGAAGGTTTATTATTGCCCTGCCCGAAATTATGATTGCCGTTATTTCCGTGATTACCGTTACCCACGGCAGGTCTTCCTCCGGTATTGGAAGGTTTGGCCGCAGATTTGTCATGCCTGCCGGTACTACGCGACTGACTGCTTACAGTCTGCCCGCCTGAACGCTGGGTGCGCTCCTGGCGTGCTCCGTTAGCATGTCCAGCACCCTGATGTCTTTGGGCGTCAGCAAGTGGTGACCCTACTACCATACAAGCGAGGACGAACGATGCAATGCGGATAATCTTCTTCATAGCAGTTGAGTTTTATAAATGGATAACCGTTTCTCCTTTAGAATAGTTTCCGGGCAATGGGTTTAAGCGAGCAGGTGTTAATCTTTCTTTAACGGATTCCACCCTTGGGCCTTGATAGGAATCTCTGCACCGTCACGTGTGATCATAGCGCATCCTAATTCGGGCTTGGTGATGTGGCCGATCACCTTGATACCGGGAAGGTTGCTGACAGTTTCATGAGCGTGTAGAGGGACTGTGAAAAGAAGTTCGTAATCTTCTCCACCATTTAATGCGGCTGTCACGAGATTCATCCCGAGTTCCTCAGCCATCACAGCAGTCTGATAGTCGATAGGTATGCGTTCCTCGTAAATACGACAACCGGTGTCACTATCCTTACAGATGTGAAGCAGCTCTGAACTGAGGCCATCGCTTATATCCATCATTGAAGTGGGAACGATACCTGCCTTGTCAAGCGCCTCGATTATATCACGCCTTGCCTCTGGCTTGAGCTGACGTTCCACGAGATACTCCTTCCCTTCAAACTTTGGAACAAAATCCTTCATTCCTGCCGAAGCAGCCTTCTCGCGTTCAAGAAGCTGAAGTCCCATATAGGCGGACCCGAGATCACCGCTGACGCAGATCAGATCTGTATCCTTGGCTCCCGACCGGGTGACGATCTTATCAGCGGGAGCCTCTCCTATGCAGGTGATAGAAATGACGAGCCCCTGACGGGATGAGGTAGTATCACCACCTACGAGATCCACGCCATATAATTCGCATGCAAGACGAATTCCGGAAAAGAGTTCCGAGATATGCTCAACTGTAAATCTGGACGAAATACCGAGCGAGACAGTAATCTGGCGAGGCGTCCCGTTCATAGCATAAACATCTGAGAAATTCACGACGGCTGACTTATAACCCAGATGTTTCAACGGCACATATGTAAGATCGAAATGAACACCTTCAAGAAGAAGATCCGTAGTCACAAGTATATCCGTGTCATGATTACGAATGACAGCGCAGTCATCCCCAACCCCTCTGAGAGTGGATGAGTTGACGGTCTTAAGATCTTTCGTGAGATGATCTATGAGACCGAATTCACCAAGTTCTGAGATTTCCATATCGTCCTGTTCAGCAACGGTTGACAAGTTCCTTCATTATCTCAAGACACTTCGGCTGAGCTATTACTGCGGCCTGCTGCACCTCCTCATGGGTGGGTACCTGAGTGACATCTTTCCCTCCAAGATCGGTGATGACTGAGATACCATAGACACGCATCCCGGCATGATTAGCGACGATAACCTCCGGAACAGTGGACATGCCCACACAGTCTCCGCCGATGATACGGTAATACTCATATTCAGCCGGAGTCTCAAACGTGGGACCTGTCACACCGACATAGACGCCATGCATCAGACGGATACCCTTCTCCTGAGCGATCTGATCAGCCAGACGGATCAGTTCCGGATCATAGGCGAAAGTCATGGCAGGGAAACGTGTGCCAAGTTCATTATAGTTCTTTCCTCTGAGAGGATTCTCCGGGAAAAGATTGATGTGATCCGTAATAGTCATAACGTCGCCAACCACAAACTCCTTATTCATTCCGCCTGAAGCATTGGACACAAAAAGAGTGTTCACACCGAGGGCCTTGAAAACTCTCACCGGAAAAGTGACCTGCTTCATGTCATAGCCTTCATAGTAATGAAAGCGACCTTGCATGGCAATAACCCTTTTCTCACCCAAAAGACCAACGATGAAGTTTCCGCTATGGCCTTCCACTGTCGAAACCGGGAAATTGGGAATACTTGAATAAGGGATATACTGTTTGTCAGTCATGTGATCGACAATAGGACCAAGACCTGTACCAAGGATAATGGCTATATCGGGCATCTGCCCATCGACGTGCGAGCGGATAAAATCTGCCGTCTGCTTGATTTGTTCCAACATGGCGGGGAATTTTAGAGTATGATGATAATATTGTTCCGGACTTCCCGATAGAAGTCAACACGAGATTTACTCTCAAGCTTTAAACAATCGGGATTCACGGATAGTTTTTTCCAAGGTAGGGATAAACTCGTTTTCACCCCTGTCTATAAAGTCAACCTTGATGGGGACATAGAAGATGTAGGGTTTGAGCGCGTGCGGAAAGTAGGGGTTATTGAAGAGTCTGACCGCATCTTTTTCAGTCGTGGCAATAAATTTATCACCCGGAGGCAGGGCATCAAATTTGGCTTTGATAGAAGCCATGTCAGAAGATGAAAAATTATGATGATCAGGGAAACACATCATCTTCACCTTCATCTTGTTGCGGCGAAGATAGCGTGAGAATGGACGAGGATTGGCCACACCTGTCACTACAAGAACATGGGTACCGGGCTTAATGGTATCAACCGCAGGAATATTTTCTACCACGTCGGGGAAAACGGGGACAAAATGGCCGTAGTTGAATCGGGAGAAGAAGAGTTTCTGGAATGGGAACAGATTGAGCTTCTCACCGAATATACTGTACTCAAGTTGCTCCATCCCGGGTCGACACTTGGTTGCGATCACGATATCGGCACGATTTAGCGCAGCCCTTGTCTCTCTTAACCGTCCGTAAGGAAGCAGACTGTCGGTAAATACCGGACGATTGAACTCCGTAAGGACTACCGAAACGGCAGGTTTCACGTATCGGTGCTGGAAAGCGTCATCAAGAATGATCATGTTGATCTTGGGATTGATCTCAAGCATCTTGTTGATACCGTCAACCCTCTTTTCACAGACGGCTACCGTGACATCAGGACCAAACTTACGATAGATCTGATATGATTCATCACCGATATCTTCGGGGCGTGACTGAGGGGTTGCAAGCACAAAGCCCTTAGTGTGACGCCGGTAACCTCGGGAGAGAACACCTATGTTATATCTCCCCATCAGAGCTTCCACGATATACTCCACATGGGGTGTCTTTCCGGTACCACCCATCGCAAGATTACCCACGACTACGACCGGGACATCAAAACTGGTCTGCTTAAGGATGCCATACTCGAACATGCGGTTGCGTATCGCCACCCCGAGACCATAGATCCTCGAGATGGGATAGAGCAGAAGAGCTGCGAGCAACCGGTTGCGAGCCATAAGGTAGAAACGCGATTTAGAGTGTTACATTGAAGAATCCCATGCGAGCCTGAACCGGTGCGAGACCCTTTACACGATTGAGTGTCTCATAGAGTCCTGACATTTCTCCAAGTTCCTCACGAACCAGATCAGACTTGAAATCCACTCCTGCCTGAATGAGCATATCATACCATTTCGGTTCAAGAACAGGATACTCACAGATTGTCCAGGTCTCAACGTTTAGCTTCCTGGCCATTGCAGCTATAGCAGCATCAAGTCCTCCAAGCTCATCTACGAGTCCACGGGTGAGAGCCTCCGCACCATCCCATACACGACCTTCGGCAATAGCTTTGATTGAATCCTGGCTCATATGGCGACCTTCAGCACAACGACGGGTAAAGAGTTCGTAGCCCTGATTGACATAAGACTGCATTGCATCGCGCTGAGCGGGAGTCATGGGATCCATGATAGAAACAGGAATAGCTCTGGGATTAGTAGCAACGGTGGATGTATTGACTCCAAGTTTATCCGAGAGAAGACCGTGAGCGTTGGGAATCATGCCGAAAATACCTATTGATCCGGTAAGAGTCGTGGGCTGGGCAAAGATTTTATCAGCGCCACAAGAGATATAGTATCCTCCGGATGCGGCATAGTCAGCCATAGATACGTAGAAAGGCTTACCGGTTAACTTCTTCCACTGCTCAAAAGCCTCCCAGATCTGTTCGGAGGCAAAGGCAGAACCGCCACCGGAATTGACATACATTATGAGGCCGTCAAGTTCATCTTTCTCGGCAAGTTCGAGAATCTGAGGAACAAGCTCGGCAGCTACTATACCCTCTCCGCTCTCATCAGTGATATCTCCTGTCGCATAGAGCACACCAATTTTGGCACCTTTTCCGTTACCTTTCTTGTCAATATCTTTCAGGGAGCAATAATCCTTTACGGAAACAACGGGAAGGTCATCAACCTTCTTCACATCGGTAAGCGCCATGATGCGCTCGTCAAACTCATGACGATAGACCAGTTTGTCCACTACATGGATATCAAGAAGATGCTGAGCGGGAGCGGCAAAAATAAGGCTGTCCGCCCAGGCATTCACCTCCTCAACAGTGACTTTACGACATGCAGCGATGTCTCCGGCCACATATTTCCACATATTATTTAGGAAAAGTTCCTGCTGCTCTCGTGCAGGTTCACTCATCTTGTCGAGGATAAATGGCTCAACAGCACTCTTATATGTCCCGACTTTAACTACCTGCATCTCAACGCCCATCTTATCGAGAAGATTCTTGAAGTAAAGATTGGTCGATGAGAGACCATGTATATCCACCATACCGGAAGGATTCAAGAAGAGTGAATCGGCCATCGAAGCGATGTAATAGTCACCTTGGGTATAACTATCGGAGTAGGCATAGATCCATTTCTCAGGAGCAACGCCCTTGAACTCTTTAAGAGCCTCTACAATGGCCTGGCGCTGGGCGAGTCCGGCTGAGGAGCCTTTGCAGTCTATCACTATACCCTTGATATGCTTGTCGGAGGCGGCCTCACGGATAGCGCCTACAATTTCATTCAGACCCTGAAGTTCAACATCTACGCCACGGATCACATCCATAGGGTTCTTTATGCCGGGACGATCGTTGATAACACCTGAGAGTGACAATTCGAGATAGCTGTCATCTTTGATTTCCTTGACACCTTTCTTGCCAAGAGACGATGCGGCAGCTGCCGCAATGATTATAGTGAAGCCTAAGAAGGCTATGAAAAGCGAGCACCAGATACCGGCAAGAGTGCCGAGAAACGCGATAAAAAATTTCTTCATTATACAGTAATATGATACTATGTCATGGATGATAATGCAAAAATACGACAACTCGGCGTGTTACGCAAATATTTTTCCACCTATTTATAAATATGACATATATCTCTTTTATAAATATGACATATATCTCTCCCGGGCAAAGATCTTTAGGAAATATCCCGAAAAGCGTTGCTCATCATGTGCCAACATATCGACAGGAAGAAATGTCCGGGAAAGATAATTGGTAAAAAAAGCCTTAAATTTCTATTTTCTCCTTATTTCGGTGGGTAATATTAATAAAAAAGACTAAATTTGTGACATGGGAAAGACAGTTAATCTACGACAAATCGGAGGACTCAGACAATATGTTGGAGAGTTTTCCAATCTCAGTGATGACTATATTCTGCTGCGCATCACTGAAAATGATCGTCCTGAGCATAAAAATACTACCGAAAAGAAGAGTCCTGACGGTCCGATCCGCATAGAGGGTATGGCATGGATTCTTTGCTTCAGCGGTTCATTGAAAATCGAAAAGAATCTTGTTCCTTGCGAAATGACAGCCAATACTCTCACTATTATTGATCCGGGCTCAATAATCGAAATGAAAGGGATTGAATGGGATAAGTTGGACTGTTATCTTCTTTTTATATCCCTGTCTTTTCTCCACGATGTTAACTTTGATGTCAACCTTCTTGGCTCGATCCCATCCGTCGGGGAGAGTCCCACTTCGAACACATTTATAAGTCTGAACGAGAATGAGGCTGAGCAACTGAGGGAATATTTCGTCATGCTGGCCCGCAACACCGTGACCTCCAATCAAGGACTGTTTACGCGTTCCATTGCAAGAAATCTTATTGCGGCGCTAACCTACCAGATCATTCAGTTCTTCATGGCAAGGAAGCCGGATGTAGAGACTCCTCCTCCCGGGAGATCACGAAGATCAGGCTACGTCCACGATTTCATGAAGCTTGTCCATCATCACCATCGTCGCGAGAGGTCTGTCTCATTCTATGCCTCACAATTGTTCATCTCTCCGAAATATCTGTCACTTCTCGTGAAAGAGCACACGGGGCAGTCAGCATCGGATCTCATAGACAGCTATGTGATTCTTGAAGCAAAGAATCTGCTCAGGTTTTCGGGGAAAAATATCCAGCAGGTGGCCTACGAGTTGAATTTCCCAAATCAATCTTCGTTCGGTAAATATTTCAAGCATCTCACCGGAATGTCACCCTCGGAATATCAGAAAACATAACGACCACTCCGGGTGTTATTATTTTCAAATGAAACTGTCGTTACTCATATTCATTATGCTATTCGGCCCGTGGTTACGGACATTAGCCTCGTCAAGTCACGAGTCCGTCGCGGTCGATTCCATCCGTCCATCAATATGGCCGGGAGTAATCGTTGGTGGAGCAATGACAGGAAGTGCCGCTGCGATCAGGGCTGCTTATTCCGGCTATGCGACACCGGGAACTCCCGGACGTCATTCCGACCGTGGAACAGGTGTACTCCAGTTTCTGCCACTTGCCTCTACGTGGGTTCTAAAGGCTTCAGGCGTCCCGACCCGATCGGGCTGGGGGCGCATGGCGGTCTCTCAAGGGGCGGCTGCTCTTTTGACCGCAGCCACAGTTCAGGGGCTCAAAGGTTCTGTTGATGCTCTTAGACCGGACGGAAGCAACAATCATTCTTTTCCATCAGGACATTCGGCATGGTCATTCATGAGTGCGACAATTATGGCCAAGGAATTAGGCGATCAGTCGGCCTGGTATCCTGTCGGAGCCTATACTTTCGCCACAGCCATAGCGTTGGAAAGAGTTATAGATCAGCACCATTATCCTACTGATATTGTTGCCGGTGCCGGTCTGGGAATTCTTGCGACCGAACTGGGCTATTTCGTGGGAGATCTGATCTTCGGAGAACGTCAACTCTCAGCCATAAAAGGACGGGAGTTAAGACCGAACAATAATTTCTCCTACATGTCACTTGAGTGTGGCCTCTCCCTCCCCTTGGGAAAGATTCATGCCTCAGGGATGGAGATAGAGCGTATGCCGGCACTCTCTGCGGCAATACGTGGAGCGTGGGGTGCAAGTGATCACTGGGGGTTGGCTGTAGAACTCGGCCTGCTTTCAATGCCAATCAATGTGGATGTCGGCGGTGACCGTACCTACGTGAAAAGCATGTCGTCACTGGGTGTAGCTCTTCTCCCCTTCTACATATGTCCTCTCTCTCGACTTGTGAGTTTCTCGGCTGAAGCCGGAGGTGGCTATCGGTACAATTTCCCCTTGAATGTGCTTGACGACGCTGTGACGACCTGCGGATCAACACCATTCGGACGCATGGCGGCAGGTTGTACTCTGCGACTCAGTCCCCACTTCTCGGCACGCGCCTCTGTGGGATACGAGATCGCACACTATGATTATCGGTTGTCTCCTTCGGGAAGTTTCCATATTCCACGGGCAGCCTCAACCTCGGGAGTCTCCTCCGCACTGCTCCTCAATCTATCTTCCCGTTACGAATTCTGATTCCAAATCATATAAACGAACTTACCATGAAACTTCTGCTCCCTCCCAGAATCGGGGGAAATACTCCCGAGATCGATATCTCCGAGACCCGGCATATGGTGATAATCGGAGCCAATGGTGCGGGTAAGACCCGTTTTGCTACTCGCGTGGCTGCCGATCTGGGTGGAAATGCCCTTTATCTTTCCGCACTTAAAGCGCTTTATGTGAGGGATAAAGAGGATCTTACACCCGGTTCAATCGACAGTCTGTATCACTCCATCATATCGGAGGGAAGTCTTCTCCGAAGCGATCTGAAAGGTGAGTTCGAGCGACTGACCGGAATATTGCTGAACGAGGAGATGCTCTCACTGCTCGCTGCTAAATATGATCCCGAGGCAAAACAGAAGAGAAGGACACGTCTCGACAAAGTGATCAATCACTGGAACCAGATTTTCCCGGACAATAAGGTGCTCGTGGAAAGCGGGAAGATGTTGATCAGTAGGACGGATGATACTGATTCCTACTCTGCGGCAAGACTTTCTGACGGAGAAAAAGCCGTGATGTATTATCTCGGGGCTGTCTCACTTGCTCCCGAAGGAGCGGTAATAATCGTTGACTCACCTGCCCGTTTCCTGCACCCGACAACCAACAAAGCCCTCTGGGAAAGAATAGAGAGCTGGCGTCCGGATTGCACATTCATCTATATCACTCATGATCTTCAGTTTGCATCTACCCGTAGTGAAGGATTGATGGTGTGGGTAAAGCGCTGTGATGTCAGCCGTGGAGAATGGGATTACGATTTCATCACTTCACCCGACGTACTGGATGACGAAGTCTATCTGGCTATCCTCGGGGAGCGTAAACCTGTGCTTTTCATCGAAGGTGACGGCAAGAATTCTATTGATGCCAAGCTCTACCCTCTCATCTTCCCCGAGTATTCGGTCAAGTCACTTGGTGGATGTGACCGTGTGATCGAATCCACCCGCACTTTCAATAGTCTCAAAGCTCTCCACAATCTTAATGCCTATGGTATCGTGGACCGAGACAGACGTGACGAGGGGGAAGTGAACTATCTTCGTAACAAGCAGATACTTGTTCCAGAAGTGGCTGAAATCGAGAATATCTTCATGCTTGAGGACGTGATCCGCACCGTGGCCCGAGTCAACCGTAAAGATCCGGATGAGACCTTTGCCCGTGTAAAAAGGACTGTGCTCAAGCTCTTCGAGGGAGAATTGAGACAACAAGCCCTTCAGCACACGCGTCACAGAGTGAAACGTAACGTGGAGCATCGTATTGACGGCCGCTTCACCAATATAGTTCAACTCGAGAACCATATACTCGATCTTGGGAACGAGATAAATCCACGGGGAATCTATGAGGATCTTTGCCGTAAGTTCCGGACATATGTTAAAGAAGAAGACTATGCTTCAATTCTTAAGGTCTATAACCGTAAGACAATGATTTCGGAAAGCCATGTTGCCCGGTTGTGCGGCCTGAAGAAGGATGACAAGGATTCAATGATACGTGCGGTACTCGATATACTCCGCCGGAATCTTGACGGGGCTCAGGAACTACGCAAGGCAGTAAGGGATATATTGAAATAACAACAGGTATAAGCGACGCCGCTGTCCGGATAAATAGTCCGAGGCAGCGGCGCTGATTTCTTGGGATTCTGATTACGGATGGATGACTTTCTCAGTCTCCATTCCCGAGATTCTTGGTTCTTGAATTCTGCTTGGAAGCCGAAGACGCCATGTCTTTTTCCTCTTTCAGATCGATCTCGTTTCGGTCGGCATCCACAACCCTGTATTGAAGATAGGCAAGCGATTCGTCGGGCTTTATCCGGAAATTAAATCCGAACTCCCACTGCCATGTGCGGTAAAGCGAGGGGAATCCCTTTTTGAGATAAGCTGCCACATAGGGGTGGACATAGAGGATGAAATGCTTGGTCTTGAGAGTATTGACAAGATAGGAGAGCTTCTCATGGAGAGTGTCGGTGAAAAGGAGCGAAGGGGGTATTTCACCCTTACCGTGACATGACGGACATTCCTCGGTGGTGACGATATCAAGCGCCGGACGGACTCGTTGACGCGTGATCTGCATGAGTCCGAACTTACTGAGAGGAAGAATGTTATGGCGGGCACGATCGTTAGCCATCAACTCTTTCATATGCTCATAGAGTTTCTGGCGGTGCTCAGCCTTGTTCATGTCAATGAAGTCTATGACGATGATACCTCCCATATCTCGGAGCCTGAGCTGACGGGCTATCTCGTCGGCAGCCCTGAGATTCACCTCCAGGGCATTGCTCTCCTGATCGGGGGCCGCCTTAGATCGGTTGCCTGAGTTAACGTCTATAACATGGAGTGCCTCAGTGTGCTCGATTATGATGTAAGCACCTGAACGGAATGAGACAGTCTTGCCAAACGAGGACTTGATCTGTCGTGTGATGTTGAAATGATCGAAAATGGGTATGTCGCTGTCATAGAGCTTCACAATATCCTTGCTCTCAGGTGAGATCAGCGCTACGTATTTTTCGATCTGGCTAAAGATCTCCTTGTCATTG
>CAZOOY010000013.1:0-24436 GCA_964581555.1 uncultured Staphylococcus sp.
AGCTCATCCGCCGCTACAAGCACGTGATCGTGGCCGAGCTCAACACCGGCATGTTCGCCGACTATCTCCAGAGCAAGTTCCCCGATCTCAACATCAAGCGCATCAACAAAATTCAGGGTCAGCCCTTCCTCGTCAGCGAGGTTGTGGACCGTGTCAAATCAATCATGGAGGAGAAATAAATTATGGATAACAACACTCAATATACTCCCGCCGACTTCAAGAATGCCAACCCTGTCCGCTGGTGTCCCGGCTGCGGTGACCACGCCATCCTCAACTCCCTTCACAAGGCTATGGCTGCCCTCGGCGTGCCTCCCCACAAGACAGCCGTCATCTCGGGTATCGGCTGCAGTTCACGCCTCCCCTACTACATGGGCACGTATGGCTTTCACACCATCCACGGGCGTGCCGCAGCAATAGCCACCGGTTTCAAGGTGGCCCGTCCCGACATGACCGTATGGCAGATCTCCGGCGACGGTGACGGACTCGCCATCGGTGGCAATCACTTCATCCACGCCGTGCGCCGCAACGTGGATATCAATATAATTCTGTTCAACAACAAGATCTACGGTCTCACCAAAGGACAGTATTCACCCACAAGCGACCGCGGGTTCGTCTCCAAGTCATCACCCTACGGCACCACTGAGGATCCTTTCATCCCGGCTGAGCTCGTTTTCGGTGCTCGCGGCAATTTCTTCGCCCGATCCATTGACGTGGAGCTCCGCACTTCCGAGGAGATCCTTGCAGCGGCCGCCCGCCACAAGGGGACTTCCGTCTGCGAGATACTCCAGAACTGCGTGATCTTCAACAACGGCATCCACAATCCCATCACCGACAAGGAAGTACGTGCCGACCGCACCATTCATCTCGTCCATGGAGAGAAGATGCTCTTCGGCAAGAACAAGGAGTATGGTCTCGTGCGTGACGGCTTCCTGCTCAAGGCTGTGAAAGTGGGAGAAGATGGCTACACCATTGACGATGTACTCGTCCATGACGCCCACACTCCCTCCAATTTCCTCCACCAGCAGCTCGCCATGATGGACGGGCACTCGCTCCCCCTCGCTCTCGGCATCATCCGTGACGTGGATTCTCCCGTCTACAACGAGGAGATCGAGGCGCAGATCGCCGACGTCCGCTCACGCAAGAATTTCTCATCGTTGCGTGACATGGTGCTCGCCGGTGAGACATGGACTGTGGAATAATCACTATCCACACATAAAGAATAGATCGTGTGCCGGGATTCGTTCCGGCACATATCTTTTTTGTCACTTTCATTACTGCTCTCATTGAGCATGATTCTTGCGACGGCGACGGTTTCTACGTCTTCTTTTCTTCTTCGGGGCTGTAACGTCAGGTGAGGCGCAGGCGGTTTCCTCTTCAGAAACCGGCTCATCCACGGCCACAATCACCGCTGACTGCTCACGCATGAGGCGTCGCTTCGCGGCGGAACGGCGGGCAGCCTCCGAGCGTCTCACGGATTTCTCTATCTCAACCTGTTCGGAAGCCAGGATTTCATTATCGGTATCAGGACCTGCCACCGGAGCGGAATCCCCGGCCAGACAACTGTCATAAACAGCATTGACCGTATCGGCAAACTCCTCGGGAGAAAGCCTGCCCTCACGGGCTTTAATAATTACTGATGCAAGACGGCGCCCGAGGGCTGCCGGGCTGATCCGGAATGAGGGTAAAGTAACTTTAGCTGACATAATTTTCTTCTCTTTTTTCTGCAAAGTTATATCCCCTCTTCACCCAAAAGGTGCGATAATATCGCGTACCACTTCTGAAACGGCAAAAAAACATCGGGCTGTCATCTCGACAGCCCGATGTTTTTTAACCTTAAATCTAATACCATGAAAACACAGTGCAAATAGTAGTAACTATACCCTATAAACATCCCCCGCCGAAGAAAGTTTACACCGCACTCGCGCTTTAACACTCATTAACATATTACATCATTTTCTCGTCCGTTAAGGTCTCCCCCCCAAGCGGCTTGCAAAGTATCGGGATCTGCAATTGACCCACTCCCCGCTTCTACTGAAAGGGATGGAATTGGGGTTACGGTAATTTTTCGTAACTTTGCGTGCTCATCCTGAAAAATATGGAAAAAGTGACCTCATGCCTGCATGATGACTTCGACCGCGAGCATCTGTGGCATCCCTATACATCTACTATCAATCCGCTCCCGACCTACATGGTCGAGGAGGCCGATGGTGTGCGTCTGCGGCTTGCCGACGGGCGCGAGCTCATCGACGGCATGTCCTCATGGTGGTGTGTCATCCACGGCTACAATCACCCCGACCTCAATCGTGCGGCCACCAGCCAGCTCTCGCGTATGAGTCATGTGATGTTCGGCGGGCTCACCCATCACCCTGCGGTGGAACTTGGCAAGAAACTTCTCGAGGTAGCTCCCCCTTCGATGAACAACATTTTCTATGCCGACTCGGGCTCCGTTGCCACCGAAGTGGCCATGAAGATGGCCGTGCAGGCATCCGTAAGCCGCTCCGGTGACCACCGCAAGACAAATTTCGTCACCATCCGCAGCGGGTATCACGGCGACACGTGGAATGCCATGAGTGTCTGCGATCCTGTCACGGGGATGCACGGAGCATTCGGCCCGGCTCTACCCATCAGGTATTTCGCCCCGGCGCCGGCCATCCGTCCGGATGAAGAATGGGATGAGGCCGATATCGAACCCCTCGCCCGCATAATCCGTGAACACCGCGATGAGCTTGCGGCCCTAATCCTCGAGCCGATAGTCCAGGGTGCGGGAGGCATGCGTTTCTATCATCCCGGCTATCTGCGCGCCGCCCGACGCCTCTGCGACGAGAACGGCATCTATCTGATATTCGACGAGATCGCCACCGGCTTCTGGCGCACCGGCAAGATGTTTGCCTGGGAGCACGCCGGAGTGGAACCTGACATAATGCTGATAGGTAAAGGTCTCACGGCCGGCTATCTCACCATGAGCGCCGTGCTCACCACCCGCGACGTAGCCGACACCATCTCGCGCGGCGAGGCAGGAGTGATGATGCATGGCCCCACATTCATGGCCAATCCTCTCGCATGCGCCATAGCCCTCGAGTCGCTCCGGTTGCTGGAGAGTCAGGACATGGAGGCACGGATCGCCCACATCGAGAGCGAGCTCATCCGCAATCTCGCTCCGGCCCGTGGAATGGCGGGAGTGAAGGATGTCAGGGTGCTCGGATCCATCGGAGTGATCGAGATGGAAGAGCCTGTGGATGTGGGAGAATTTCAGAAAAAATGTGTCGAGCGCGGTATCTGGGTGCGTCCATTCGGCAGAAATGTCTATGTCATGCCCCCTTACATCATCTCCGACGATGATCTGCGCTACCTCACCCGCGAGATGATAGAGTGTATCAGATGAGCGTCTACTCCGACATAACCGCGCGTCTTGCCGAGACCGGAAATCTGCGGTCGCTCCCTGCGGGTGGTGCCCGCGAGGGAGTGGTGGATCTTTCCTCCAACGATTATCTGGGGCTGGCCGCCGATCCCTCGCTTCAGGCCGAGTTCATGGCTGATCCAGCCCGGCGGGCCATCCCCCTCACTTCGGCAGCCTCGCGGCTGTTAGCGGGGCGACAGGAGGAATACGCTTCGCTTGAAGCGCTTCTTGAAGAGCTCTACCGCCGTCCGGCGCTCCTCTTCAACAGCGGCTACCATGCCAATACGGGTCTTGTCTCGGCCCTGTCCGGTGTCCCCGACACGATGATAGTGGCAGACCGTCTCGTCCATGCGAGCATAATCGACGGTATAGTCCTCTCACGCGCACCCTTCACCCGCTTCCGCCACAACGACATGAACCATCTGGAGAAAGTGCTCTCCAAGGAAGCAGGGCACCATAAGAGAATAATGGTGATCGTGGAGAGCGTCTACTCGATGGACGGCGACCGCGCCGATATCAAAGCCCTTACGGAGTTAAAAAAGAGATATCCCGGCGTGATGATTTATGTCGACGAGGCCCACGGCTTCGGAGTGGAAGGTGAGCGCGGTCTCGGGCTCTGCCGCAGTGCCACGGGATATGAGGATATTGATGTCGTGGTCGGTACATTCGGCAAGGCATGTGCCTCGATGGGAGCCTTTGCAGCGGTTTCACCCGAAATAAAGAAATATCTTGTCAATACCGCCCGCAGTCTCATCTTCTCCACCGCCCTCCCCCCGCTCACGGCGGCATGGACCGAGTGGGTGATCCGGAGAATGATCGGAATGGACGACCGCCGCGCCAGGTTGCGGGAGCTCAGCCGGCGGCTCCATGACATTCTCGCTCCCCTGCAGCCCGGGGTCAGTGTCACCCCGAGCCACATCCAGCCTCTTGTGACAGGCGATCCGCGGAAAGCCGTGGAGCTCTCGCGCCACCTGCTGGAAGCGGGCTTCAAAGTACTCCCGATCCGAACTCCGACCGTTCCTCCGGGCACGGAGCGCCTGCGCTTCAGCCTCTCAGCCTCAATCCCCGGCAACGCTTTTGATAAATTAGAGGATTTTTTCAGACAGAATGAAATTTAAGCTGACTCACCGGACATTCGAGCCTCGCCTGCTACTCATCTTCGCCGGATGGGGGATGGACCCACGTCCATTTGAGACACTCGCGCCCGAGGGCTATGACGTGGCCGTGGCGTGGGACTACAGTGACCTCTCAGCTCCATGGGTAAAGAATCTGGAGCATTACAGCGAGATAGTGGTCATGGCATGGTCATTCGGCGTTCCGGCAGCGGCATCTTTCATTCTCGACCATCCCGCACTCCCCATCACAGCGCGCATAGCCGTCAATGGCACCCAGCATCCGGTGGACGACCGGCTCGGCATCCCGTCCGAGATCTTCCGCGGGACTCTCGACTCGCTATCCGACAGCAATCTCACCCGATTCTACCGCCGCATGTGCGGTGGGGCGGCTCCCTATCGTCAGTTCGCCGAGCGACTACCCGAGCGAGATGTGGAGGAGCTTCGCGAGGAGTTACGGGCCATAGGCTCGCGCGGCGATTGCACTCCGGTCATGTGGGACAAGGCTTTCATTTCCAGCGGAGATCTCGTCATTCCCCCCGCAGCGCAGAGAGAAGCGTGGTGCGAGGAGGCCTATATGGTTACGGAACTGACCGGCCCCCATCTCCCCGACTTTGCCCGACTGCTGAAGCGGACATTGACCGACAAGAAGCTCGTGGGCCGGAAGTTTGGCGACGCAACTGCATCATATGATGCCAATGCCTCCGTTCAGCATATGGTCACGGATCGTCTGCTCTCGGGAGTACGTCGGGGCGGACGCATACTCGAGATCGGGGCAGGCACAGGGTATGCCACCTCGCGGCTTGCCGATATGGGGGAAGTGGAGGCCTGGGACCTCATCATCTCTCCCCGCGTGGAGGAACTAACGGCCTCAGGACGCATACGCTCAAAGGCTTGCGACGCTGAGACGGCCATCAGGGAGCTCCCGGACGATAGCGTTGACACCCTTTTCTCGGCTTCAACAGTCCAATGGTTCAACTCCCTCCCGGCATTCCTGCAGGAGGTAAAGAGGGTACTCACGCCGGGCGGACAGGCATCTATCTCCACATTCGGGCCCCGCACCATGCAGGAGATTCACACCATTCTTGGCAATCCTCCCCTCTATCCCTCGCCCGAAGCCATTGGCCGCATGGTGCCGGATGCGGAGGTGACCGAAGAGATAATCACCCTTGATTTTGACTCTCCGCGCGACGTCCTTACCCATGTCCGCCTCACCGGGGTCAATTCCCTCGGCCCGACGGCAACCCCCGCGGTCACCCGCCGACTGCTCACCGACTATCCCGCGGGGCCTGATGGCCGCTACCGCCTAACATATCAACCCGTCTATATAACCATCACTAAATCACGCTGAAAATGAACAATGTATATTTCGTCTCAGGGATCGACACGGATGCCGGCAAGAGCTACGTGACGGGCTGGATGGCCCGCCGGCTCATGGAACAGGGAAAGAGCGTGGTGACGCAGAAGTTCATTCAGACGGGCAACACGGGGACTTCCGAGGACATCGAAGTCCACCGCCGGATAATGGGCACCGGGCTTCTCCCCGAGGATATCGACCACACCACCGCACCGATTATCTTCACCTATCCCGCCTCGGCGCAGCTCGCCGCACGGATTGACGGCCGCGAGATCGACCTGACGCTCGTCGACGAGTCGGCCCGGAAACTCGCTGAGAAATATGACGTGGTGTTCATCGAGGGTGCCGGAGGACTGATGGTGCCGGTGACGGACGACATTTTCACCATCGACTATGTGGCCTCACGGGCTCTTCCGCTCATTCTTGTCACCAACGGCGTGCTCGGGAGCATCAATCACACCATCCTCTCAATCGAAGCCATCAAGGCGCGGGGGATTGAACTTGCGGCGGTGGTCTACAACACCCATTTTGATTCCGACGCCGTCATTGCCGACGACACCCGTGGCTTCATCTCGCGTTACCTCGCCCGCCACTTCCCCGCCACCCAATTCGTCATCTGCCCCACGATAGAATAAGGAGGGAATAAAATAGAATGATCTCCTCCTGTACGGACGTGCCTTCGGCACGTTCACATAACATCCTGATTTACAAGGACACGTGCCAAAGGCACGTCCGTACAGCAGCCTCTCTTTTTACTAATGGGCGAGGGATGCGTGCCGATGATTAACACATGCTTTACATCATCTCCAATGACATTCCCTCCCCACAAATCAATCAACTAATCATCCACACGGAAATCAAATGGATCTCCTGTACGGACGTGCCTTCGGCACGTCCACATAACATCCTGATTTACAAGGATACGTGCCAAAGGCACGTCCCTACAGCTACTACTCTCTTTACAAATGTACCCGGGATGCGTGCCAGTGGTTAACACATGCTTTACATCATCTCAGATGACATTCCATCCACATTAACATCAGCCCCACCAAGTGTCCGCGAGGGACCCATGGTGGGACTAACAATAGAAGCGTTGTCTCCGACGACTTGACCCACGACTTTATCGAATTTCCCGTGATAGCTTTATTGTAAATTGATTGGGAATTTTGTGGGGAATTGCGTAATTTTGCACAAAAATTCACGCAGCCTGATGGACAGTGCCTCATTCAAGATAGCCATAACAAAAGAGCAGCTTGCCACGCTCCCTACGGTGGGTTTCAGCGGGACAATAACCGTCATTGACGATCCCGCACGAGTGGCTGAGGCTGTGGCATTGCTGCGCACCAAGAAGACCGTGGGATTCGACACCGAAACGAAGCCTACCTTCAAAAAAGGGATGACAAACAAGGTCTCCCTCATCCAGTTTTCCACCGAGGATCATTCATTTCTGTTCCGCCTCAACAAGATCGGCTTCCCCGAGGAGCTGAAAGAGCTGATGGAATGTGAGGATGTGGTCAAGGTGGGTCTCTCGCTCAAGGATGACTTCCATGTGCTCAACCGTGTGGGAGCCTTCGAGCCGGGAAATTTCATAGATCTTCAGGAACTGGTCAAGAAGTTCCACATCTCCGACCTGAGCCTGCAGAAGATCTACGGCATCCTCTTCGGAGGGCGCATCTCCAAGAGCCAACGCCTCACCAACTGGGAGGCACCCGAGCTGACCCCCTCGCAACAGGCCTATGCCTCCATCGACGCCTGGGCCTGCCTGCGCATCTATTCGCTCCTCACAGCAGGAGATTTTGACCCCCTGGAATCACCCTACATAGTGCAACCCGAAGAAGAGCCTTGCCAATGAGAATACTCCCTCCCCGCCTGATCACTGAAGCCGCCGCCGACGCCGGCGCCAACAAAGCCCGCCTCTCGTCCGAGCATCTGTCGCGCCTGCTTGTGGCGTCGTTTCTCGCCGGGGCCTATATCTCACTCGGAGGCATTCTCGCTCTCATCCTCGGCTGCGGTTTCCCGGAGATCACCGGAGGGAATCCTTCGTTTCAGCGCCTGATCTCGGGCGTGGCTTTCCCGATCGGTCTGATCTTAGTCGTGGTGCTCGGAGCCGAACTATTCACGGGGAACAATGCCCTGCTCATCCCCTCGTTCGTCCGCGGCGACCACTCATGGGGCGCCATCCTGCGCAACTGGGTCCTGGTCTATTTCGGCAACCTTGCCGGCGCGCTGGCATTCACCTACTGCCTGGTCTACTGCTGCGGACTGACGGCCGCCGACCCGTGGCACTCAGCCATAATCCGCATCGCGGAGACTAAGGTGTCCATGCCGTGGATGACGGTGTTCCTCAAAGGTATAGGAGCCAACTGGTGTGTCTGCCTGGCCGTCTGGCTCGCTCTCTCAGGGAAGACCCTGCTCGAGAAAGCCTTCGGATGCTGGCTCCCCGTCATGGCATTCGTGGCCTTGGGCTACGAACACTGTATAGCCAATATGTTCTACCTCCCGCTGGGAATGATGGAGGGCGCTGAAATCGGAGTGATGCAGTCGGTGACCGCCAACTTCATCCCGGCAACCCTGGGGAATATCGTCGGCGGCGCCCTCCTCGTCGGAGCCGTCCACGCCTATCTGCACCGTTCACCCCGATGACACTCCTCTCAGCCACACAACCACTCATCTCGCAGCCGGTCCCCATCTTTCTGACGGTGATGGGTATAATACTTGTGGCTCCCCTGCTTCTCAACCGCCTCAAGATCCCCCACGTCATCGGCCTCATCCTGGCCGGCGTGGCCGTCGGGCCTGACGGATTCAATATCCTCGGGCGCGACATGAGTTTCGAAGTGTTCGGCGGCGTGGGAATCCTCTACCTCATGTTTCTCGCAGGTATCGAGATCGACATGTACCACCTGCGCAAGAATCTGCGCAAAGGGTTGGTGTTCGGTCTCTACACTTTCCTGGTCCCCCTCATCTTAGGAGCCGCAGTGGCCATCCTCGTTCTCGGGATGGCTCTTCCCGAGGCTACGCTGCTCGCCTCGATGTTTGCGGCCCACACGCTGCTCGCCTACCCTATCGTGGCCCGTTTCGGAGTCACCAAGTCGCCTGCCGTGATCATAGCCATCGCGGGCACGATCGTCACAGTGCTCGGCTCACTCATCGTGCTGGCGGGAGTGCTCGGAGTGGTGCGCGAGGGATCGGTGACTTCACTGTTCAGGACCCTCATCTGTCTTGCCATCTATTGCGCGGCTATCTTCTATATCTATCCCCGGCTCACCCGCTACTTCTTCAAGAAGTATCACGACGGGATACAGCAGTTTGTCTACATCCTGTTCATGGTGTTCCTCGCTGCCGCCACAGCGCAGTGGATAGGGATCGAAGGGGTGTTCGGAGCGTTCTATGCCGGTCTGGTGCTCAACCGTTTCATCCCCGGACGCTCCACCCTCATGGGACGCCTGGAGTTTGTGGGCAACGCGCTCTTCATCCCCTACTTCCTCATCGGAGTGGGTATGCTGATAGATCTCAGCGTGGTCACCCAAGGCTGGGGGACGCTCTATATAGCCACCGTGATGAGCGCGACCGGAATGGTCACCAAATGGCTTGCGGCATGGCTCACCCAGAAGACGTTTCATCTCACCGGAGTGGACCGAAGCATAATGTATCAGCTCTCCAACGCCCATACAGCCGTGGCCCTCGCCGTGGTGATGATCGGCTACGGGATGGGGCTCTTCGACGTCCAGATCCTCAACGGCACCGTAGTGATGATCCTCGTCACCTGCACCGTCTCCTCGATGGGTACCGCCCGCGCCGCCGCGCGCCTCAAGGTGCAGCTGCTGGAGAAGGAGGCTGAGGATATCGCCAGGGATGACTCCGTGACCCATCCGCGCACACTCATAGCCATCTCCAACCCTCTCACGTCACCGTCAATCGTGGAGCTTGCGCTGGCCATGCGATTCCCCGATTCATCCGTGCCGGGCGACTTCTATGCCCTGCATGTGCGCAACGACAACTCGGCCTCCTCGCGTTCCATCGGTCGCAATTCACTTGACGTGGCCGAGCGCTCGGCGGCCTCCGTCGAGGTGGCGCTGACACCGATAGAGCGTTATGACCTCAATTTTATCACCGGCGTGATCAACACTATGGAGGAGCGTGACATCACGGAGGTGATCATCGGTCTCCACCGCCGCACGGCCATCATAGACTCATTCTTAGGTGGAAAAATCGAGAGCCTACTCCAGTCCACCAACCGCATGGTGGTGATCACCCGATGCTTCAACCCTCTCCCCACCATGAGGCGCATCTTCGTGGCGGTGCCCAAGAAGGCACAGTTTGAGACCGGATTCCGCCGCTGGGTGCAGGCCCTCGGCAATATCGGGCGTCATGCCGGATGTCCGATGGTGGTGTGGTGCGAGCCTTCCACCGAGCCCATGATCCGCGCCGTGCTCTCAATGGCCCGCATTGGGGTGAGGATTTCGTTCGAACACATCTCGAGCTATGACGACTTCGTGGTGAAGTCACAGGAGGTGACCGACGATGATCTTCTCGTTGTAATCTCTGCCCGTCGCGCGTCCGTCTCATTCGACAGCGACATGGATGCCGTGCCCGAGTATCTGCGACGTTATTTCAGCAGTACCAATCTCATCATTATCTATCCCGGTCAGTTCGGTACAGAGCCTCCCATGACGATGGCCGAGGTTATGTCAACGGACATTATCTCCCGTCCGTCCACCTTCTATCTCTGGCTAAGCAATCTCGTCCGCCGCTGGAAGAAATAGTGCTTACCGCTATTTTCATTCTAAAAAAAGTAAGACACCCGCAGATGCGGATGTCCTACTATAACCACAAATAATTAAAGAAGATTATTTCACGATTACCTTCACGGCCTCAGTGCCACGGTTGACAATGTAGAAGCCGGGGGCAACATGGGTGGTGAAGCCGGTGGCATTGCCTACGAACCGACCGTCGAGGGTGTAGATTCTGACATTGTCCGTCGCTCCGCTGATGGTGATGACGCCCTTACCGCCACGCACCGACATGGTCTTCATCTTATCGGCCTGGATGCTCTTGATGGCAGAATATGAGTAGGTGGGAGACTTGACTACGCAGGCGTTCTCAACGAATCCGGTCTTGGTGTTGACCACCATGGGGACAACGCGATAATTATCAAGATTGGACACATCACTGAGCACGATCTCGGTGGAGAAGTCGTAGGTGGAGCCGGGGGTGACAGCAGCGGGAAGAGAATTGGCGAACGCCTTGGGATGAGAGCAGTTGCGAGCCACATCGTCAAAGATAAGCTCAACCTCCTCAGGCATATCCTCGAAACCGTAGGCCGATCCGGGATCGCTGCCGGCCATATAGTTGACCTGGAGATAGGGGCCTACGCCATCCTCGACGACAGTATAGGCAATACCGAAGCTGCCTGATTCGTCAGAGACAGAGAACTGCACGCTGGTGTCAAGCTTGATGGTTTTCTTATCGTCCGAGACGGGAGTGATGGTAGCCTTGATCTCAGCAAGGGCAGGAATATCCTCCACCATCCACATCTGTTCCTCAAGATCCTCGGGGCTCGGGTAGATATCTTCCATCCAGTTGCGGTTAAAGAACGCCGAAGGATAGCCCATGATGTATTGGCTGAACTCCTCGAAGGCGCCACCTCGGTCAAGAACTGCCATCGGATCCTCGCAATGGAGCGCGATACCTATGGCATTTTCCTCGCAATTGCGGGCGAGCCACTGCATTCCGGCATAACCGAGAGGACAATTGCCACACCATGTGCCGGTGCCTTCCTCGACCACATTGTTCTTGTGGAATCCGGTCGACAGCGACAGGAGTGAACCCTCAATCGAGGTGACTGCATTGTTTGCATCCTTACCGTTCAGAGTGGGGAGAGTGATGGTATAGTCGGTGTAGCCTTCCTTGGCGGGAGCATCAAAGAATGCATCAAGAATACCGAATCCATTATAGCCTATCGGAGCGGGCACGAGATCCCAGCCGTAATCTTCATAACCGAGCACATCGGAGGTGATGGTCTGCTTGGTGCCGTCGCTGTACTCCACACAGACATCTACAGTCTCAAGGGTAGTCGCACCCATATTCTTGATTCCGAGGAGCACCTCAAACTTGTCGCCGGGGGCAACAAACGACGGAAGATAGCTGTCGGTGATATAAGCATAGTCGGTAGGAAGATTATCGCCGGTCACGTCGATGCGGATACATGCGTTACCGAAATAATCGGCAAGATTGCGCCAGGCGGGAGTGTCGGCATAAACGAATTCATAGTTTTCGTCGAGACCCCTGATGGCGGTATAGACCAGGTTGGTATTGGCATACTCCGGCTCGGAATAGTCGGTGACGAAACCACAGTCGTCAGAAACCTTCTCGCCATCCACCTCGTAGACATTCATCTCATAGGTGACACCCACGTAGAAAGGCTTACCCTTTTCAATAATATAAGGAGTCGAAAGGGGGACGGATGACCAGGTGAAACCAACCTTTTCAAACTTGCCGGTAGCCTCGGCGAAATGCTCGCCATTGAGATCATATGCAAGCCAGACGGTGACGGATTCAATATCATTCCCATATTCCCAGGCGTCCTCGTCGAATATCTCGGGGTTGGCGGGGGTGCCGACAAGCACCGAATTGACACTTGCACCTGCAAGCTGCTCTGTGGCGTCGGCCGAAACCTTTATGGCCTGATTGACGGTGTAGGTGTCAAGCTGAAAAGCATTGTAGGGTTCGTCACAGTAGCCCCAGTCCATCTGAAGCTGACCATCTGCTTTAAGAGGAGCCTTGAGCTGCGCCGGTTTGACTTTAGTGTCACGTATCTTTTTCGTGACACCATGACGGATCGGCTCCGCTTTCATGGACTTCTTGGACCAGCCTGTCGCGGGGGCTGCCATTGCGGAAACTGCCATCGTGGCAGCCGCTGCTAAAATTAGTAAAGATTTATTCATATATTACACATAATATGATGATTATTCTCAAGAGTGGAGTTACAATTTATCTTTTAATCGCAATCCGACGCTACAAATTTAGCGTTTATTCACAAGAAAACAAAATAAATGTAATAAAAACAGGAAATGCCACAGGAGAACCCATGGCATTTAATACATTAATACGAATTATCGCAAAGCGCTCTCAGTCCTCGGACTTCTCGGGGGCAGGCTCGACACGAATGAGGTCAAGGCGTGTGGCCGAGCGCTCGAGAATGGTGAAGAGCAACGAATCGATCTCTATGGTCTCACCCTTGGCAGGCAGATTGCCGGTCTCGTGCATGAGATACCCGGCGAGAGTCTGATACTCGTCATCCTCGGGGATGTCAAGACGGAAGTCATCACGAAGAGTGCGAACCTCGATTCGTCCGGAGAACTCATAGACACCGGGGGCAATCTCGTTAGCCACCAGCCCATCCTTGTCATGCTCATCCTGTATGTCTCCGAAGATCTCCTCAACGAGGTCTTCAAGAGTAACGAGTCCGGCTGTACCGCCAAACTCATCTACCACAACAGCCATGGATTTCTTCTGGCTGAGCAGACGTTTCATCATGGTGTTGGCCAGAAGTGTCTCGGGCGCGTAGAGCACATCCTTGATGTGTTGCTTCCAGTCGCTGGCAGGATCGAAAAGCTCAGAGATGTGAACGTAGCCCACCACGTTGTCGATATCGCCGCGATAGACAAGGATCTTGCTTCGTCCCGAAGAGGTGAAGAGAGCCGAGAGTTCCTCACGGGTAGTGGTGTCGAGATCGACGGCCACGAGCTCATTGCGCGGAGCCATGCAGTCGCGCAGCTGGGTAGAGGAGAAATCGAGGGCATTGTGGAAGATCTTGACCTCATCTTCCACCTCGGTCTCCTGAGGATTGTCAAGATCGTCGATCTTGGTCTCGAGATAGTCGTTGAGATCGTTGATGGAGAGGACCCCGAGAGTAGCCTGTCCCGCCTTGATTCCGGCCAGACGCATGAGCAGACGTGAAAGCCACGAGGCAAATGCGGCTATAGGATAAAGGATGATATAGAAGAAGTAGACCGGGAGGGCAAATACCTTGAGGGAGGTATTGGGATTGATGCGGAAGATGGACTTGGGGATAAACTCGCCCGTGAACAGAATGACAAGCGTGGAGATGAGGGTCTGACACAGGAGGATGACACCCTGATTGGTGGAGATATGAGCCGCGATCCATGGTTCGAGGAGAGCGGCGGCTCCCATACCATAGATGACGAGCATGATGTTATTGCCCACGAGGATGGTGGAGATGAAAAACTCCTGATGGGCATAATAGCGGCCTATGATATTGTTGAGCAGACCTCCACGGCTGGTGTCAAGTCCGATGCGGACACGATCGGCCGTGATGAAGGCGATCTCCACTCCCGAGAAGAAGCCCGAGAGGATGAGTGATATGAGGGTGATGAGGATCCAGGTGGTCATGATGTGAGTTATATGGAGTCACGCCGGCTCCTGAAAGAGTTGGCGGGGAAGATGCCGGCCACGCGGCGTATGGAGTAGCGGGTGAGCTGTTCGTTGGAGTCGAAGCCGTAACCTTCAAGCACCTTGTCGGCTGTCTCGATGTGAATGAATGAATCGGAATAAAGTTTGCGCTGGCGCTGATCCCAATAGAGCTGCTGGGTGAGGAATTTCTCGTTCATGATGTTTGAGATATCCACATTGCCGTCCAGGCGCCAGAGTTGCTTGACTTTGAAATATGTGGCAGAATCGGCCCTTACGTGAGCCTCGCGACGGAAGAAATCGTCGAACTTGTCGAGACTCAGACCTTCGGGAAATTTCCAGGAAGGATCGTCGATCTCATCGTAGACATACCAAATCGGGGTGTTGATGCGATACCTCACCACGCCGGAGTCGGAGATAAGAGTCTCGACATTGCGGGTGATCATGGTGGGGGTGACGGATGCGTCGACGTCTGCCGTGGCGATGGGATTCTCCTCCTTACACGAGCTCGTCATCACAGCCGTGGCGAGAGTGAGAGCCAGGGCCGAGACCGGGAGCAGACGCATGGCGAGAGAGCGAAACCCCATGACGTTATCTGAGCTTGTTACGATAGAACCAGACCTCGTTGAAGTTGACACCGAGAGTTATATTGAAATACTGCTCTTTAAGCAGGGCCTGGGGTGTGGCACAACGTTTATGGTACTCGAAGCCGAGATTGACAACTGTTTTAGCCGAAGGTGTCGGAATGCCGAAACCGAATGAGACGCCATAGTCACGCACATGATTGTCGCGCACCATGATGTAGTCACGGTTGTAGAAACCACCCACACGATAGGTCACTCTCTTGAGAAATCCTCCACGGGGATTGGGGATATAGCTGCCACCCACTCCGATGCGCCAGCGGTCGTCAAACTTCGACCCGGTGAAATTCTCGAGGCTCGCGTATTTCACTTTACTCCAGGGCTGATAGGTGAAATCCACCTCCACATGCGCCTGACGGTTCCAGTCCCATGCGAGACCTACGCCATAGGAAGAAACGAGCGAGAAACGGTTCTTGAGATTGACTACACCGGGAGCCACCGTGTCAGGGGCCTCGGTGGAGTTCTGCTTGTATTTGAGCACATAGGTCTTGCCGAGCAGGGTCTTTCCGGGCTCATAGGAGAGACCGAGCGTCACGGAGTTGCGACGTGAGATCTGAGCGGTGTATTGAGCGCCGAAGCGGAAGTGAAAGTCCTTAATCTCCATCATCTGCTCGAATACGGCCGACGAGCCGTCGGATGCCGTGGCATAGACATCGTTGACAAGTGTGCCGAAGAGATATGACATATTGAAGCCCACGGAGAGATTCTTGATGGGTGCATAGCCGGCACCGATGTAAAGCTGATTTATACCGCCGAGACCCTGATGGGTGGTATAACCGTTCTTCACTTCCGAACCGAAAGCATAGCCAACGGATGAATATGGGAGCAGGCCGAGACTCACACCCACGTTGGAAGATACCGGAAATTGCATGGTGATATAGTCCAGACCGCCACCCCAGTCACGGTCACGGCCCGTGTCATCGCTTCGCCAGTAGAGCGAGAGATCAGCACCGATATCGAAAAGGAACGTCATGGAATCGGCAGCCGCATAGGATGCGGGGTTCATCGCATTGATCTGACGGCCGGAGCGCATGGCATAACCCGTGCCGCCCATCTGGCGCTGGGCCGATGTGGCATTGTCACTGAGCAGACCGTAACCGTACATGGAGTAAGGGCTGGTGGTCTGTCCGGTAGCGGGAATGGCAGCAGCCGCCGTGAGGATGGCTATGATGAAGTATGAGAAAAGTTGTCGGGCGGTATTCATTTATTATTGTATAACAGAATTCGGTTTAATCCTTTGCTGACGAGATGCTCGTCCACGTGCACCTTGAAGTCACAGACGGATGCAAGATGATGGCCGCATCCGCCGCCGAGCACGGTGACAGTTCCCTCAGGGAGACGCTTGCGGTAATAGTCGATCTGCGCGAGCACCGAGTGGACCACACCGAGGGCAATGGCCGAGCGGGTGTCACGTCCCATCATCTCCGAGCAGAGTGCGGGCATATCCTCGGGGAAGGGGACGAGAGGCAGACGGGAGGTGAACTCATGAAGAGCCCTGAGCCCCATAGAGATACCCGGGGCTATATTGCCGCCGCAGTAGACTCCCTCGGGATCCACATAATCGTAGGTGACGGCCGTTCCGGCATCTACCACGAGGATCGGCTGCCCCTTGAAGTCGCTCCAGGCTCCGACTGCAGCCGCAACGCGGTCAGCCCCAAGGGTGGAGGGAGTGCGGTAGGCTATGCGCAGAGGGATAGGAGTGTCGGGGTTGAGCCTCATGGCACGGCGCGAGTTGTGACGCAGATGGCGCATGATCTCCATGTCTTCTCTCGTCACGGAACAATAAATCGCACCTTCCAGCCGGCGGTCGCCGGTGAAAGCTGCAACTTTGGCAGGAGTCAGGCGAGGCTCCATGCGGAAATCCACAAGCTCCTCATCATCCCAGAGTGCGATCTTAGCCTCCGAATTGCCTTGGTCTATTGTCAGATAAAAGGACACTTTTAGTCAATTAACGTGCAAAAGTAGTAATTAACACGCGAATATCCCGAAAAGTCTATGTTTTTTTAACTATTCCGGTCTCATTTTTTCTGCATCGCCTTACGGCGCTCGCGCGGGATCATGAGCGAAGTGTAGAGCGTCAGCACGCCGCCGGCGAGAGTGAAGGCAAGCCAATCATTGCCGCGCCCTTGCGGAAGGAAGATGAACACTGCTCCGGCCACGAAGACAAGAGCGGTCCAGATCTCCATGCGGCCCAGACGACGGATGCGCAGGGATTCCTCCTTGCCCGGGAGTGTGAGAAAGCGTCCCGCGAGAAGCAGGGCGGCTCCGGCGGCATAGAGATAGCCGAAACCTGTGGTCCAGAGGCGCAGCAGGGGGAGAGCAGCGGCTACCATGATGGCGAGCAGACCGATATTGGTGAGCCAGAAGCCTATAACGGATTTTTTCATATTAAGTCTTTATTCAAAGATATAGACATCCTCATCGGGATGCTGCATGTGATGCTGCTCGCGCACGATGCGTTCCATCGTCTCCTTGTCGGTGTTGAGCGAGCGGTTGAGATCACGGTAATACACAAGCGTATCGGTGGCGTCGGCAATTCGGGCCTCCAGTTCGTCGATGCGTCGTTCCTGCTCGATGGAAGTGAGCAGAGAGTTCTCGTTGAAAAACAATACGAGCGCACCGACCACAACCGCAGCCAGCAGCGTGAACGACAGATAACGCCTGCACCAGTCCAAAAACTCTTTCATAGCCACAAAATTACTGCAAATTTCCCGGATAAGCAAAATGAGACCGTCGAAATAACGGGTTATGGGGCCACGCTCATCCTGTCAACCTATCAATCCCCGGTATATCCCCCTGAGGGTCGAGAACGCATGACCGATAGAGAAGCGGTCACGGATGAGACGGTGAGAGGCTGTGGAGAGGGACATGCGTCGCGGCTCGTCGGACGCAAGAGAGACAACTGCTTCCGCAATGGCATCGACATCACCCGGCTCGATGAGAATTCCCGTCTCGCCATCTGTGATCACCTCCGGTATCGAGGCGATGCGGGTGGAAATGTTAGGAATACCCAGCGACATGGTCTCAAGAATGGTCATGGGGAGGCCCTCATTATAGGATGGCAGGACGTTTACCATTGTTTCGCGCAGGAATCGATTCTTATGTTCTCCATCCACCCACCCGACATGTCCTATCCGGTGGCTGATTCCAAGCTCCCCCGCACGCGTCCTGACCTGCTCCACCTCCCCGTCGCCGCAAAGGAGGAACCTCACATCTTCCGGAAGCCGGGAGTCAATCCGCTTTATGGCCTCAAGAAGGTCATAGGCCCCCTTCCGCCGGCCGAGACGGCCAAGCAGGAGAACATTTCGTGCCGACGGGGAATAGGGGTTCATCTCCGGGACGGACACGGCATTGTAGAGCACCTCTACCCTCGCCCCGGGAGCTTTACCGGTGATCATCGGGACGAGGCGACGGCTTAGGACGATGTTGACATCGGCCAGAGCGAGAGTCTCGCGTATGAAACGTTTGTGACGAGGCGAAGCACCTGCGTAATACTCCTCAAATTCCGCGCCATGATGATGGAGGATTGTCTTTACCCCGAGCCGGCGGAGCGTGCGGAGCAGAATCCCCTTGCGGATGAAGCTCCCCCTCTCCGCCACGTGGAGATGGGCCACATCAATCTTACCCCGCACCGCTAAAGCGACTATACGGGCATAGGCCCGGGCGAATGTCGCGATAAGCGCCATCCGTGAGCCCTCGCGATGGGTGGGAACGAAGATGATATTCACGTCACCCTTGTCGGGATAGTCAAGGTAGCCTTTCACCACACTCACCATCCCGCCGCGGAACGACAGGTCAGAACAGCACATCAAAACATTCATACCGACAAATGTAATGAATTTTGGCGTCACCGGAAAATGCTACCGATTTTTTTGCTACTTTTGCATTATATATTCACAGAGACATAAATGAAACGACCATTCTTACTCACTGCCCTCGGGATGCTGCTCGCCGGGGGAGGGGTGGCCGGGGCCCAGGCAGGGAGTCCGGATGCCGCCGGCTACCTGCAGAGAGGTATCTTCATGTTCGAGGATCGCAACTACAGCGGCTGCATAGACCAGCTCGCACGTATCCATTCGCTCGCATCAACCCCGCAAGAGCGTGAAGAGGCACTTTTCTATCTCGGTAAAGCCACGCTCGGACTCGGCGACGACGAGGCGCTCGGAATCCTCACCCGTTTTCTCAAAGAGTATCCCGTGTCACCGAGACGTGCTGACGTAAAGATGTCGGTCGGTGACTTCTATTTCAATCGCGGCGAATATGCACAGGCACTCAAGGAGTACGATCAGGTTGACCCTCTCGCCCTCACGAGTGCACGCCAGGCTGAGATGAGCTACCGTCAGGCCTACAGCTATCTGCTGCTCGGGGAGCCCGACACGGCCGCCAGCCTCTTCCGCACTCTTCAGCGAGTGCCAGAGTGGAGCAACGCGGCGCGTTTCTACCTCGGATATATCGCCTATTCCAAAAAGGATTTCAACACCGCCGAGAGCTACTTCAAGAATGTCAATACGGCAGAAGCGCCCGGCAATGCCGCGCCTTACTATCAGGCACAGATAGCTTTCGCCCGCGGCAATTACGAGCAGGCACTCTCGCTCTCCCGCTCGCTCCTCGCCTCCGGGACAGTCCCTGAGTTCAACACCGAGTGCAACCGCCTGGCAGGCGAGTCGCTCTACAATCTCGGGCGAGGTTCAGAAGCGATGCCCTATCTCTGGAAATACTGTGCCGCCGCCAAGCAGCCGTCGCCCTCGGCATTCTATATATTAGGTGTGGATGAGTATGACAAGGGGGATACGGATGCCGCCGTCAAGCTCTTCCAGCAGGCCATAGGTTCCCACTCCGCCATGGAGCAGAGCGCATGGCTATTCCTGGGGCAGGCCTACCTCAAGCGAGGCGACAACACATCGGCCATGATGGCATTCGAGAACGCCTATAAGGTCAACTATGACCGAGAAGTCAGAGAGACGGCTTTCTACAACTATGCGGTGGCCCGCATGGACGGTGGCCGTGCTCCGTTCGGCAACTCCGTCGGGATGCTTGAGGAATTCCTCGAAGAATACCCCGACTCGCGCTATGCCTCGGATGTCCGCCGCTTCATCATCACCGGCTACATGACCGACAATGATTACACGGCTGCTCTCGCTGCGATAAATAAGGTGAAAAATCCATCAGCCGAGCTTCTGGCAGCCAAGCAGAGGGTGCTCTTCGTGCTCGGAACGAGAGAGTACACGTCGGGACGCGTGGCCGATGCAATCACCCATCTCTCGGAGGCCCGCTCCATCAAGGGGGGCGATGCTTCCATCCGCCGTCAGTGTGACTTCTGGCTCGGTGACTGCTATTACACACGCGGCAACTATGAGGATGCAGCCAAGAGCTATCTCGCCTACTACAACTCCGTCCCCCGCTCCGACTCACAGGGAATCGCGCTGATGCGCTATGCTCTCGGCTACACCCGTTTCCAGCAGGAGGAGTACAGGAATGCGCTCAAGGATTTCACTGAGGCAGTCAGCCTCTCTCAGAAGATGCCCGAGGCCTCCCGCCTCCTCCCCGACATCTACACCCGCATGGGCGACTGCAACTATTACCTCAACGACTATGCGGCTGCCGCCACTGACTATCAGAAAGCTTATGACCTGAACCCGTCGTCGGCCGACTATGCTCTCTATCAACTCGCCATCATGAAAGGTCTGCTACGCGATCACGCCCGCAAGATCGAACTGCTTGACAAGATGATAGAGAATTTCCCCTCGTCGGGTCTCGTGCCGGGCGCATTGCTCGAGAAAGCCGAGAGCCAGGCGGCAACGGGGAATACTCAGGGCGCCATACGTACCTATGAAGAGCTTGTCCGCCTCTATCCCGGCACAGCTCCCGGCCGCAACGGATATCTGCAGCTCGCCATCACCCATATCAACCGCGGCGACAAGGCCAAGGGCGTGGAGACCTACCGCAAGGTGATCTACACATTCCCCTCCAGCGAGGAGGCCCGCGTAGCCGCCGAGGATCTCAAACAGATCTACGCGGCTGACGGCAAACTGGACGAGTTTGTGGCCTTCATCAATTCCGTGCCCAACGCGCCGCGTTTCGAGGCCGACGATATCGAGCGTGCAGCCTTCACCGCCGCCGAGAATGCCTACATCAACTCGGGCGCAACCAAGGGGCTGTCAAGCTATGTGGCCAACTATCCCCGCGGCGCTTCCCGCGCACGCGCCCTCTATCTGCTCGCCGAGGATGCCTGGAATTCCGACCGTCCCGCCGAGGCCCAGGGGTATGCTTCACAGGTGCTCCTCGAGTATCCTGACGCCGAGGTGGCCGAAGATGCGCTCCTCGTCAAGGGTCAGGCCGAGGCTGCCCTCGGGAAGACTGAGATAGCCTACTCGACGTTCCTCGAACTCGAAAGCCATGCCTCGGGTGCCAATATGCTCCGCGACGCCCGTCTGGGTCTGCTCCACACCGCAGCCGATATGGGCAAGTATGCCGACGTGGTCAACGTGGCCGACAAACTGCTCAAATCAACTGCCGCCAACTCTCCGGCCGACATGAACGAAGTGCGTTTCCTCCGCGCCATGGCCAACGAGCGACTCGGCAATCTTGACCAAGCTTATGCCGACTGGGAAGACCTCGCCGCAAATACCTCGGAGATCAACGGCGCCAAGAGTGCCTACTATATGGGCCAGTCGCTCCTCGATCACGGCAAGACCGATCGTGCGGCTCTGGTGGCTGACGCACTCATCTCGTCAGACACTCCCCACCGCTACTGGCTGGCGCGCGGCTTCATACTTTACAGCGACATCCTGCGCAAACAGGACAAGACCTTCGAAGCCAACGAATATCTCAAGTCACTCCGTTCCAACTATCCCGGCAATGAGGCCGATATCTTCCAGATGATCGACTCACGCCTTAACACCAAATAATCACGATGACACTCAGATATATCTTCCCCCTTTGTGCTCTCGCACTCGCAATGCCGGGTGTCTCGACAGCTCAGGATCTCCACAAGGAAATCACGGTGGAGCAGGAGATCGTGCCGGCCAAGCGTGACGCATCGCGCATAATGGTCCATCCGGCCCTCACGCTCCCTCCCTTGCAGGCATCGTCACTCTCGTTCAGCGACAGGACCGTGACCACCGAAGTCCCCAACACCATCTCCATACTCGACCCCGTGGCGTGGGGTGACAAGCTCTACGCCTCACCCTATCGCGGATATGTGGACCTCGGAGCGGGAGGCCCGCTCTTCAACGGAGATCTCTCGGCCGGCTACCGTATCCTTGACGACGACCGCACGCGTCTCAGCATATGGGGACAATATGACGGCAGCATCTACAACCGCGGCCGCGATTATAAGGGCGACAGGCTCAGATTCAAGAACCACACGGCCACGGCCGGGATCGACCTGCACCGGGCCGTGGGAGAGCGCTCGGTGATCAATGCCGGAGTGGACTACACCTACGCTACCCATACGCTCCTGCAGGACCCGACCTTCTCATTCACCAATCCTGCCTCACGCATTAATGCCGCCGTTGATTTCAGCTCATCCTTCTCAGGCCTCGGCTATCATGTGGGGCTGAAATACCGTCGGTTTGCGTTCGGTAAGGCCGATGGCGTGAGCCTGATAAACGGGGGACTACCCGGAATCAACAACTTCAACAACGTGAGTGAGAATCTCTTTGGAGCCGTGCTTAAAGGCGCTCTCGCCATCGGCGAGACTTCTCATGCAGGAGTTGATGCAGATTTCAGCGTCCTGCGCACCTCGGACTACAGGACTTATCCCGCACCCCTCCATTACAACTCTGATTTCTCCGACGCTCCCGGTAAGACTACGGGACTTATCACTGTAACACCCTACTGGAGCACAAGCACCGACAAGGTGACACTGCGGGTTGGCGCTGACCTCGACATCGCCGTGAAGTCAGGGAATGCCCTGCGTGTTTCACCCGACGTGAAATTGGCATGGACACCCACTCAGATCTTCGGCATTGAGATTAAAGCCCACGGAGGCTCGCAGCTCAACACCCTGTCCGGACTCTATGACCTCACCCCCTATCTCAACAGCTCGATGGCCTATACCGAGGTGAGCCGCATCCCCTACGCTTTTGACGGCAAGATCACTCTCGGGCCGTTCCTCGGCTCATTCATCGAGCTCTTCGGCGGATATGCCAAGGCGGACCGCTGGCTGATGGGAGCCGTGGGCGATTGCCTCCCCGGTGGAGCATTGATGTACTCCGTTGATCTGAAGGGCTGGCACGCCGGAGTTGCCGCCGGATATGACAATGGAAAGAACTTCTCGCTCAAGGCTTCATGGGAGACGGCTCCGTCGGACTATCGCAAGGGATATTTCGAGTGGAGAGACCGTGCCCGCCACGTCGTGAAAGCCGATCTTAAATTCAAGCCCTTGGAGAAGCTGCGCGTAGAGTTGAATTATGAGCTCCGCAGCGGCCGTTGCGAGTATGGATTCGACACCCATGGCACAACGATCATGGGTCTCCCCTACTACGAGCCAATCCGTCATGGCCTTGGCAATCTGTCCAATCTCTCCGCCGGAGCGGCCTATGAATTCTCTGACCGCCTGACGTTCTTCCTGCGCGGCGAGAATCTCATGAATCGTGAGTGGTGGGCTCTCGGCGATGTCCCCGTCCAGGGAATCCACGGTCTCATCGGCCTCGGCTTCAAATTCTGATATCCGTCTGACTCCCCTCATTAGACAAGAGAACCGGAGTCTGTCCAAAGGACCATATTTAAAAAAAATAGTTTCAAAAATAAGTTCAAGTAACAATGACCAGGTTTTATCAAATTCTAATCGGTGTATCATTCACCGGTCTGGTGGCATGTGGTAACTCCCAACAGGCGAACGCCTCTGATGCGAACCAGAATGACAGCGTAGCAGCTACCGAAACGGTGGAGGTAACAACCGAAAATGACGACAACTTCGGACAGTTCGAGCATACAGCCCGAATGGTTTTCGCCATGGCTATGCCTCAAGGAGAGCAATCAGACGACTTCGAGGGAATCGTAGTGGCTGAATGCACCCCGTCGTTTATCGAAGCACTTAAAAAGGAGAATGATTTCGAAGACGGCAGCATAGCCTGGTGGGCACTCCGCACCATGGAGCAGGATGGTCCCGAAGACTCCAGTTCGATCATCTCCATCACACCCGACGGTAATAACGCAGTGGTGGTAAACTACTCCGATATGGGCCACAAGGCTTCGACCCGTCTTGAGTTCGTCAAAGAGGGCGACAGCTACAAAGTCAACTCTGCCACCGTTACATACAATGGCAAAGAAAGAACGATAAAATAAGGCATATAGGTCAAAAAGAATTTAGGGCTGATTCCATTTGCAGGAGTCAGCCCTAAACTTATCTACTGTGCTTTGGCCGTAAAATATCCGCGCAGGGTTGTGACGACCGGAAAGCCGCCACTCCCGGGACGGTGTCAGTCCACCTTGCGGGGGACGGGGGGATAGTCGAGGGTGTAGTGGAGGCCGCGGGATTCCTTGCGCTCCTTGG
>CAZOOY010000014.1:0-23797 GCA_964581555.1 uncultured Staphylococcus sp.
GAAAATGCGGGCGCACGAGGTCTTGCCCACTCCGCGCGAGCCGCAGAATAGGTAGCTGTGGGCCAGACGACCCGAGGCGATGGCATTCCGCAGGGTCGAGGTCAGGGCCTTCTGGCCCACCACGCTCTCGAATGTCGACGGCCTGTATTTTCTCGCCGATACTATATATTGCTGATCCATGTGTGCGATAGGGTATATATCTACAAAAATAATCAAAAAAAGTGAGATTTCCACGTTCAGTAATGAAAAAAACAAAAAGAGTCCAAGCAGGGACAATTTTTGATGAAAAATGTGATTATGGTGGAAAAAAGATAAGGAAGTTGGTATTTCTATGGATTTATGTTACCTTTGTGGTCAGTCGGGCCTCGTGTGCCCGGGACTATATACCATAAGCCGGATCTACAATATAAAACAATCACAATAATAATGCTTAAAATCAATTTCAAAAAGTCACTTCTGTCACTCCTCCTCGCTGGGATGGCGGTCACAACTTCACTTGCTGCCACCACGCCGGGGATTGTAGTGATAGGTAAGGACGGAAGTCACACGGAGTATGCTCTGTCGTCTCTGGACCGGATCACTTTCGGCCCCTCGCAGATGACCGTGCAGACCAAGGACTCGCAGGAATCAGGCGAGTATCCCTATACCGCCGTCGACAGGATCATGATCGGACAGGGCGAAACTTCGCTGCAGTCACTCACTGCCGGAGGCAAGATTGCGGTGTGGCCCACAGTCACGGAGTCACTTGTCAACATCTCCGGTGCGCCTCAGGGTACACCCGTACATGTCTATGGCACTGACGGCTCTCTTATAGCCACCGCTGTTGCTGCCGATGAGGTCACTGTGGTTGACATCACTGCCGCCCGTCCGGGGGTATGTATCGTCGCCGTCGGTTCACAGTCAGTGAAAATCATCAAGAAATAGACCTTTTACTCTAATCCCTAAGCACAACATTTCATCATGATAAAGAAATTAGCAGCAGCTGCGCTTCTCGCAGCTTCATTCACCGGGGCGATGGCCCAGGAAACCCTCTATCTCGTCAAAGACAACGAGGTGGTGGCAAAGTATAGCGTGGACGATGTGGACTACGCATGTTTCACCCTTCCCGCAGGAGTGACAGACAATACCGGCTCTTCCGATGTCATTGACTGGACAAGCGCCACGGGCAGCTATTACGGCTCGGAGGAGGGATTCTCCGTGTTCCAGCTCCGCCTGTCGAGCGCCGAAGTGTGGGATGAATCTTTCCCCCAGCGTCAGCTCTATCTTCAGTTCACGGGTCCTGTGGCTGACTATCGTGACCTTCATTTCTTCGAGGGCTCATATACTCTCGGCGATGCCGACAAACCCGAGCCTTTCAAATATTATCCCGGCATCTATGAGACCACACCTCTCGGCGAGGGTGTGGCCGGATGTTTCATCATGGATCTTCTCGGTCCCGACGATTATCAGTGTACTCTGCTCACGAGCGGTACATTTGACATCAAGTTCGAAAACAACCTTTACACCATCACCGGCCTGATGAAGGATGAGAACGGTAAGGTCGTAGAGTTCTCTTATGATGGCCGCATCCTCATCTCCAACCAGAGCAATGAGAAGGATCCTGCCGAGGAGCTTCCTCTTCCTGCCAGCTCTCTGACGGGCGACGTTGACTTCACCGCACTCCCCTCCGAAGCCTACTATACCATCTATGGAAATGGCACCATGTTTGCCGACAATCCCAATCTTGATTATATCTGGCTGATGTTTTACGGTGATGCCAACTATGCCTCCAGTCTTGATGTAGCTCTCGTGGTTGACCGCACCAAATATCCTGATGTCAAGCTTCCTAAGGGTACGTATCCTATCGTGAAGCGTGAAGGCAACAACTATCTTACGGTCGAGCTCGGAGCCGTTCCTGCTTTCCAGGTGGTAGGTGAGTTTAATATTGCCAACTATGGTTGCTGGGTCGGAGAGGAATATGTACAGAGTCCGCTCGTGGCCGGTGAAGTCGAAGTGCTCGATGATTCTGACCTTAAGACCGTCAATGTCAAGGTGACACTCTATGACAACGCCGATCCCGCCCACAAGGTGACATGTACCTATAACGGCAAGCTAACCAAACTCTGATCCGATCTATCTATTTTAAATATCCAGGCGACCGCACTCCAGCGGCCGCCCGGTTTTTTTGAGTTGTATTTATATTCTTGTCAGGTTTGAGCGAAGAGAAAAGGTGGTTTATTGCCGGAAGATCTGCTTGGTGTACTTACCGTCCTTGCACTTTATTACGATCTGACCGTCATAGGGACTTGCTATCTGACGGCCGAGCACGTCGTAATATATAATTTCTGAACCGTCTTCCATAATATCACTTATTTTCGATTCACCCTGCAGTTTCTTGATGTAAACAGCGGGAGAGAAAGTCTGCGTCATAGAGTTGCCGGCATCATCAGTTACAGTAAAGCGGAAGTCAAACCATCCGTTGGGACTCTTTTTTTCCGGATCAAGCCTGTTGAGAGGAATGAGATAGACAGGGAGTTGATTTTCCTGAAGAGGCGATTCGAGTTTCCATTCAAGTTCTTTGAAATCGGAGTAACCGTTGACTGCATATTCCACCTTGATATCAGCCTCCTTATATTCAGTTTTCCATCCATTGGAATTAATGTCACCGGCTGAAAATTTTAGTTGGCCAAGGAATGTATCAAGAATCGGGCCATATTTTTCCATCATGGTCTGGGTGAATCTCACCATCTGCAGCACGGGAGGACATAGATCCTCATTGCCTTCTTGATAAGTGATTTCTGTGGTGGTGCTACCTCTCATATCACTTCCGAGCAGAATGTTATCATTGAAGAACATCATTTTCACCGTTCCGTCCGTGTGAGGGTCTTCCGAGAAAGCGTAAGCCCACTCATATAAATCAAATATGGAATTGCAGACCAACTCATCGTCATGATAAATCTCCACGCCTGCGTTGAGAAGATCGATATTGCAGTTTTCTCCAAACTGGCCTATGAATTGCGGATCGGGCATCACTACTTTCCTTCCCTCATAGGAATACGCGAAGGCTTCAAACGGAGCAAAAGTCGTGGGGACACCCTGACCCATTATCCAGCCCGAATGAGGCGCGGATGAAGAGAAATAATTGTTATAGGGATTGACATAGCGGGTTTTTCCTCCTTCAATCGTGAGAGGACATCCCTCTATACCATAGGCTATCCATTCACCAGTCGGCTCATCGAAAACCGAGAGATCAAAACTCTGAGGAGTGAGCATGGTGTTGGTCATGAAATCACAGTCGAAATCGGAGGCCTGACCAAGATAAAACATAGGCGTATTCTCACCGAAGAATTTAAAATTGTATCCCGTCGCAAACTCAGAATTAAAATACTGATACATCCTGCATCCGTAGGGACTCTGGCATAGATCGGGATTGTGGGCGGGAGAGGCCAGGAATTCCTGTTCTACAGCAGTATATTCCTTCCCGGTATTGGTGACGGTTTTTGACTTGTCGGCTTGTGTGGCGAGGTTAATGGACCACCCGGTGTTGACATCCGAGTCATAGGCCATTAGATTCTGATACAGTGTATAATTGTCGCTGAGAGTATTGATATAGAAGTCCGCCTGATCGGCATAGCTGCGTCCGTCCTCCCGGATGTGATTATAGGATCCGTTAGTCTGCATGAGGTAGGCCCCTGCCTTATTGTTATAGAAACCGGTGACATAGCAGACATCCCACACATTGGCGTCCGTGTAATCGAACTCAAATGTCTGCGCCTCCTCATCAATCTTAAGCAACGGAACCTTGAAAGGCTCTCCCTCGTTGTTAAGTGCGGAGAAGCGGATGAAATTGGTGGCCTGAGAGAGATCGATGGTAAATTCAGCACCCTCCTTCACCTCAACATTCTCGACAATTATGTAGGAATAGGGGAGATAATTGTCAATGAAAGCGTAGGCAGGCAGGTCATCCCCCTGATACCATGGCATGAATTGGGCAATAAAATCATGGGTTCCTTCCTCCACTCTGACAGTAAGAGTCTCAATACCGTGCGCGCTCCATATGGTTTGTCTGGGGGAGAGCGAATTAGGTGTGAGCCATTGGATCAAAGGAGGAGCGTATTTCAAAGAATCGTAGACGAGATGAATCGTTACATCGTAGTTTGTTGCCGGATAGAAGATATCCTTTTTGATAGCCGGGGTCTCTTCCGCCAAGGGTGCTTTGATTTTATTGTCGTGATTGTCAAGAGAAGCCGGAGCGGAAGCTTTGACCACGCGGGTCGATACAGGTATCGGGGCTTTCGGGAAAGGTTGATGGTCATGTGCGGCCAGAATTATAGGTAGCCACATGAAGAGGATTAGCAGTAATCTTTTCATTTTAAGAATAGAGTTTAGAATAGGGTTTACGTCGGCTGCAAAGTTATTCTTAAAATGTGTTCCTGAGGTACTTTCGCTTATAGACACGATATAGACAGGGGAATCAAAAGCTTGTAAAGATGAATAGACATGTAGTATATTTGCAAAATGAAATATCTCGGAATCATATTATTATCACTTGCATGTATCCTGACGGGATGCAATCAGGAACATGGACATGAGACTTTCAAGTGGTCTGGGATTGACCGTAAGTTTGATTCCATCGCTCAGATATTGGACCATTACCGGCTGGAGATGCGGCCGGGCGTAGACAGCCAGATGACCGCTCTGCGGGAGGCTTATGCACTCTCCCCTCGGCGCTCCGACCTGGAAGGACGCATGCTCTATCGGGAAGGGGATTACATGTATCGTTATCGCCATGATGAGGATTCTGCCGTGAAAATTTTAAGACAGGCTCTCGCTCTGACGGATTCAACACTCTATCCCTATGACCATGCGAGAATCAAAATGGATTTATCCGGGAAGGCTCATCAGACACTTTACGACATATACCGGACTATACGTGAGGTCAAGAGCACATTTGAATTCTGCGGCGATTCAGCCATGACTGCGTTATGTGAGGTCGAAACGGGTAATATATTCGAGTCGATAGGCTACACCCGTATCGCAGTGGAGAGTTACCGCAGGGCCATGGCGCTCTATGAGGCGGCAGGCCTTGAATATGTGATCCCCCGAATAAAAATGAATCTGTCCCTCACACTCTACAACAGCGGTCGGCGCGATGAGGCTGACTCGCTGATAAGGATTGTGGCGGCCGACTCCCTTATAAGAAGCAGTCTTGCCTTGAAACATCTGGCAATGATGAACAAATATTATCTCACGGCCGATACCTCATGTCTGCTTCAATCGTATGCCATTTCATCTCATTTCCCATTTCTTCTTGACATGAAGGCTACGGAGAGTGTGGAGATCGGCAAAATGTTTATGGACAGAAATCAGCCTGATTCGGCTGCTATTTATATTAGGGATGCTTTCAGATATTACGACAGACTATCCGATCTCAACGACAGGAAGAATCTCCTTGATGCAATGATCAGGCTCGAGGGCAGAATGGGAAATCTCAATGAAATCCCTGCTCTGTATCAAAGACTGTCGGGGGTGAGAGATTCCATCGAGGAGCAGAGGGCCGATCAGGAAATAATGTCGGAGGAGACGAGATATAAGATCGAATTGCTGAGACATGCAGAGGCTGAGGCCGAGAGTCGCCACCGGATGATGACCTGGATTCTTTCGCTCACAGGAGTCATACTTATCCTCTTGATAGTTAGCGGGGCTCTCACCGTGAGGACTCGGTTGCTGAGAGAGAAAATAGAGGTGGAGAAGCGGCTTGTGAAAGCCCGGGAATCACTGGCGGCACTGAAAGTGCATCAGGAAAACACCGGAGCGATACTTGAGGATGTGGTCACGGAGGTGGAACGTCTGGGCAATGAGCCCTCCGCCGCCGGAAAAACATTGCAGTGGCTCAGAAATAAGATCTCCATTCACACGGCCAAAAGCAAGGAGTGGAACGTGATTCTTGACTCGTTTCAACAGATTCATCCACGTTTTGAATCACGAATGATGGCCGCCTATCCTTCATTGACGAAAAAACAGATTGAGTTTGCCGGATTCATAGCTTTGGGAATGACCACGAAGCAGATAGCGGAGATTCTGAACATAGATGTCGCATCCGTGAACACGGGCCGCTATCGTCTGCGGACCAAGATGGGTCTGCAGAAGGGGGATTCATTGCTCGACGCCATCATGAGGCATGTCAATTAAAGATTGAGTATTTAAATCCGTGCAGCCCAGCTATTTAATTATGCATTATGCACAATGCACAATGCATTAATTATGCATTGTGCATTAATTTCACTATCTTTGAAATCTCAATGGCTCAGGAACAGCTTAAACAGAAGACGGCCCGGGGACTCCTGTGGGGCGGGATTGGCAGCGGCGGTTTGCAGTTGCTCAATCTCTTCTTCGGCATATTTCTGTCGCGTATCCTTTCGCCGGCGGACTATGGTGTCGTCGGTGCGCTCACCATCTTCTCGGCCGTGGCCGGGATATTCACGGAAAGCGGCTTCATACTCGCCATTGTCAACCGCAAGACCGTCACCGACGAGGATTATAATGCGGTCTTCTGGTTCAATATCTTCGTGGGAGCGGCGCTCTACATCCTGCTATTCTTTCTCGCCGTCCCCATCGCAGCCTTTTACTCCAATCCCGCCATGGTGACTCTGGCCCGCTTCCTCTTCCTCAGCTTCTTCATCGGCGCCACGGCATCGGCTCCTACGGCCTATCTCGTGCGCAATCTTCTCGTGAAGGAGAGGAGCCGTATCATCCTGCTGGCTGTAATGGTCTCGGGCTCGGCAGGCGTTGTCTGTGCGCTCGCCGGGATGCGCTATTGGGGCATCGCGGTACAGACCGTCCTCTTCTCCACCTCAGTGGCCGTCTCCACGTGGGCCACCGTCAAGTGGCGCCCCAACCGGCATATCTCCTTCGCTCCGCTCAAGGGGATGGTGCATTTCAGCGCCAAGCAGATGGCGGTTTCACTCTTCACGCATTTCAACAACAACTTTTTCGCCGTTCTTCTGGGCAAATTTTACACCTGGCAGAAGACCGGCTACTACACTCAGGGCAACAAATGGACCATGATGGGCTACTCCTCTATCTCTGGAATGATCAACAGCGTCGGGCAGCCCGTATTCCGCGAGACTATCGATGACCCGGAGCGTCTTCTACGCGTGTTCCGCAGGATGCTTCGTTTCGCGGCGTTCATCAGTTTTCCGGCCATGTTCGGGCTCGCTATCGTGGCGCGGGAGATCATCCTCATCTCGGTGACGGCTAAGTGGCTCCCGGCCGTAGAGGTCATTCAGATCCTCTGCATCGGAGCACCTTTCCTGCCGTTGGCAACTCTCTACGGCAATCTTTTCAACAGTCTGGGTCGGCCGGGCATTTATATGTGGAACACCATCCTGCTCGGTCTCAGCCAGATACTCATGGTGATGGTGACGTTCCGTTTCGGTCTCAACGTCATGTTGCTCTTCTATTCCGCCATCAATATCTTCTGGCTCTTCGTCTGGCAATACTTCGCCCGCCGTCACATCGGGCTGCGCTACCGCCGTATGCTTGCCGACATCCTCCCGTTCATGTTCATCTCCATAGCCGTCATGGCCGCAACATGGATGGCCACCGCCACCATCACATCCATAATCTGGAGTCTCGCGGCCAAGATAGCGATGGCAGCCATACTCTACTGCCTGATTCTCCGCCTAACGGGCTCACGGGAGCTCCGCGAAGCCGTCTCCTTCCTCATCCACCGCAAGGTCAACCTCGGATGAAAGTGGGAGAGGAAGTTTTTTTGATGTAAAAGCTTATGAATTTTTGCGGCGGGGATTGGAGGGGAACCAGCCGCGCTCGACACGGCGGCGTTGCTCGACTATCTCGCCGATGGTCCAGAATGAACTGAATGCGAACACTCCGAGCAAACTTGACCAGAAGGGATCCCTGACGGCTATGGCACCCGCCACTCCGACAAGGCCGAGGATGAGAAACCACCATCGGCTTTTCACGCCGAAATAGTATTCACATTTGATGCAGACGGGGTGGAAAATTCCGATGATGAGGAAGGTGCAGAGACCTATGGCGAGTCCCAGCAGATGGTGGGTATAAAGAAATTCAGTCATTACGTTTCGGGAGGTAAAATGAGAGAGTGGATCACGCGGCAATTGACGCTGTAAGGCGTCACGTTGGCCGTACGCGGCTTTTTGCCGAGGTGATAGTAAAATGATTTCTGAGTGTCCCAGGAGGGGAATGTGACGCGCCTGGTGGCGTCGGGAGGCACCATGATGTCGAGATCGACCACGGCGGTGTGGAGTTCCCGGCCCGAGAGATCGCGGTAAGTGATGGCGACACGTAGTCCGGTAATGGTGCGGGAAGAGTTGTTGGTCACCAGAAGGACCTCACGTGAGGCTGTGAGTGGTTTGTCGTAGCCCGAGAGGATGATATCGGCAGGTTGACGGATTGTATCAGCCGCGACGGCCGGGGCTGCCTGCGGAACGGCTGTCAGAGTCTCGGGATGAGCCACCTTGAGATTGCGGCGCAGGGTATTGTCGGCCTTCACAACTGAAGGATCCGACAAAAGGATGAGAGCGATTACCGGCAGAGTGAGCAGTCTCATAGGTAGCGGGGATTCTGCGGACGCGCGGGGGCCGGATAGATGCGGATACACCCTTCGATGTCGCCGGGTGAGCGGTCGTTGCGCGTGATGAGGTAACGATACATGTAGGGGAGGAGGAGGCGCCACCAGTTGACGCGGAATCCTTTTCCGTACGGTCTGACGGTGATTCGCGAGCCATCGTCGCCGAGGGTGACGGTGCAGGTTTCGGGCCTGTGCAGAGATGTTCCGTCGTCAGTGTGGGTGGAGTAGATGCGGGCATCGTAGACGCCGCGCTTGGAGGAGGGGGTGAGGTAACCCATCACGGTGCCGGGGCGGATGGATAGGTCAGTTGACCTCACGGCCACCATGCGGTAGACCGTGGCTGCGCCCGATGTGCGCTCGTCGCGCTCCACAGCCATCACTGAGCCTTCTCCGGCAAACTCCCATAGCCCTTCTATCTCATGGAGGGGCAGAGCGGCGAGACGCGCCTTTACCGAGTCCTCGCGATAGGCAGGGAGCTGGGTGGAGGTGCGGGGCACATCGTCGAGCACCGAACGTCTCGCGTTGCCGCAGAGCCATCCCGGACAGATCAGGAGGATGAATATCAGGAACCGGAGGAAGGAGAGAGGCACTTCGGTAAGGGGGATCAGGTGGTGAACTTGTAGGTGAATCCGAACGAGAGGATTTCCTTCATCATGAGCTTGCGCCAGTCGGTATCGGCCACGGTGGCAGCCGATGTGTCATAGCGCATGTGAACGTAGATCTGGGTAGTGAGGAACTTGTTGATAGTGAACATCAGGGTGTTCTCGAAATCACTCTGCAGATAGTCATAGTCGGTGAAGACGAAGAGGCGTGAACGCAGGGCGATGTTTTCGGCGATCTGCCAGGAGAGTTTGCCTTCAGCGCTCGAACCTATCTCGTTGACTGTCTTGTGGCCTAATGCGATACCGAACGCGGTGACATCCATCTTGTGGTTGGTGCACATCTTCATGTTCCATGAGAAGGGGGAGATGGAAGCATCGAAAGTGACGGTCTTCTTGGGGTTGACGTAGTTGTAGGTCATACCGAGACCGACATTGAGCTCCCCGGGAGAGAAGAGGGCGGCCTTGAGATCATTGGTTCCCTTCTTGAAATTGTTGAGGAACTGGGTCTTGAACTGAGCGTTGAGCGAGTAGTACCAGCGGCGTGTCGAGCGATAACCGGCGGTCATGTTCCACTGGAAGAGGTCTTCCGAGATGGCATAGCTACGCAGCTCGTCGTCAGGAGCGTTCATCATGCCCAGTTTATACTGGAACGTGTTGTCGAAGAGGAGTTTCTCGTGGAAAGCGGGATTGAGCTTGACGCTATAATAGACGCTCGCGAGTGCATTAAGGCTGTTGTTACCGCCCTGATACCAGTTGGGTGACACATATGCCTGAGAGAACTGCACGTTGGCATTGAATTCCTTGAGCCAGTGCTTCTTGCCGAACGTCACGGTGAGGTCAGGCTTGGCGTCAAACTCCGGGAGCACCTCCGAGATCACGATACGGGCTGTCTCGGGGTCCACCTGAGCCATGAAATGCTTCGGAGGCTCGGGAAGATGAGCCTCGTTGTAGAGGATCAGATAAGGGGTGTGGAGAATATGGTTCTGTCTCACACGGTTCATCATTTCCTGGCGGAACGCATCCTCGTTGATCCATGCGCTTGCCTCGGGATTGCCGGGGATGAAGTCAACAACCGGAATGGTCTCTATGGTGAGAGGATTCTGGATGTGGAGATGATCGAATACGGTGGGACGGAAATTATAAGTCGGCATGGTGGTGACCATCACAGGTTCAAACACTTCCTCTTCGATCAGCGGAAGAAGCTCTTCGGATTTCTCGGCGGGAGCGAGATCCTCGAAGAAGGCCGTGTCAATCACCTCGCCATCCTCGGTAATGACGATAGTGGTGCTGTCGGAGGGCACATTGACGTAGTTGTAGATTATATTACGCGGTTCCTGCGGGGGCAGAAGTGATGTCACCACCTGTGCGCTTGCACAGGCTGCGCTCAGAGTCAGTGAGAGGGCGAGGATCTGCTTGATGGACATGGGAGTAATATAGAGTTGAAATGTGAATGAATCGTGAGTCTCGTGTTTATTGTTTCCCTTCGGAGGGGGCGGCACCTCCCGACGGTTTGCGGCCGCGATGGCCGTGGCGTCTTTTCTTTGCGGTGTGTGAGGCGGATTTAGTCTCGGTGTTTCCGGTTTTTCCGGTGCTTCCGGAGGTCTCGGCAGGCTTCCGGGCCTTGGGTTTGCTGCCGTAACGACGGCCTGAACTGCGGCCACCTCTCCCTCGGCCGGGGCCTGAGGAGCGACGCCCGGGATTATACTCGGGAGTCTCGCCGAGTTCGGCGGGGATTTCCTGTTTAGTCACCTCGTAGCCCAGGAAACGTTCGAGGTCGCCGAAGCGGCGCATCTCCTTTTCGCTGACGAGCGTGACGGCCGATCCACCGGCTCCTGCACGGGCCGTGCGGCCGATGCGGTGGACGTAGTCCTCGGCCTCGCGGGGCACGTCGTAGTTGACTACGAGGGCGATGTCGTCGATGTCGATACCGCGAGCCAGGATGTCGGTGGCCACGAGGATGTCCGTGCGTCCGGCACGGAAGTCGAGCATCACCTCCTCACGGCGGTCCTGCTCAAGATCGGAGTGCATCTCGGCCACTTTGAAGTGGGAAGAGCGGAGAGACTTGGCCAGATCCTTGACCTTGAGCTTGGATGAGGCGAAGACTATGACCCTTTTGGAGCCCATGGTCTTGAAAAGATGCTTGAGCACAGGGGTCTTCTGTCCCTCGTAGCACACGCAAGCGCTCTGGGCTATCTTTTCGGTGGGGCGCGAGACGGCTATCTTCACTTCCTCGGGATCACGCAGGATGGCCTTGGCAAGCTGCTGGATCTTGGGGGGCATCGTGGCCGAGAACATCAGGGTCTGACGCTCGGGCGAAAGGTGCTTGGCGATCTGCATTATGTCGTCATAGAAACCCATGTCCAGCATGCGGTCCGCCTCGTCGAGAATGAAGTATTTCACCTTGCTGAGGTCTATCCCTCCGAGCTGCAGGTGGGCTATGAGTCGGCCGGGGGTTGCGATCACCACGTCGGCGCCGGTCTTGAGTCCGCGCTGCTGGCGGGCAAACTCCTTGCCATCTGTACCGCCGTAGACGGCCACCGAAGAGATGGGCAGATAGTAGGAGAATCCTTCGAGCTGACGGTCAATCTGCTGGGCGAGCTCGCGTGTCGGAGCCATCACGATGCAGCTCACGGCCTCGGGCTCGGGCTCGTCGGCCAGCATGTCGATCACGGGGAGGAGATAGGCCGCGGTCTTGCCGGTGCCGGTCTGGGCAACGGCAATGAGATCCCTGCCTCTGAATATGACGGGGATAGCCTGTTCCTGGATGGGGGTACAGTCGCCGAAGCGCATGGCGTCAAGCGCGTCAAGCACGTCATCGCTCAGCTCTAACTCATCAAATCGCATGTCGTGATCGGAAAAATTGGTCTATTTTTGTGCAAAGATAGACATTTTCCGTGTGATTGTCAAGGTGTGGTGACATTTTGGATGGCCGGGGGCATCTGTCCGTCATACCCGATGGCCTTTTCCTTCAGCGCCGGATCGAGGGGCGGGAGAGGGGTGCCGAGGATGGACGTGCACATCGCTTCGGCTATGTCGCGCGCCAGCAGCAGGCGCCGTTGTGACCATAGGAGCTGCTTCCACTCTATGCGCATAACGATATGATTGGCATCGTCGCGGAAGGAGATCTTGCGCAGGAAGTGGCGCGGCGTTGAAGATGTGTGATACTTCTGGTGGTCGGTGGTCAGTTCGAGATCCCGCTTGACGAGGTCGGCCAGTGTCTCGTGGAACTTCTCGTAGGTGGCGCTGTCCTTGATGAAGAGATCATCGCCCGAGGTGCGTGTGTCCCCCTTGGGACCACCGATGTTGAGGTGGATGGCGGTTGGATATTCGGGCTCGAGAGCGCCGCTGGCCACGAGCACGGTGAGCGTCCAGGCTCCCTCGCGGTCAGAGAGCCGCTTCAGGTCCTCGGCAAAGGCGTGGAGACCATCCACATCGGATGTGGAGTCAAAGGCATAGAAAGATTTGTAGGGCGCACGCTCGCCTATCTCACGGCTGATGTAGTTGAACCCGCCGAACCATGCCAGATAGAAGCAGAAGTGGCTCAGACCGGGGTCGATCATGTTGGATGGGGCGATGATGGTGATCCGCGATCCGCGGTCAAGACAGCAGCCATAAGAGGTGTTCTGCGGATAGTGCTCCACGGCAATGCGGTCGTTGACATAATTGTCAGTCGGGATGGTGGCGGCAAGGTTGACGATGCGGAATCCGGGGCCATGGTCGACGGCCTCCTGCAGATTGTCTGACTTCATGGAGAGGCGTGCCTTCAGATCGTCGACCGAGCGGAAGGGAGGGACGGCCTGGATACCCGTCGGGCGGTCCAGCTTGCGCTCGAAACCGTTGCGCAGCTTCACGGCGTCGGCCTTCACCTCATCCTCGTGGCGACGCTTCTCGATGGCCTCGGTGAAGCCTGAGCCGATGATACCGGTCGGGACGGCCACGATGGCGATTCCGAGCAGGCCCACTATGCAGGCTATCACGCGACCGGTGCCCGTCACGGGAGGTGTGTCGGCAAACTGACCCGGGTCACCGATATATTGCGCGAAGGCCCAGATGACCGAGACGGCGCCGTTGTCATATACATCCGGCTGTGCCTCATGTTCGGCAAAGTAGAGCACCAGGCTGAGGATGAACGTGATGACCAGCAGGAACTGCATGGACACGAGCAGCTCGTGGCGCTTCTCGGCTATGGCTGACGAGAGGAGGTCAAACGACTTGGTGTAGCGCCCGATGCGCATGGTGCGCACCACGCGTGCCGTCCTCATGGCCTTGAATGCCATCACCGGGAGTGGGAAAAGCCACTGCAGATAGAAGGGGAAGGTGGAGAGGATGTCGATGGCGCCGTAGAAGGTGAAGCAGTAGCGCAGTCTCCCTTTCCACCCGCTCCAGCGGGGATTGATGAGCGGCGCCACCCACAGGCGGAGCGCCACCTCGACCGTAAAGAAGACAAGCGTTATGATCTCGACCCACAGCATCACGCGCCTCATTGCGGGACTGATGTCAAAGGTGGAGATGAAGATCTCGGCCGTGCTCAGCAGAATCATGAAGATGATGACACGGTCGAGAATATTATGCCACTGGCGTGTGTGGAGATTATCGTCGAGAGCTCGGGCGAGCTCACGGCGGAACTGACTGACGGTGTAGGACATTTAACGGCGTTTTTTCTTCTTGGCCGGGCCGAAGAGAGCTCCGATGATCAAGGAGCCGACCTTGCGTTCGAGGCCCTGACGGGTGGTGGGGATACCTGTGGCCCGCGCCACTTTCTGCTTGACTTTAGTGATGCCTACGGCGCGTTTCAGTGAGAATGAGAGTCCGGGTATTTTCATTTGTCGGTTTATTGTAAGAGACCTAACATGTAGAGGATGAGGCAGGCGCCGAGTATGATCCAGGTGAGGCAACCGCCACACCCGCACCCCTTGCCGTCGCCTCCGCCGAAGAGCCACTGCAGTCCAAGCACAGTGAGGACCCCTTTCCAGAAATCACTCATTTAGCTGTCTTTAGCTGGGCACGGAGTGAGGCGATCTGCTTCTGCTTGTCGGCTATGATCATCTGATATCTTCTGATCTGGCTCTCTATATTGGCTATAGCTGAGGCTTTCTGAGTGCGGAGAGATGCCTTTGATGATGCGCTTGAGGCATTCTTGATCATTGCCGCATAGCGGGCGTTGGTCTCGCTCTTGCGTGAACGCTGGACAGCAAGATTCCCTTTTGCGGTGGCTATTTCTCCTTTCCTGTTCTCGATGGATGCGCGGATTGATTCTTTACTCATGGTGAGATGATTTTAATGAACGGAGGACTGCTTCAATTATGCCACAGTCCTCCCTGAGATTATCATTTCTTGGCTGCTGCTGCGAGGGTGTCGTTGTCGTCAGACAGCTTTGTGTTGGCGGCATTGGCTACCTGGACTCCGATACCATAAGCATCGGCTACCATCTTCTCGAAGCTACCCACCTTGCGGTTGGAACCCACGACGATCTCACCACCCTTGGCGCCCTCTGCGCGGATAGAAGCGAGTGTGGCGTCATCCTTAGCGGGAGCCTTACAGGTGAGGGTGGTATAGACACGGAGTGTGAGACCGAATGTCTCCTTAAACTTTTCCTTGAGGCCTTTTACTTTCATGCGGCCGTCGATCTTGAAATCTGCCATAATTAAAATTATTATTAAGTGTAACGTTTAGAGGTTTCTATAATTTCCCTGGTCATCTTAGCGGCTTTCTCGGGATCGAAATGATTGCCGAGCAGAGCTGCCGCCTTGGCATTGGCCTTGCTTATATCCGAGGCTGTGAACAGACTCTTGGCAGCCTTGAAGGCTGCGGTGAGTATGGCGGTATCATCCAGGAAACCCATCGGGGCCACATCGGGTATAAGATCAATCGGGGCCACGAAGTAGACAATCGCTCCGATAAGCACCGCCCAGTCAGTATATGAGGTGTTTTTCTTATCCATTTATGACTCTTCTTTTTTATTGCCGGGGAGACGGGACTCCACGGCATAGTAGATAGTGAGCACCATCACGATGAGCTCCTGACCGGCCTTGGCTGCTGTCTTGGAGAGCTTGTCCCAGAGAGCGTCGGCATCGAAGCTGTCAGCCATCCCGCGGAGTTTCCCGGGCATGGTCTCAGCCCATGCCGAAAGATCATCGGTGGCCGTGCCCACCTTGCCGGAAAGGTCTGCCCATCCGACCGAGGCTTTCTCCGATAAGTCACCGGCAGCAACCTTGGCCTGGTCCATGACCTCGCCTGCAGTCTTGAGGGCGGATTCGGCGGCTCCCCGGGCTTTCTCGCTGAGTTTATCGAATAGTCCCATTCTTAGTGCAGATAGCCGGCGGGAGAGGGATCGGTCACGATGACCGTCTTGCCGGTCACGCCGCCGAGCATGGCGGTGAGATTGGCCACGGCCTCCTTGCGGGCGCGTTCCACATAGCCCTTGCGGTAGATCTCCTTGCGGTAATTGTCACGCACCTTGGCCTTGATGGCGTTCTCCTCGGCCGTGGTGAAGTTGGATGAGCCGAAGAGCTCATCGGTCCATGTGTCGATGACCAGATAGGAGCCGGGAGCTGTGGACTCATAGATTTCCACGATCTCGCGGGGGAGGGTGACGTTGATAGTATCGCCGTTCTCCACCATCTCGATGCTGTCGAGATCAAATGAGATGGTGCCGTTGAGCGACTCGCGGGCGAAGATGTGGCGTTTGCCTATGGAACCTTTTACGGGGACATCGTCGTAGATCTCCACGGAGCAGAGGCGCAGCATGGGGCTGACGTCGGTGATCTTTGCCTCGTGGACGGTGACACGGTCGGCCTCGGGTGAGACATGCCACCAGTAGGCCACGGCTCCCGCTGCCACCAGAATGAGCAGGATGATGATTGTACGGATTGCCTTCATGTCACTTGAAATTTACGATGACGTTGTAACCGTCACTCCCGAGGAGCGACTTGAAATAAAGATCACATTTGGCGCGGGCCTCGGCCTCCAGGCGGGAGCGGAATTCCGATTTCTCCTCCACCTCGCGCTTAAGGGCGGTGTTCATCTTCTCCTTGATCTCGGCGCGCTCCTTGGGGTCGATGTGGGAGCGGAGACCGCTGACGCGATAGTGATCCTCGCGGATCTCCATGTCACGGCCGGCAAACTCGGTCTGCACGGCGGGGAGGGTGAGCGTGATGGTCTTCGTGGCCTCGTCGACCTTGACATCCTCGGGAGTGAGACCCGAGAGATCCACGTAGGCGCGCAGATAGGTGTCATAGGAGTAGGCGGCCTTGCGGTCACCGACCTTCACGGCATCAATGAGCCCGGCGGCGGTCTGCTTGAGACCCTCGGCCTTTTCAAGGTCGATGTCGTCGATGGTGGCCATCTTCGATATGGTCATCTGGGCGAGCACAAGCTTGTTGACCGACTTAATCTCGGAGAGATAATTTCTCTGCTGCTCGGTCTCCTTTCTGTCCAGCAACTGACAGCCGGAGAGGAGTGTCCCGACCGAAAGGATGGCGATCAGAACAAGGGTGGAAAGTCTCTTCATTATTTCCATTTGTCTTTGGGACAACCGCGTTTCTCACACTCGGCATTGAAGGCGGCGAGTGTCTTCTCGTCCGCAGCGCCCGATGTGTAATATCCGTGGCCGTCGGGTGAATAGTAGCACACCTGGCAGTAAAGACCAAACACGGTGTCAAACTCCTTCTCAAGTGTCTTGATCTTCTTGTTGCCTGAGATGGAGATTGTACCTCCGCTATCGGCGCGGCGCACTGAGGCGAGGGTCTTGTCGCCGGGGATCTGTGTGAGGGTTTCGCCTTTCTTCACAGCATCACGGCCATAGCTATAGGCGATGGCGAGCTGAAGATAGGGAAATTTCTTATTGAATTCCTTTTTGAGGGTATCGATCTTCTTGTTGCCGGTGACGCTGAGTTCGGTGGCCGATTTGGTGGGCGCGGGCTTTGTCGGAGTGGCCTTGGCGGCCGGTTTGGCGGAAGCAGTGGTTTTCTTTGCCGCGGGTTTAGCGGCAGCCACGGTCTTTTTTGCCGCCGGCTTGGCGGTTGTGGTGGTCTTCTTTACTGCCATGAATGTAGGATTTTAGAGAATTTCAAATTCGGTGCGACGGTTGACGTCCGATGTGGGATTGGCGGGATCCTTGAGCTCGGAGCTACCCTTGCCGGCGGCCTCGAGACGGGAAGCGTCGATACCTTCCTTATTGACGAGGAAATCAACCGCGGCCTGAGCGCGGGCCTCAGAGAGCTTCTGATTGACGGTGGCGTCACCCTCAGCAGAAGTGTGGCCCTCGATGCGCAGACGCAGCTCGGGGTTCTGCTTCATCACCTTGGCGAGGTCATGGAGAGCTATCTTGGAGTCGTCGTTCAGATCGGCCTTACCTTTCTCGAACTGTGCGGCATTGAAGTTCTTCTCGATCTCCTCGACCACCTGATAGTAGACGGTGTCACGTACGACAACTTCCTTCTCAACGACAACTTCCTTTTCGATCACTTCAACCTTGTTCTGACGGGGCCAGAAGATGGCGGCGAGGATGCCGAGGACAAGTATGGCGATAAGTGCCCACAACCATCCGGGTATACCCTTGCGGGTGGCGACGACGGGCACCGGCGGAACGTAGCCGTTGAGCATTTCCAGGCGGTAACCACCCTTCTCTCCCTTCATGGTTTTCTCAAACTCAGCCACCTCGATGTCGTAGAGCTTGCCCTGCTGGACCATGCGGTCAAATGAGGGTTTGGACCACACTTGGGCAAGAGCAACCTGAGAGCCGTCCTGAAGTTCGAGCACCTCGTCGGGCTTGGCGAAATAGAGGCTCATCTTAGTGTTGTATTTCTCAGCCTCCTCGACCGGGAGGAAGTTTTCAGCCACACCCTTGTCGGGGTTGATATCATTAGGGAAGGCCAGGCGCAGATCCTCAAGAGTAGCCTGGGGATACATCAGCAGGTAGGCATGGGCTATACCGAGGGCAGTGCGGTTTTGAGCCTTTCCGTAGACTCGAATATTATTTGCCATTGATTATGTGGTTTTTGACAGGTTAATTATGAAGTGGAACGGTAGGAGAAAGAGCATCAGGTACCATTTGAGGAACAAGAACGAGAGCATAAAGGGGACGGAAATGATTGACCATATCCTGAATCGCCCGAAGATGCGCGCCATATCGGCCGAGATGACCGAGGTGTACGCCTCAAGCGTCTCGCCAAGTATTCGGAAGATATTTCTGAGCATTGTGGTAAGAGTTTGGCAAATACGTCAGAGCTTCGCCTGATGTCTTTTCCGTAGGATGATTATTCTTCTTCGTCAGGCTCGAAAGAGACTTCGAGTTCGGGCTCGGACTTCACGAGGTCACAGATCATGAGGACGGCTGCATCCTGATCGATGTCGAGAGCCTCGGCGAGTGCGAGCAGGTTGTGGACCTCACCGTAGGTGAGCACATTGTCGCAGAGGGCCATCTGCATGAGGGCCTGGAAGACTTCGCCGGTCTCCTCGGAGTCAACTTTATCGGCATGCTTGAGAGCATAGGTTGTGGCTGCCTCGGGGGTGAGATTCTTCACCTCTACCATGGCGGCGGTCATATATTTCTGGAAGTCCTTTGCGGGGATCTCGAAGGCCTCGGCGATCTCCTCGGCTGTGACGCGCTCCACTTCTGAATATTCGCCGTCGGCCCAGATGAGCGAGGCGAGGATTGAGGCGAGTGTATTGGGCTGGGTTTTCATCGGAATAGACGTTTTAGACGGTTTACGAGTGAGTTCTGTGCTTTGCGGGCCTTGGCCATGCGTTCGCAGATGGCCTTGCCCTCTTTGGTGCGTTTGTCCACCTTGCCGCTCTTGGTCTTCTTCAGGGTGGACTGGGTGGTGGTCTTCTTGGCGCCGCTCTTGGCTTTGGCGGCACGGGCCTTGGCGAGGCGGTCCTTGAGTTCCTTGTACTCCTTGGTGCGCTTGTCCATCTTGCCCGAGGCTGTTGTCTTTACTGCCATGGTATAACGGGATTGGTTTTTATGATTACTGTTGATTCTTTATTATTTGTCGTAGGGGTTGTAGTAGGTCTTTCCGAGTTGCCAGAGGTAGCGGTCGATATCCTTGTAGGAATACTCCTGCAAGCCATACGCTTCACGGAAGTCATCGATGGCTCCGCGGAAAGTGGGGTAGAATTTGAGAGCTTCTTTGTTTCTGAACCGGAATGCACCGGGATTGCGACGACGAAGTTCGGCCAAGACATCACTTACATAACGGTCGAAGATGGGATAAAGTATGGGATAGTGATGTGAACAGTATTTTGTGGCGAACGAATAGTTGCGTCGTCCGTCGGCCAGGGCTATCTCCTCCACCAGCGAGTCGTCGCCGCGGGCCAGACGCTCGTCAAAATCCACGGTCTCGACTATCTTCCGGGCAACCGGGGCGATGCGGTAGATATTGGTGGCATAGAAGTCGTTGAGCGCCGAGCATTTGATGATGACGCAGCGGAGGTCACGGTTGGAACGGAACCCGGGGTCCTCCCTGAAGATCATGGCGAGGGCCTGCTCATGGTCCACGTAGTCGCCGAGGGTGTCCCACTTAGCGAGATACTTCTTCAATTCCTCTTCGGATGGCACATAGTCAGCCGGAAGTCCTTTGAATCCCCTCGGGGCGGAGTGTCCGGTGGGCGCCCCCGGAGACGCATGACTCACGGAGGGACGGACTTTCGGCCGCCCGGACATCCGGGCAGCGGCTTTCAGAGCCTGGAGTTCATCTAATTCCTCTATGGTCATGGGATTAAAAGATTAGAGAGTGACTCCCAGCTCTCCGAACACTTTCTTGGCCACGTGCTCGAAGTTTTCAGCCTGTGCGGCCGGTGGCTGCGGTTTGAATTTGATTGTGAGACCGGAAAAATACTCATCGATAGCATCAAGATTCTCCTTCACGCTGTTGGTGTCAGAGGTAGCAAGCGGGACAGTCGGTGTAAGATACTCCTCGATATTATTTTTATCCTGTTGAATTCTATTCAGAATTCCTTTCAGGCTGAGCTCTGAACGCAATTCGTACACCTTGCCATCGAGTTGCACAAGTCTGCCTGCTATGACTGCGGTTTTACCGTCGCCAAACTTCGTCACAAGTTCAGCCGCCAGTTTGTCTTTGCGAGTGCCTTTGGGTACGTCAAGTCCTGCAGCTACCGCTAATGGTTTCAGTGTATTCAGATCATCACCGAGGTAGCTCCCCGGGTAATACATCTTACCATCAGAAAGAAGATAGATGACCAGGGAGAAGTCGGTGGCACGTTGGGGTATTAAAACATTACTATACACACCTACAGAGAGATTACCTTCATAAAACCATCCGTCCCAGTTATTATCAATGAGTTTCGTCTTTACATCTGATATGAAAGCCTGAAGGACTTCCGCTAAGTTGCGGGAGCGCTCTTTGCAGTCCTCAAAAATCCCCTTGATGCCACTTCTTCTATACTCCATCAGTCCGTCGGCAGTGTACTTGAATTTAGGGCACCAGATGATATATTTTTTCTCAAGATAGAGTTTCTCGGATTTCGGTTGACTTGCGGCGGCGGTGACATTCCCTCCGGCTTCGAGTGCTGAGATGCGGGCCTCGAGGGCGTCGATGCGTCTGAGCAGGTCGTCTAATTGTTTCATTTCTTCTTCTGTTAGTTCGTCGTCCTTTTTCGGAAGATTCGTCTTGGTCTCGGGCTGCGGGATGGTGGCCGGAGCCGGAGCGGGAGCGGGAGCGGGAGCGGTTTCAACCTTTGGGGCCTGAACGGATGCTGAGCTGCTCAGAAACTCGATCAGTTTCTTGCCGGCGCTCTGGGTATTCCACTTCGGATCGATCGCGAAACCCACCTCGGCGGCTATGGTGCGGATGGTTCCCTTGGCATTGTCCACTGGCCGTCCGCTATCGAGGATAACGATCTTGTTGTTATCCTCGATGGCGAGGCTGTAGGTGGCGTAGGTCGCTTTCTTTTTGGCCATCGGGCTTACTTGCCGGCGTTGATGAAATCAACGAGTTTCGAGCCTAACTGATCGGTTGTCCATTTGGGGTCGAACGCGAAACCGATTGCTTCGGCGATCTCACGGAGGGCAGGTTTTCTTTTGTCATATACGCGATAGGTCTCGATTTCCCCTTTATCACGGCGTGTGACCACATATTCGCCTATTTCGGCCATCTTGCCGTCACCGAATTCCTTGACGATACGGCGCCCGAAATCCTGGGTGTTCCATTTGGGATCGTACTCGAAGTTGTTTTGTTCGGCTATCTCGCGCAGCGAGCCCTTGACGTTGTCATAGATCTTGCAGACGCGGATGGAGCCTGAGTCTTCGACGGTGATGATGTATTCACCTGAAATAGCTGATTTTCTTGCCATTACGGTAGCGGTTTTTAGTTTGTTTTGGGGTGGTTGTTTGGATTTTACAAAGTTAGTCAAGCGCGGAGCAAATGCCCCTTGGTGGGGCGTGTAAAAATATTCACAGAGGTGTGAAGAAAACCTTCACACCGGGTGGCTCTCACAGTGAGCGGGATCGCTCATCGGAGAGTGATCGATGATATCGGGAGGAATGAGGGGGAGGGGATCGGTGTTATCCAGCTCGGCGGAGTAGAAGCGGAAGAAGTCTACACCGAGCACCCGGCTGATCTTGAAAAGCAGCGCGGAGTCGATGCTGTCGCGGTGGAAAATGTCATAGATATTGCGGCGGTCGCAGTGGATCTTGCGGCTCAGCCAGGTGACGGTGCGCTCCTGGCGGCGGAGTTCGGCCTCAATGATGGGGCCAATCGAAAGGTGAGAGCCGGTGGTGGCTGCGGAGATATCGTTCTTAACCATTTACAACAATGTCAGAGTTCAGATTCAACTCGCCTTGGGAGCAGGATCTGAGGTTCAACATAGAAGCTCTGGAATCGGGATGCAGAAATATGTAACAGTTAAGAAAGGGTGAAGAGCCGATCCATCATTTTCAGCTTCTTCTCCGGGCGGAGAATGGGCCGAATTGCCGAGATGATGTAAACACCCTGTGCGGTGGTAGAGCCGCATTTGCACTGCAAAATTATAAAATAGTAGAGAAATAACCTCGGCAAAAGTGTCTAATAAAATTTCTCACTATCTCGACACGTATAAAAGAAATGCGCCCGCACCGTCGGGATGGGACGGATGCGGGCCCTGTGAAAGCGAGTGTGCAGTTCTATAATATTTAGATTCGTATGAGCGGGGAGGTCAAGACTTCTCGTTGTAGATGACGTTGAGCACGGTCTGACCCACGGCTTTAAGCGTGGCGGGATCTATGTGGTCCATATCATCCTGGAGAGTATGCCAGTTGGCGGGAAACGACTTGGTCTCATCGCTCTTTGACTCAATGATGTCGATGGTGGGGATGCCGGCCTTGTTGAGATAAAGATGGTCGTCCACCACACTGCCGCCGAGGACGTCGGGGAAGCGGTCGCTGTAGCCCGACTTGTCGGCCACCGACCACACCCTGTCAAGCACAGTGGGGGCCATTTCGTTGGAGATATATTCGCGATGGAATTTGGCACCCATGCCGCCCACCATGTCAAGCACTATGCCGAATGCGGGAAGCGAGTCAGGAGCGTAGGGCATGTTTTCCGTCCAGTACTGTGTGCCCAGACACCACGTCTGGTCATGATTGGAGAAGCCCGATGACTGACCATAGTCCTCGGCGTCGACAAAAAGGAGATCCACACCGACCTCAGGAGTCTTCTGTCCGAGCTGACGCGCTATCTCGAGGAGCACGGCCACGCCGCTGGCACCGTCATTGGCGCCGGGGATGGGATCGTGACGCTTCTCCGTCACCGGGTCGCTGTCAGCCCAGGGGCGGGTGTCGTAATGGGCGGCCAGCAGTATGCGGCGGGGAGCGGCGGCATTGAACGAAGCCATGATATTGGTGATCGGGAGCATGTCGTCGTTGAAAGCCTTGACCTGGGCTTTCTGGAGAGTGACGGTGTCGGCATTGAAGCTTTTCAGCGAGCTGATGATATAGTCGGCACAGGCCGCGGAGCCTTCCGTGCCCGGCACGCGGGGCCCGAAAGCTACCTGACGCGCAGTGTAGGCATAGGCGCTGTCACTGTTGAACCTCACTGTCTGATCGAACTGAGTGTCATTTGTGGCGGAAAGGTCGTTCTTACCCTCTCTGCCACAGGTCTTGCAGCCGGTAGTGAGCGTGAGCAAAGCTCCTGCAAGGCAGCCCATCAGTATCCTTGTGTTCATGTTGGAATATCGTAGTTTGTAGTTGGGTGCTTATTTGTTGCGGCAAAGTTACAGATAAGTTACAAAAGACCCACAGAAATGTTACAAAAATATTACGGTGTTAACAAATATTAACTAAATGTAGGAAAATTTCCTTGTCGACACACGAAACAGCATGGAATCTCAGTTGTATATAATAAGAAATTGCGTACCTTTGCGCACTTTTGCTGATAAATAAGAAAAAACAATAAAATACGAAACACCATGTACTGGACACTTGAACTCGCGTCAAAGCTCGAAGACGCACCCTGGCCCGCAACCAAGGAAGAACTCATCGACTACGCACAGCGCTCCGGCGCCCCCCTCGAAGTGATCGAAAACCTTCAGGAGATGGAGGACGAAGGAGACACCTACGAATGCATCGAAGACATCTGGCCCGACTACCCCTCCAAAGAAGACT
>CAZOOY010000015.1:0-23047 GCA_964581555.1 uncultured Staphylococcus sp.
AGAAGGTGGAGACCGCCGAGAAATATTCATCACGTCTCATAGTCGAGCACATGGTCGACAATCTCAAGGAGATCAATTGCTCTGTGCTCGGTGACTGCGACGAGTATGAATCATCCGTGCTTGAGGAGCCCATCAAGAGTGCGGAGATCCTTTCGTATGAGGATAAGTACATGGGTGGGACCAAGGGAGCGAAAGGTATGCAGGCTTCTCAGAAACGTATCCCCGCCGAGCTTCCTCAGGATGTCACGGATCGCATCCGTTTCCTTGCCGGCGAGACTTTCCGCGTGCTCGGATGTCACGGAGTCAGCCGCATCGACTTCATCATCGATGATGACACTAACGAGATTTACGTCAACGAGATCAACACCATCCCCGGCTCGCTCTCATTCTATCTCTGGGAAGCTACGGGGCTTAGCTTTGACAAACTGATGGATCGGCTGGTGCGTCTCGCCCTCAAGCGCAAGCGCGAGCAGGGGCAGAAGACCGTGAGCTACGATCAGAATATCTTTTCGCTCTCAGGCGGTGCCAAGGGAGGAGTGAAAGGCGCGAAACGTTAAGAGCCGATGGGCCGTCTCGTCTACTGGATATTAGCAGCAATATTGTTCGGTATACTTGCCGGGGGACTCTACACATGGATGTCTCCCCGCAAGGAGCGCCGGCTTGTGCTTGCGCTCAGGAGCATGGCCGTCTATTCAGCCATCGCTCTCCTGGCTGTCTATATTATTAAGGTGATGGTCTAATCGTGGTGGTAGGGCTCTCCGCGCAGTATGGTCATTGCGCGATAGATCTGCTCAGTGAAAAAGAGGCGCACCATTTCGTGGGTGAATGTCATGCGAGACAGTGATAATTTCGAGTCGGCACGACGATAGACCTCTTCGGAGAAGCCATAAGGACCTCCTACAACGTAGACGAGTCTCTTCAATCCCTGTACCATACGGCGGTCTATTTCAGCGGCAAACTCTCTGGACGTTAATTCGCGTCCGCGTTCGTCAAGGAGCACCACGTGGTCTCCTCCCTGCAAGGTGGCAAGGATTGCAGTGCCCTCGCGTTGCTTCTGGATTTCTTCAGTGAGTGCGCGTGACGACCGTTGGTCAGGGATGGTGACTATCTCGAGCGGCACATAGCGGTTGACCCGCTTGACATACTCCTCGACGGCTGATGCTATATAAGGTGTTGAGGTTTTGCCCACCACCACAAGAAGGATCTTCATAAACGATTATAACTCAATTCTTACAATATGAAAACTAAAGACCAACTGATTGACGACCTGCTGACTCTGGCATTCGCAGAGGATGTGGGTGACGGTGACCATACCACCCTGAGCACTATCCCCGAGAGTGAGATGGGTAAGCAGCGTCTCATCGTGAAGGAAGAAGGAATCCTTGCAGGAGTGGAGATTGCCCGCAAGGTGTTCGAGAAGTTTGACCCAGAGCTGAAGATGACCGTCTTTATTGAGGACGGAGCACATGTCAAGCCTGGCGATGTGGCATTCGAGGTGGAAGGAAAGGTACGTTCCCTCCTTCAGACCGAGCGTATCATGCTTAACATCATGCAGCGCATGAGTGGGATAGCTACCCAGACTGCGCGATACCAGCAGCGTCTGGAGGGATTGAAGACCAAGGTGCTCGACACCCGTAAGACCACACCGGGAATGCGCATGCTCGAGAAGGAGGCCGTGCGCATCGGCGGCGGTTGCAATCATCGCATCGGTCTCTTCGACATGATCCTTATCAAGGATAATCATGTTGACTTCGCAGGTGGAATCCGCCAGGCCGTACAGGCTGCCAAGGATTACTGCAAGAGTAAAGGAAAAGACCTCAAGATAGAGGTTGAGGTGAGAAATACCGATGAAATCCTCCAGGCTCTCGAAGCCGGAGTGGACCGCATCATGCTTGACAACTTTACTCCCGAGCGTACCCGCGAGGCGGTTGAACTCATTGCCGGACGCACGGAGGTGGAGTCATCGGGCGGTATAACACTTGACACTCTCCGTGACTATGGAGAGTGTGGTGTTGACTTCATCTCGGTCGGTGCCCTCACTCATTCCGTCAAGGGTCTTGACATGAGTTTCAAGGCCGTAAAGTGAGAGCGTCACTTTCTTGAGGCGAGCATATCCTTAAGAGTAAAGCCTGCAAAACCGTCGATGGTTTTGTGGGCTATTTTTTCGACCTTCTCACGAGGATTGGTGGTGGCGATACCGATCACGGTTGCCCCTGAGCGCCGGCCGGCTTCAAGTCCTTGCATGGAGTCCTCGAAGACGAAGCAATTCTCTGGTTCTCGTCCTATCAGACGTGCGCCTGTCAGGTAACCTTCGGGATCGGGTTTGCTGTGGTTCACCATGCTTCCTGTAACGATGACGTCAACCATGTCTCGCAGCTCCGGGTGACGGGCGAAGAGATAGCTCATCTTGACGTCATCACTGCTGGTGACAATGGCCGATGGAATTCCGTGGGCCTTAAGCGCGAGCAGGAAGTCCTTGACACCGGGATAAACAGGGTAAAGCATGTTGTTCTCAAACTCATGAAGCTCGTTGACTATACCATCCCTGTCAGCTTCGGGGAAAGAGAGAAGAATTTCTCCGAGGGTTGTTCCCTTTATATCGGCTGAGAAGGAGGAGGGGAGACCGTAACGGTCACCCATCGCTCCCCAGAATTTGGAGTATTCACCTTCGCTGTCGACGAGAACACCGTCGAGATCAAAAAGTACACCGGTTTTGTCGATCATTTTCTTAATGCATTCGTTACATTATTCCTCTTTCACGAAGTCTGCACTGCCATGCCCAGGCTGAGCGCATGGTGTCGGCAAGGGATGATGTGGCTTTCCAACCGAGCTCCTCGTTGGCGAATTTCGGGTCGGCCCAAACTTTCTCGATGTCACCGGCACGACGACCGACAATCTTGTGAGGCACCTTGACGCCGGTAGCCTCCTCGAAAGTGTGGATGAGCTCGAGCACGGAGACACCGTTGCCTGTACCGAGGTTGAAAATCTCGATTTTTTTCTCACTCTTATCGTCAAGCATACGCTCCACTGCTATCACATGAGCCTTGGCGAGATCCACCACGTTGATGTAATCGCGAATGCAAGAGCCGTCGGGGGTATCGTAGTCGTCGCCAAACACGCTCAGCTCCTTGCGGATACCGATGGCAGTCTGGGTGAGATAGGGAATAAGGTTCTGAGGCACACCGTTGGGGAGCTCGCCGATCTCTGCGCTGGGATGGGCGCCGACAGGGTTGAAGTAGCGGAGAATTACGCTCTTGAAAGGCGCGCCGGCATTGATCACATCGGTGATGATCTCCTCAGAGATCTGCTTGGTGTTGCCGTAGGGCGATGTGGCTTTTTTGATGGGCGCAGCCTCGGTGACGGGGTTATGATCGGGCTCTCCGTAGACGGTGCATGAAGATGAGAATACTATACCTTTCACTCCGTTCGGACCCATGAGATCAAGCAGGTTGAGAAGAGTGTTGAGATTATTGCGATAGTAGAGAATGGGTTTCTGCATGCTTTCGCCTACCGCCTTTGATGCTGCAAAGTTGATGATACCCTTGATGTCGGGATAGTCGGCGAAAAGCTTGCGCAGAGTCTCGATGTCGGTGCAGTCACCCTCGACGAAATCAGGACGAATCCCGGTGATACGGGTAATTCCTTCCACTACTTCGACGTTGGAGTTGGAGAGGTTGTCGATTATCACTACGGGATAGCCGGCCTGCTGGAGCTCCACGACAGTGTGGGAGCCGATGTATCCTGTACCTCCGGTAACGAGTATTCTGTCTTTTTTCATATCAGGGTTGCTTATTCGTTTATTTCTTGTTTTTCTCGACGTCGGCGGGGTGGAAAGTCCCGATGTGACGGCGTTTCTTCTCTTCGAAAATCTCGGATATGGCGAAGAAGATTCCACTCTCCTCCACGTCACCGAACTCATCGTTGATGGCTGTGCCGAACATTCTCATAGTCGGCGATAGACTCATGTAGGAGTTGACGAGGGGAGGGATGTTGAATCCGAAGTCTCTCACAGCCTTATTGAGTATCTTATAGTCTTCCTTGAAACTGTCGCCCACGAAGAGCGCTTCCATCTTGGCGATGTCGATGTCAGTGTCAAGCTGGTGGATTGGTCTGACAAGCCGGTCGGGATCGGGGAAATGCTTGTGGAGAAAATAGAGGATCATGTCGCGGCAGTCACGGTTGTAGCTCGGATACATGGTCATCTTTCCGAAGAGATATTCTATCTGAGGATAGATCACCGTGAGTGCTCCGAGGCCGTCCCAAAGATTGTCAAGCGCAAAAAGCGCCTTCGCACCGGCCTTGGATGACTGATAGTCGAGACGGACGAACGAGCGACCTAACTCTATGGTGGAGGGGAGATAGCGGGTGATGAATTCGGGAGAGAAATCAAACATGTGGCTGGTGGCTATACGCGGACGTCCATCGGGTGTATAGCGGATCTCCTCGCCGAGGATGAAGCGATAACCGCCGAGGATCATCTTGTCATCGGGACTCCACACGATAAGCTGACGGCAGGGGGGATCCATGAGGTCAAACTCGTCGATGTCCACACTCTTGCCGGTGCCACCACCGGCTGCACGGAACGATTCTTCTCTCAGTCGTCCGATTTCCTGCATGACGGCGGGACACTCCCTTCCGTTGATGACGTAGATGAGATTGTGTCCCTTGTTTGTGGGACGCAACATCCGTTCCGGAGTCAGTTCAGCCTCTATGAGCGATGTATCTATAGGATCGATTATCGGATCAATCATGGTCTGTTCAGCGTTTAAGTCCATAGACGGTGTCCCGCAGTCTGTCAGCCTGAGCCTGAGCCTCTTTTCCCCCCTTAAGCTCTTCCCATTTTATGGGTTGGCCAAGGGTGATGGTGAATCTTTTCCCTTCGCTGAGGAAAACTTCGGCGGGGAGTCTGACCATCTCGAAATTGAATTTCAGACCGAGACAGGTCCTAATTCGTGCAAAATTATAAAAAAACTTGGAATTCTCTCCGCTAAAATGGACAGGAATTATATTCCTTTTGTGAGAAATGGCTTTGTTGACCGCCATTTTGTGCCATCGGAGATCGGCAATGCTTCCGTCGGGTTGACGGCGTGACACAAGCCCGGCAGGGAACATGATGATAGGATCATCGCCGGAAAATGCCTCATCAAGATCGGAAGCCGCGCCATGCGACTGTGAACCATGGGTATTGACTCCGAGGAAAATGGGACGCAGGGGCTCGACAAATGTAAGCAGATCATTGACCACGAATTTGAGCCGGTCGTTCCCCTCATAGAGCTTCTTGACAGCCGACGCGAGCACCATGCCGTCCAGTCCGCCCAGAGGATGATTGGACACAAAGAGGACTCGGCGGTCGGAGGGATCGAACTCCCCCCTGATATCATATGTTACATCAAGATCCTTGAGGACGCCTTCAGCAAAGTCCACTCCGGAGAGATGAGAGTTGCCGGCGAGCAACTCGTTCATCCTGTCCTGACGGATGAATTTTTCAAGTCCCCTCACAACTGCGCCCGGAATCAGTTTGTAATACCTGGGAGCTCTAAGCCTCAGCACTTCTTCTACATTAATTTTCATCATTTTCCTTTTCAAGAAGTGGTGAGAATGACTGCCAGAGGATGTCTCCGGCAGGGAGGGGCGAGGTCACATCAATAAGTTTTCCCGAGACCGGATGCTCGAATTTTATCCTGTGGGCACGCAGGGAAATGGATCCATCAGGGTTGCTGCGCTTGTCACCATACTTGAGATCTCCTTTCACCGGGCAGCCGATGGAAGCGAGCTGCACCCTGATCTGATGCTTACGTCCGGTCTCGAGATGAACTTCAAGGAGGTGATAGCGCTCGGAACTACCAAGATAACGGTAACTCAGCGCGACTTCCTTAGCCCCTTGACGCGGAGTGGGAGAGAGGTAACTCTTGTTGGAGCGTTCGACGCTGTGGAGATAACCGGTGAGCCGCTCCTCGTCCTTGACGGGACGATTGCGGGTGATGGCGAGATAAGTCTTCTCAACTTTCCCTTCGCGGAACATCTCGTTCATGCGGGCAAGTGCTTTGGAAGTCTTGGCGAATACCACCAGACCACCCACAGGACGGTCGAGCCGGTGGACGAGGCCACAGAACACGTTGCCCGGCTTGGAGTATTTCTCCTTGATCCAGGTCTTTACCTTGTCCACGAGCGGTTCATCGCCGGTCTTGTCACCCTGAACAATCTCTCCGGGCTCTTTATTGACGATTATTATGTGATTATCTTCGTAGATGACTTCCATATCAAACGCAAAGTTAGTGATTTCCTATGGTCCATGCAATAAGCTTCCAATTTGGAGTAAGTGATTTTTTATGTACTTTTGCGGGGAAAACATTTCGATGAGAGCATGAGAGTGAAATGAAAACGGAATAGTAACTGACTAAAGAATAAAATAGATGAAGAAAGGGATATTGACTCTGGCATTCGGGACATTTGCGCTCGGGATGACGGAATATGTAATGATGAGTATTCTGCCTGACCTGGCGACTGCTTTTCAGACAACAGTCTCAAATGCGGGCCATCTCATCTCGTCATACGCTATCGGTGTCTGCGTGGGCGCACCTCTGTGTGCCATCTTTCTCCGTAATTGGGAGCTCAGGAAAATACTTATTCTGTTAATGGCTGTCCTGGCTATAGGTAACGTCATGTTTGCCATATGCAAGACATTTGAGACCGGACTTGTCGCACGGTTCGTGTCGGGTCTGTCTCATGGTGCTTTCTTCGGGACGGGGTCAATAGTCGCAAGCCGACTGATGCCTGACAAACAGACAACGGCGGTGTCACTGATGACGCTCGGGATGACGACGGCCAATCTACTTGGAATTCCGGTGGGGAGTTTTATTGCCAATACTCTCAACTGGAGATGGATATTCCTGTTCAACGCCGCATGGGCGGTCGTCACTATGCTGATGTTCATTTTTCTTGTGAAAGGAGTAGGGAGTCTTCCTCATTCCAATATCGCGGGTGAATTTAAATTTCTAAAGAGTCCTGCGCCCTGGATCCTGATACTATTCACCATTCTGTGTCAAGGAGGATGTTTCTCCATGTATTCCTATGTCACTCCGATCATGGGGAAAGCGGGACTTGCGCAGAAGTATATCCCGATCCTGATGATCCTCGTTGGTGCCTCCATGAGCGTGGGTAACTATGTGGCCGGAGTATTGTCGGACAAATTCACTCCCGGAAAGATAGCTCTGTCAGTGTCGGTGATAATGACAGTCGTGCTCCTTTCCATTTATTTCGAATCGTCGAGCATGATACTCACCGCACTCTCTGTGCTCATAGCCACGGCGTGTCTCTTTGCCATGTCATCGCCGATGCAGTTATTGCTGCTCAAGTATTCGCCGGGCGGTGAATTGATGGGTGGTGCGGCTGTGCAGATCGCTTTTAATTTAGGGAATGCAATAGGGGCAACTGTGGGTGGCGTAGCTCTTTCAAAGACGGGTTTCCCGGCAACGGCATCATTGTGGGGAACGGTTCTCACGGCCCTGTCAATTCTTACAATGTTCTTCTTCCTCAGAAGGATACAAAAAGGAAAGAATGTGGATAAAGGCGAGTGAGAGGAAGTGATTTTCTCCATCCGCAAGGTGAACAATCGGCCGGTTTTCCGCCTTATATAGTTATACTTAATCTTTATTGAGATGAAAAAACTTAACTATTTATTCGGATTACTGTGTCTGATGCTCCTGGCGGGGTGTTCGCCTTACAGTCTGGTGCAGGATACGGTCTACAATGATGCGAATCTGAGGGATTATACAACGTTCCGCATCGTCACGCCCGAGGAGGGAAAACTCCCGCCCGGTATGACAATGGTCACTTACTATAACATCGCGGCAGCCATCCGTGAACAGATGGTGGAGCGTGGCTACAAAGAGGATCCCGCCTCACCGCTGCTCATTAATCTTGGCCTGACGGTAAAGAAGGAACTTGCCACTGAGCCGTTGGTTCCCCCGGGCACTCCTCCGCCTCCTTATCCTTACGGTGGCCCCTACTATGGAGGATATGGTCCTTGGTTCATGTATCCCCGCGGATATTACTGGCCCAACTACTATTCCAACGCGCAGGTGATAACCGGAATCTACCGTGAAGGCGTGCTGACGATGGATATGGTCAATATCGATACCAAGACGCCACTCTATTCATCATCCGTTGCTACTATTCTTGACAACGGTGATACTCAGTTCAGAGATCTGGCCGGGATAGTGCAGGCTGTGGATGTACTGTTCAGTAAGTATCCGGTGCCGATTCTGCCACAATATAAGAAATAGTATTTTCAATATATAATTCATTATTAGCCTGGGATTTCTTCCCGGGCTTTTTTATGCACACATATTTAGCCTACAAAAGCTGCCGGCTGATTCTTTTACGAGTTTTTTCTTCATAAAAAAGCGTCACCCGCTCTGCGGGTGACGCTGGATTCTCTTTCAGGAAGAGATGAGTTTTTTCAGTTTCAAAACGATCAGCCAACTTCTCCATCCACGGCAGTACCGCGGGGATTATTGTTGAGTTCGCGGGTTTCCTCCTTTACCATTTCGGGGGTATCTTTTTCATCGGTGTCAATATTGAAATCTACACCGGGAAGATCAGTTGCTTTCTTTGTATCCATAGTTTTGAAGTTTTGATGTTACATCTTTAAAACAACGGTGTTGCGCGGATGGTTCACTCTTCAAGGGGAAGTTTGTTCAGCTCCTCAATATAATCGAGCAGCTCCTGGCGCCCGCGCTTATCCTCGCTGGAAGTAAGGAATACGGGGGGAAGTTCCTCCCAAGTCTCGAGGAGAGCATTGAGGTACTTCTGCACGTTGCGTTTGCCGACGTCATTGCCGAGTTTGTCAAGTTTGGTGAAGACGATGGCGAAGGGGACTCCGTTTTCTCCGAGCCAGTTGAAGAAGTCAAGGTCAATCTTCATGGGCGCGTGGCGGGAGTCAATCAGGACAAAGAGGTTGGTCATCTGCCGGCGGTTAAGAATATAGCCGCGGATCATCTTGTCAAGCTTCTCACGCTGCTCTTTGCCTCGGAGTGCGAAGCCATATCCGGGGAGGTCGACGATATACCATTCATCATTGATGAGGAAATGGTTTATGAGAAGAGTCTTACCGGGAGTTGAAGAAGTTTTTGCGAGTTTGGACTGACCCGTCAACATGTTGATGAGGGATGATTTTCCCACGTTACTTCGGCCGATGAAGGCGTACTCATGACGCTTGTCGGCGGGACACTTGGTGTGAGTGGAATTGGAAATAGAGAATCGTGCGGAATTTATAATCATAAGTGTCGGTTTTATTATTTGTTAACGGGAAGGATATCAATCCAACATCAGACTGATCATGGGGCGCTCGGACGGGAACTCAACGATATCGCCTATCTTATGAGAGGAGAATGCTATCTCACCAAGCACGTTGACAGGAACATCAAAGTCAAGCTTGCCGTGGAAAGAATCATCGACTACGCACTCTCCGTCGGCAACGATGAAGGTGTGGCTGTTGAGATCGGAGAGGATAGGATCCGTCACCTTGATTACAGAGTGGAAATCAGGGTGGGCAGCGGCGACAGTCGAGAGAAGAAGGGAGACATTGACAACTCGACCCATGCCGCGGGGCATCAGGCGACCTCCCATGATGTCGCCGGGACGACCGTAGAGGAGGAAAGGTGTGTCAGGGTGAAGAGCGCGGAGGGCTCGGAGGGCGGCGGTGCGGGTGTCGGCCGAATCTCCCATTACATCGGAGACCAGAAGGAAATCCTGCTTACTTACGCCCCAAGCCATGGAGACGATGTGGGGGCCGCGATCCTCGTCGTTGGCTTCGATCACCACGAAGTCGCCACCATCGGCTTCCAGATCAGCAAGAATGTTGTCAAAATCGCGCCGGGAATGGAGTACATAACAGGTGCGATCGTTCTGGAACCGGTCAAAAGCGTCCCAGACCTCCTCGCGTACGGGATCAACGAGCGTCTCGTAGTTTCCCTTTACAGGAAAAGCGTGAAGAGAGGTGAAGCGCTGCTCCTTAGTGAAAAAGAGTGTGGAGAAGCCAAAACGGGCATAGTAGAAATACAGGGCGCTACGCGCAGGAATGAGCGTACACATCATGTCGCCGCGGGAGGCTGACTCCCGGAGGGCGAGATTCATCAGTTGTGACATGTAGCCTTTGCCACGTTGCTTACGGGCCGTGGCAGCGCCTGCAATATAGCTGACAGGACGGACCGCCCCCTGATATTTCATGGAATAACGTTGTAAAAGAAGACTGCTGACAGTCTGGCCGGCAGCATCGGTCAGGGTCAGAGCTTCGTCTTCCCTGTAGACGCGGTCAAAATACATCTGCACATACTCCTTGGAGTCGGAGAAGCTTTCGCGCCATAGTCGGATTATGTCATCTCTCTTGCTCATAGTAATAATGTAACAAACGAAACGGCATAAAAGATTCAAGGAGTGACCGCGGCGGGGCGGTCACATCCTTGAATACAGTTATATTTTACCAAGAAGGTGCGGTTCAGCTCTGGTGGGCGGGACGGAGAAGGTCGTTGACAGTCTTGACGGGGTTGAAGGTGGAAATAGGCACCTCGACAAAGACTGTGTTCCAGTCGCTCATTGCACCATTCCAGAGGCCGGGGAGCTCCATGGCGCGGAGTTCCTTACCGTGGCTGGACTTGGAGGAAATGAATCCGGTGGCAGGATCAACATAGGTGGGAAGGTCAAACTTCTTGCCGTGGATATCCTTGATGTAGCAGACGAGGTCAACGGGATTGAAATGGGTGGCGGATGCCATCATCTTCTTGTACTCCTCGTTGGAGGGATCAACCTGATTGCTCTCGAGAATCTGGGGGGATGAAGATCCGTCGGGGTTGAATGCAATGAACGGACCACCGCCGGGTTCTCCCTCATTGCGCACCATGCCGCAGACACGGATGGGACGATTGAGTTTCTTCTTGAGATACTCGACCACAGCGTCGTCATCCATATTTTCAAGTGAAGCATCATGAACGTTGAGTACGTTCTGGAGGTAGTCGAGCATACCTTTGAGGTCGTCGGCAGTGTAGACCTTCTCTTCAAGAGCGATGAGGTCTTCCTCGATCTGATCGTGGATTTCGAGGAGAAGACCGCCGAGCACTTTCTTGTAGTGGACAGTGTCGTCACGCTTGGAGTCGGGCACGACATTGTCAATATTCTTTATGAAAACGACAGCAGAGTCGATGTCGTTGAGGTTGCGGATGAGAGCACCGTGACCGCCGGGACGGAAGAGGAGATGTCCATCCTCAAGGAAGGGGGTATTGTCGGGATTGACGGCAATGGTGTCGGTGGAGGGTTTCTGCTCGCTGAGGGATACGTTGAACTTCACACCCGTGCGGGCCTCGGTGGGAGGAATGACTTCCTTGAGTTTCTCCTCAAAGAGCTTGCGGTGGTTGGCAGAAACGGTAAAGTGAAGGTTGACGATACCCTTGGAGTTGGCGGCAGTCTGAGCTCCCTCGGCGAGGTGCTCCTCGATGGGAGTGCGTGATCCCTCGGGATAGGTGTGGAACTTGAGCAGGCCTTTGGGGAGACCACCGTAGTTCATGCCGTCGGAGAGCACAATGGCTGCGATGATGTCGCGGTTGCGGCCATCGGCGAGGAGGGTGTCAAGATCTTTACCATAGAGCTTCTCGACGGTGGCGCGGAGCTCGGGGAGGAAGGGGAGTTTGTCGATATTGGCGATGAGAGTGGCAACGGGAGTACCATCCTTCAGTTCATCGGTACCGCCGTCGACATATTCAAAGAGAGCCTTGAACATGCGTGAAGCGGCGCCGGAAGCGGGGACGAACTTGCACACCTCGCCTCCATGATTGAGGTATTCGTTCCAACGCTCGAGGGCTGCGTGCACCTCCTCGTCGGATAAACGGAAGATACCGGCGCCTACGCGGGCGGCATCCTGAATTTTCAGGTAGGGGAAGCCGGTGACAAATCGTTTGAGCTGGGCTTCAACTTCTGCTTCGCTGATACCTTTGGACTTCAGCAGTTCCAGGTCTTCGTTTCTGAGCATGGTAGTGAGATATAGGGTTTATTGATGATTGATATTATTTTTCCCCAAATATACACATAATTTTTTAAACTCAAACCGCCCGGCAAAGAAATTTTTGACATCTCTTTCCGGGCGGTGAAAAGGTGAATCGACAGGGGTCTGTCAGTATTGCAGATAAATGAAGGGGACGATGTCGCTTGACCTTACCTGTATCACAGCGATGAGGACAGCTGCGAGCAGGACAGCCTGAAGGAACATGGGGGAACGCATGAAAGAGAGCTTCAGACGTTGTGCCCACGCTGACGGAGCCATGTGGAGCAGATATCCTGCAGTCATGGCTATGACAATAGTCAGATAGCCGTCTATGAATTGAGGAGCCACCGAGAGGTGGAAGTCATAGAAGATCTGATGCCACATCATATAAAAATCTTCCATTGACCTGGAGCGGAAGAGCATGAACGTGACAGAAATCAGAAGGAAGGTGAAAATCATGTTGAATCCACGAAGCCAGGAGGACTTGCGGACCGGAGTGGCGATGACGCTCACTTGTCCGGTCTCACTCACCACAGTCTCATTGACTGTGGCAGGGAGGAGGCGCTTGACGCTCTTGTGGATGACAAGGAGTGCACCGTGGGCGGCTCCCCAGATTACATACATCCATGAGGCTCCGTGCCAGAATCCACCCACAACCATGGTGATGAACTGATTGAAATAGGCGCGTGGGCGCGAGCAGCGGTTGCCGCCGAGAGGAATGTAGACGTAGTCACGTAGCCATGTGGAGAGGGAGATGTGCCAGCGGTGCCAGAACTCGGTAGGACTTTGGGCCTTGAAAGGTGCATTGAAATTCTCCTTGAAGCGGAATCCAAGCAGCAGGGCAATACCGATGGCCATGTCGCTGTAGCCGGAGAAATCACAGTAAAGCTGGACCGTGAATCCGATGGATGCCATGAAGTTTTCAAAGCCGCTATATAGGGCCGGGTTGTCAAAGACTCGGTCTACGAAGTTCCCGGAGATAAAGTCGGCTATTACCATCTTCTTGATGAGTCCGAGAATGATGAGCCAGACACCTTCGGAAACCATCTCCCGGGTGATGACGGGATTTCCCTCGATCTGTGGAAGCATATCCTTGCCGCGGACCACGGGTCCTGCAAGGAGAGGAGGGAAAAATGTGAGGAAGAAAAGATAATCAAGGGGCTTGCGGCATGCAGAGATCTGGCCGCGATAGATGTCAACTATGTAACTGATGGAGCGGAACGTGAAGAATGAGATTCCGGCTGGAAGGAGAACATTTATGACATCTATATGGGAGGTCATGAACCGGTTTATAGTGTCGACAATGAGCTGGAAATACTTGAAGTAAATGAGCATCCCGACATTGACGGCAACGTTGAGAAACACAATCAGTTTCATCACCGCTCCCCGGCCACGGGTGAGCGAGGAGGCTTTCTCCATAGCAAGTCCAAGGATAAAGTCGCTCACGGCTACGCCGATAAGAATGAGACAAAATATGCCCGATGACTTGTAGTAAAAATAAAGAGAGAAGAGGATCGTGAAGATCATGCGGCCGGTGCGCCATCCGCGGAGAAGACGGTAGATGACGAGAAAAGCCGAAAAGAGTATGAGAAAAAGACCGGTATTGAAGAGCAGGGGCTGCTGGGCGTCATATTGTAATGTCTCGTAGACTTTGTCGAGATCAATGTTGAGATGCTCGAAAAATCCGGATAGGGCTGCCCCGGTTGCTGAAAGGAAATCTGAGATCTGTTCCACTTTTAAGATAGTGAATATTTGACAGGTTGATGAGAGAGCAATTGATAGATAAAGGTGGCGATGTTTTATCAGTTACTGTCGCGCAGAGAGTCGATCAGGGCCTCATAGACGAGACGCCCTTCGAGATTGTAACCCTTGCGTGTGTGGTGCACACGGTCATGGGCAAAGAAGTCATTGCTGATCCAGGTGGAGCTTGCTCCGCTACCTCCCGCTACGTCATACCAGTCATAGACTGCGATACCGTTGTCTTTGCCGTAATCAAGGATTGCCCGGCGGAGAGGAGCTATGTTGTTGTTTATGGCGTAGCTGCGTGTAGTCCGGTTGCGATAGCGTGCCTTACGGCGCTTCTTCCCTTTGCCTGTGCCTTTGACCTTGACTTTGACTGTTTTTGTGACTGAGCGCTGACACTCCATGGGGGTAGTGAGGAGAATGAGTGCATCGGGGTTAGCGGCACGGATATTCTTGACAAGACGGTCAATGGAGTTTGTGAAAGCACGGGTGTCGAGTCTTCCGAATGCTTCGTTAGTGCCAAGAGAGATTATCACGAGGTCAGGATCGAGAGGACTTATACCCGCTCCGACGTTTCCGATGCGATTGTAAGTCTCGTAGGCAGCCCCATTGTTTCCAATGGCATGGTAGAACACACCCGGGCGGCCGCCGGAAAGAGATGCTCCGAAGACCGTCAGGTCACCCGATGAGGAAAAGTCTATGGTCACCTTAGTCTCTTGGGACGGGAGGATGATCTGGGTGTAATCACGGGAGGGGATGGCACGGAATTTCAGCCGCTCACCCTCGGCATCGGTGACACTGTTGACGCTCAGACGGCCTGAGTGAAAAATGGTGACGGAAGAGAAGGGATTGTAGTCATCACGCTCGGAGGTGCCGATGGTCAGTTCACCGCCTGAGGTAGTGGGACGGACGGAGGTACCGGTGAAACCGACGGTCTGTCGCCAAGAAGAACTCATGAGTTTATTGGCTATCCATGAACCCGAGCCTTGGAATATGTAATCGGTAGGTTCGTTGGTCCCGCTCATTTTCAGAGGAGCGATAAGACCGCGGCCGGGATTCCCGAAGTCATATTGCAGGAGCTCTCGTGTAGTTCCGGTGGATATATCGGCCTGAATATGACTATCGCCGATATGAACTATCGAGACAGGTTTGGTGGCCGAGTTGAGGAAAGCCTTACGAAGTTTGGACCAGTCGGCACCATTATATATAATGTGGTTGGATGCTTTGCGGATGAAAGACGGGATGGGGATGTCGATATCGTCAGCTTCGTCAGGGATTATGACGATATTTTCTCTCATGGATCGCTCGTCGTCCTCGACATCGGAGATCTCCTCCTCCATCACCTCTTCCTCCTCTTCGTCACCGGCAGGCTGAGAGGACTGAGCGTTGAGAGGCAATGCCAGGGTCAAGGCCGCGGCAAGTGGCAGGAAGAAGATTTTAGTTATATCTGAGATTCTCATTGCATACTGTTTTGGATGGCCTTGAAGAGGGCATCGGCAAGCCGGGCACCACCCTTGTGGGTCATGTGGATGTAATCCTTGTTGATGAGTCCGGCATTGCTCCATTCCACGACGGCGCCTTCACCACCCATGGCTTCACGAGTGTCCCAGAAGAGGCAGTGAGCTCTGCGGGCAGCGTCACGCTGAGCCTGGATCATGAATTGGGCTGTGGCCATGGATTTCACCACACCTCCGCGTTTTTCACCGCGGTCACCAACACCCATGAGCAGGATATCAGCCCTCGGATAGCAGCGGCGGACGTGATTTATTACGTTGACCATGCGGTTGGAGTAGACGGAATAGTTCTTCTGAGTGGCTGACATGGCATTGATGCCGAACTCGAGGATGATGAGGTTGTAGTCAACGAACGAAGCCATAAGCCGACAGAGTCCGGTATTAACCTTGGTAAGGGTAATGCCCGAGAATCCGCGGGATGACATGCAGTCGACACTCACACCTTTCACGCCGTCGAGCCATACGCCAAGACCGACAAGAGTGGTCGAATTGGTCTTGATCTCGAAGAGTGAAGTGGGTGAGGAAACCTCTATACACTGAACGGAGTCTGAGCCCGTGATATTGCGCTCTTCCCATTCTCCGCCGGCGGTTTTAACATTGATTACGGAATTCTGAGGGGATATGAAAAGGAAGCGTGAGCAGTCCCAGGAAGAGGTGTGGGTAAAAGCCTTAGTGCCTTCATAGGTAGAGTTGGCGGCTCCGGCAGCCACGGCATATTGTTCAGCCAGATCGATGTAACGGGGATCGGGCTTCTTATTGGCCATAAACGTCTTCCATCCCTTTCCACCCTGCTTGACCGACTTGCGGAAACCGGGGAAATCGGAGTGCATGGAGACATATCCTACACCGGCTCCGCCATAGGTGTTCTGAAGCTTTTCGCGAAGGTCCTGAGTGAAGATGTCGCCCTCGATGTAGCTGTCGCCCACAACCGCCACACGGGCCAGTCGCCCGGACTGCACGGCGTGACGGAAGTGTGCGAGACCCACGCCGTCGGTAGTATAGTCTTCGATTACAACGAGTTCGCCCTGACGCGACGGTTTGGGTGCTGAAATGATGGTGTCAATAGGTTGGGAGAGGACTGAATCGCTTGCAGTGACGGGATTACGTGGTGTCTTGGCCTTGCCGTCCGAAGATTCCTTCATGGCCTGGAGGAGCTCAGGATCCATGTCGTTTTCCTCTTCTCCATTCTCATCTCCGGCCTGGCTTTTCACGATCTCAGCCTCGCGGAGAATGTCGGAGAAAAGTGAGAAATCCTTTATTCGCCCTCCGGTGAGACGGGAGAGCGGGAGGAAAGAGATTCCGATAACTATAATTACGGCTATCAGGATTACAAGCAGGGGACTCCCTTTTTTGATTGCCATTTCAGAAATGTAAATCTATCAGTTAGTTGCAAAAAATAACATCACGCAGATCGGTGTCCGTTTCAGGGGCAACCTTCTTGAGAACTATGGACCGGAGCACGGAGAGTTTATACTCCGTCTCCCTCCACTCAGCATCTTCGTCGGAGTCAGGCATGATTCCGCCGCCGGCGTAGAGATTGTATAGCCATCCCTGTCGCCCGTCAAGCAGAGCACGTGCTACGAAGGCGCAGCGGAGGTTGACATAGACTTTCATCCTGCCGTCGATGCGGACTCCTGTCATTCCGGCGTAACAGCGGCGACGATGGTTCTCATAGGTATCTATCTCGGCGATGGCCACATCTTTGGGAATACCTGCGACTGCCGGAGTGGGGTTGAGAGTTGCAGCTACTTCAAACGGGTCAGCATGACCTGAAGCGGTGATATTGGTGCGAAGATGTTTTATTACTCCTGCACGGATTTCTTCGGGATCCTCCATCGTGACTTTCAGTCCAAGGCTCTCGAGACTACGGGAGATGTACTGGGCCACATAGGCGTGTTCATGGATATTTTTCTCGTCCCAGTCTGACGTGTCGAGAGCATTCATGGTTCCGGCCAAAGCCATGGTGTGGAATGCTGATCCTTCGGTGTCTGCCTCGATAAGGAGTTCGGGGGTGGCTCCAAACCAGATACCGGTCTCGGGGGTCTGGCATAGGTATCGAAAAGTGGAGTGGGCCCCTGACAGGTATTCATCCACAACCTTAAGGAGAGGACGACCGGAGAAGATGGCCTCGTGGCGCGAGAGGACAACCTTCCCTCCGTGGGCACGAAGGCGCTGCTTCATGTGACTGAAAGCCTCGGAATAGGTGCGACGTCGGGTTGACACACGATAGGGAAGAATGTTGGGTGAGGGGAGATCGACAGAATGGAAATCACCGGTGATAACATCTTCCTCGGTCAGCTTGGGCCGGACTCCGGCAACATAGGGCTCGTCGCCGTTGAAGAAGCTGATGAAAAAAGTATCGTCGCGGTCGGCTGAAGGATCATCCTCAGCAAAAGCATGGCTTTCGCCATCCCTGTCAGGCAATGATGCGAAAAAACGGCACTCTTTTTCGCCCGGGAGGGCAAAGAGTGCGAAAGGTATATGAGAGGCGAGGCATTTCTCAATGGCCTCACACTGGCGGTCAGTTATCAATTTCATCTTCGATCGGAATCCCAACAAGTTCGAAGGGGTAGGCATCGGTGATTTTTACATTTACGAATTGGCCTCGGACAAGCGGACGGGTCTTCTTGACAAGCACCTCCGGATCAACCTCTGGAGAATCGGCCTCAGTGCGTCCGACGTAGTAGTCATCTTCCTCACGGTCGATGATGACGCGCTGCTCGCTACCAACCTTGCGCATCTGCAACTCGGCGGATATCCCTTCCTGAATCTTCATCAGTCTGTCGAGACGCTGCTGCTTGACCTCCTCGGGGATAGAATCGGGGAAATTGCGTGCTGCATAGGTATCCTCCTCTTCGCAGTAGGCGAAAGCCCCCATCCGGTCAAAACGCTGCTCCTTTACGAACTCCACGAGCTCCTCAAATTCTTTCTCTCCCTCACCCGGGAAACCGACCATGAGGGTGGTACGGATGGTGATACCCGGAACTCTGCGACGGATCTCAGCGAGCAGACTGCGGGTCTCCTCTCCGGTGATATGGCGGCGCATGTTGGAGAGAACAGGGTCGGAGATATGCTGGAGAGCGATATCAAGGTAGCTGCAGACGTTGGGGCGAGAGGCCATTACATCAAGAAGCTCCATGGGGAACTGATTGGGATATGCGTAATGGAGGCGGATCCATTCTACTCCCGGGACTTCGGATATTGCCTCCACCAGTCGGGCTATTTCAGGACGGCCATAGCGATCCTTACCATAGGAGGTGAGATCCTGGGCGATTACATTAAACTCTTTGACACCGCGGGCCACGAGCATCCTGACCTCCTCGACAATCTCTTCAACGGGACGCGACTTGTAGCGGCCGGTGATAAGGGGTATGGCGCAGAAGGCGCAGAAGCGGTTACATCCTTCGGCTATCTTGAGGTAAGCGTGATGACGGGGAGTGGTGAGAACACGGTCATAGGGCGCGGAACCCGGATTACGGTGAGCGAGGTCGCTGACAAGTGCAGGCCAGTCGGTCTTTCCATACCAGCGGTCCACTTCCGGTATTTCAGCAGGGAGTTGTCCGGAGTAACGCTCGGAAAGACATCCCATCACATAGAGACCGTCGATACGTCCCTCGCTGCGGTGCTGAGTCCACGAAAGGATCTCGTTGATGCTCTCTTCCTTGGCGTCACCTATGAAACCGCAGGTATTGATCACGACGTGACGTCGACCTTTGCCCTTGAAAAAATCGGGGTCAGCGGAATCGGTGACGGTGTAACCAACATCGTCAAACATCTTCATGAGTCGCTCGGAATCGACAAGATTCTTGGAACAACCGAGCGAAATGACTGCGATTTTATCTGTAACTTTCGTCATCCGACCTTGTCACCGAAGAGAGATTCTACGAAGGCACGCTTGTCAAACACCTGCAGGTCATCAATCTTCTCACCGAGTCCGATATATTTTACCGGAATCTTGAACTGGTCGCTGATACCGATCACCACACCACCCTTGGCAGTACCGTCAAGCTTGGTGATGGCAAGCTCGTTGACCTGAGTGGCGGCGACAAACTGCTTGGCCTGTTCGAAAGCATTCTGGCCTGTGGAGCCGTCAAGCACGAGAAGCACTTCGTGAGGAGCGTCGGGCACGAGCTTCTGCATCACGTTCTTCACCTTGGTGAGTTCGTCCATGAGGCCCTTCTTATTGTGAAGACGGCCGGCGGTGTCGATAATGACCACATCGACATCATTAGCGATAGCACTCTGAAGAGTGTCGAATGCCACAGATGCAGGATCTGCACCAATTTTCTGCTTGATGACAGGCACATCGGCACGTTTGCCCCACTCTTCAAGCTGCTCGATAGCTGCCGCACGGAAAGTATCGGCAGCGCCGAGCATGACCTTGTTGCCGGCGCGCTTGAACTGAGCGGCAAGTTTGCCTATGGTGGTGGTTTTGCCCACACCGTTGACTCCAACTACCATTATGACATGAGGGCGGGAGCCCTCAGGAAGTGTGAAGTCGGGGAGGGAGGATGTATTGTCGTTCTCTGCGAGCATCTCGGAGATCTCTTCGCAGAGCAGACGGTTGAGCTCGGATGACCCTACGTATTTGTCGCGTGCCACACGTTTCTGGATGCGGTCAATGATGCGGAGAGTCGTGTCGACACCGACGTCGGAGGTCACGAAGACCTCTTCGAGATTGTCGAGCACGTCATCATCCACTGTCGACTTGCCGGCAATTGCATGGGAAAGACGGTCAAGAAATCCTCGCTGAGTCTTCTCAAGACCTTTATCGAGAGTCTCCTTCTTCTCCTTGTTGCGCGAAAAAAGATCAAAAAATCCCATAATACTTGAAGGGGTTTGGTTAGAACATGCAAAGTTACACATTTTCTATAAATTATACAACGGAAAGTTTTTATGTCGATTGTCGGATGTGGACGCATGTGTAAGGGATCCGGAATTATTGTGTATCTTTGTATCCGATTGATTAACTGAAATATTTAGCATAGTTCTGATGCATAAGATACTTGTCATACTATTGCTGCTGACAGCATTTCCCGAGGTCATGGGTGGAGAACGTCAACGGCAACCGTTAAATTTTGATTGGAAGCACAGCTACGGAGACATCACGGATGCTCATCTTCCCGGATTTGATGACAGTGGATGGACTCGCGTTAACCTGCCGCATGACGCGAGTATCGCAGGTCCTTTCTGTCGGGACAGCCTGAATTCCGACAGGAAGAACGGGTTTCTTCCCCGCAGGAAAGGATGGTACAGAAAGCACTTCGAATTATCCGGTGAGATAGGTAAGGAAATGACATTTCTGGAAGTCGAGGGAGTGTATCGCGATGCCCGTGTCTATGTCAACGGGATTGAGAAAGAGCACATACTTAACGGTTATGAGAGCCGTCTCATAAATATCTCTGATGTAGTAAGCCCCGGTGACAATCTTATTGCAATCAGTTACGACAATACCGATAAGGAAAGCTCACGGTGGTATAACGGCGAAGGTCTCTATCGCGAGATTAACCTCCTGACCGTCGATCCGATTCATGTAGCTTATGAGGGAACGTACGTGGCTACTCCCTACGTGTCCGATAAGAGAACTGACATAGAGATACAGACTGAAATTATAAATGAGTCGGACAAGGAGAGTGATGTCACCGTTTGCTCGGAAGTTTATGACCCCCTGGGACAAATGATTATGTCTGTAACTGACGTCGCTCCTATTCGGACCGGTGAAACCTATGTGTTCAGACAGAATGGCAAGATAGATAATCCGGAGCTCTGGAGTCTTGACAAGCCGCAACTATATAAGCTCGTGACGACTGTAAAATCAGGCGGTGAGAGACGTGACAGCTACGAGACCTCATTCGGTATGCGCGATATAGAATTTGATCGAGAGAAAGGATTGCTGCTGAATGGCGAGAAGGTGTTTCTGAAAGGTGTGAATATGCACCACGATCTCGGGCCACTCGGGGCTGCTGCGTTTCATAGAGGTTTTGAACGCCGCCTCGAAGGATTTAAAAGACTTGGATGTAATGCCGTGCGTCTCAGTCACAATCCCCATAGCCACTATGTGCTTGAATGGTGTGACAGAAACGGAATGCTGGTGTTTGACGAGGCTTTTGACAAATGGGATGGACAGTATTTCGGGAAAGATAATGATTTCAAAGACCTCTGGGAGGAGAGTCTGACATGGTTTGTGAAGCGCGACCGCAATCATCCGAGCGTATTCATCTGGAGCGTGGGCAACGAGGTGACTCAGCAGCGCAAGACTAAGGATAATTATGGTGTGGAAATGATGGAGGAGATGAGAGCTCATGTCCACGCCCTTGACCCGGGCAGGAAAGTAACGGTGGCTCTCGCTCCCGCCCGAAGACATGGGGTGACGAAAAACAAAAGTGAGTTTTATCGTTCGGGCCCTCCTGAACTGGAGTTTCATTCCGACGTGGTGAGCGTCAATTATCGTGAAGAGTTCTGGCCCCTCGACCGTGCTAAATATCCTCAACTCATCTTTATGCTTAGCGAGGCTCAGGTGGGAAATCTTGGTGGAGAATGGTTTAATCTCGACCATGAGAAGAGCGTGGGACTTTTCTATTGGGGAGGAACCGATTATATCGGTGAGTCCTTCGGGTGGCCCGCCAAGGGATGGGTGAACGGTATCATATCAATCACAGACGAGTGGAAACCGTTCAGCTATTATATCAAGAGTCTTTTCAGCGATGAACCTATGGTACACATCGCTGTGATTGACAGTTCGGAAGAGACAGCCAAACACTGGAATGATGTGGATCTGAGATTTCAGCCCATGTCATCCCACTGGAATTGGGAGGGGTGTGACTCGGTGACTGTTTCGACTTTCTCTAACTGTCAGGAGGTGGAACTGCGACTCAACGGGAGATGCCTGGGCGTGAAACGGATCCCGTCGGTCTACCATACAAAAGAAATCAAGGGATATTCGGCGGAAGAGTTCGACCCCGACTCCCCGATAGAGACAGGCCCAGAAATTCACAAAGAGCTTGAATGGACTATCCCGTTTGAACCGGGTGTCCTGGAAGCGATCGGCTATATAGATGGCAAAGAGGTGACCAGCCACAGGATAGGGACTGCCGGGAAGGCTCATCAGATAAAACTCGAAGCTGACAGAAATACCGTTAGTGCTGACGGAATGGATCTGGTCTACGTGACCGCGTCGGTAGTGGATGAGAATGACATACTCGTACCTTCGGCTACTGACGAGATTGAATTTAGTGTCTCGGGAGCAGGGGAGATTATTGCTGTTGGGAGTGCGGACATGCTTTCAGATGAGCCGTATGTGGGAAATCGTCGGAAAGCATTTGAAGGAAAAGCTTTACTTGTCATCCGATCCACCCGCGAGCCGGGCAAGATTAATATTGCCGCCCATAGCTCAAGGATGAAACCTGCAAAACTCGATATTCCGACTGAGCTTTAAAGAATTAATCTCACTATATCTTGATAGCCTCTATTGCTTAGATGTTATCGTTTGAGATCTTTTTGTTTTGGACCTTGAGCTCTCTTTGAATTCCATTGGTCTTTGCCAAAACCAATCAAAATCAGTAGAGATATAATTTGCGTTAGTATAATTACTTTCTTGTGGCACAAGTGCTCCAATATAGCCCTGGCCATGGTCTGATTTGCCTTCCGGCTCTGATTGATTCAGAAGATTGGCGGAAAGAATATAAAGATTCTTCGCCATGTACTCATCCAAATAATCTTCTTTGGTCACAATACTTTGATTGTTCCAGTTTGCATC
>CAZOOY010000016.1:0-21080 GCA_964581555.1 uncultured Staphylococcus sp.
ACATGGGCAAGACGGTTGCCGTTGACGATCCGGCCGCCCAGGAAGATGGGCTGAATGAGATTGATTCCGGCTATTGAACCCTTCTTCAACACGCTGAAATCGAAGTCCATGTCCTGAAGGGCAGGATCGATCATCGACAGCGGTAGATTGAAGCTATGCTGAAGCATGCCGTGATTGGCTGTGAATGCGGCTCCGCTCAAGCTCACCGACGGGAAATATTTGGTGAAGGCTCCTTGTGAGGTCTCGCGGGAGGCCCGGAGAGAATATTCGGCCGTGCGCATGCGGGCATTGTTCTCGAGAGCCATGCTCACACACTCGTCGAGCGTGAGCTTCTGTGCTTCCAACGCCCAGGGGCAGATCAGCGCCAAAGCGACAGCTATGTTGAGTATCTTTTTCATTTTGATGTAGTCTGTTTTACGGTCTTCTCCATCACCTTCCAGTAGAGCACGGGGATGACGGTGACGATGAAGAAGAATGTGATGATAGTTCCCCAGAAAATTACCGTACCCATCGGTCGCCACAGAGGAGTACCGGTCATGACCATCGGGAGCACACCCATGGAGGCTGCGGCTGATGTGAGGAAGATGGGACGCATACGGCGCTCGGCGCTATGGAAGATAGCCTCTTTCACAGTCATACCCTCCGAGCGTTGCAACTCCTCGGCATAGTCGATCATGATGATGACATTTCTCACGAGAATACCCATCAGTGAGATGAAACCGAGCGTACAGGTGAGTGAAAGCACCTCATTCTGAATGGCCAGTCCGATACCCGCTCCGGGGATACACAGCACAATACAGAACAACATGAGTGCCGCAGTTACCACATCTTTATAGTGAGCAAGAAGGATGAAGAAGATGATGACAACCGCCATGAGCAGAGCGGAGATGATGGGCGGCCACATCTCCTGCGACTGACTGTAATCACCGCCATACTCGAGAGTGACACCTTCGGGCAGCTCGAAGTTCTTCAGTTTTTTCTGCAATTCGGCTGTCACAGTCAGGGGATAGTCTCCGCGCTCCACCTCGGAACTGATGGTGACGCAAGGGATACCGTTGCGGTGGGAAAGCTGACCGTAGTTCCACGTGGGAACCACCTCGGCCATCTGGCGGAGCGGAGCGGAGGCCAGACCCATCACGGGGAGAAGTTCATTGCGCAGATCGTTGACGTCGGAATGTTCTGATGTGGGTGTGCGGAACACCACGGGGGTGGCATACGTGCCATCCCAAAGCGTCCCGACGGGAATTCCGGAACTGGTATATCTCATGGCGAGATTGGTCTCAAGCATTATGTCGCTCATCCCAAGGCGAGACGTGGTGGTAAAGTCAGGCATCACTGTGGCAGCAATGAGAGGTGAGTTGAGATTGCTGCTGACGAGGTTGATCTCGGGGATTGACCGCATTATGGCGACAATCGAGTCGGACACCGCGTGGAGCTTTGAGTAATCATTACCTTTGATGCGCACCTCAATAGGATAGGGGGCATTGGAGTAGGACAACTGTTTGAAGCGTATTTTTGCCTCAGGGAAATAGTCGCGATACTTGGCTGTGTATTCGTTCAGCACCTCTATAGTTGCCTCGTTGCTTATCGTATTCACGATGAACTGGGCGAAGTTCGGACCGCCCACCTGTGGGGCGTAGGTGGTCTGGAACCGAGGTGAGGAGCATCCGTGGAAATTGGCCACCGAGACCACTCTGTCATCTTTTCTCAGGATATTGGCCATGGAGTCAGCCACGATATTGGTCTGAGCGAGAGGAGCGCCGGTGGGCAGATAGATTTCAACGGCAAACTGATTGCGCTCGGCAATCGGCATGAGTTGCATGGGGCGCATCATCAAGAGGAAACCTCCGCCCACAGTCAGCACGAGAGCGAGCACAAGTAGTGCCCAGGGGTGATTGAAACAGATTGCCAGGAGCTTGTCATAGGCTCCCTGCATGGCGCGGAGCAGCGAGAAATGTTTCTTCCCCTGGGGAGCGTCACCGTCAAGATTGGCCACCTTGCCCGGCTTGATGAAACGATATTGCAGGAAGGGGACAAGGAGCTCGGCTATGAGGAGCGAGCCCATGAGAATGAGGGAGATGGCCCACGGGAAATCGGTCAGGAAGTCACGGAACATTCCCGTCATGGTGATCAGGAACGGGAAGAAGGTGATGGAGATGGCGAGAGTGGCCGAGAAAATTGACTTGAGGAATTCCGATGCCGAGCGTATCGAGGCCTCCTTTCTATCCATCCCTTCGCCGATCAACTCCACGTAATCGTCGATGATCACCACCGAGTTGTCCACGATCATACCCAGCGAGACGATGAGACAGGCAAACGTCACGGTGTTCAGTTCGATTCCGAACACATAGAAGAGTCCCAGTGAGATAAAGATGGTGATGGGGATAGTGGCCGCGGCGATCAGCGCTACCCTGAGCGGGAGAAGGAACACAATCACCACTATCACGGCGATAACGGCGATAAGGAGCTCGCGTAGGAAGTCCATCACACTGCTGTTGACCACCTCAGGCTGATTGGTGATACGGAAGATCGTCACGTCCTCAGGGAGCTCGGCCTGGAAAGCTTCCATCTGCTTCTCCACGAGACGTCCCATCTCCACGATGTTGTTGCCGCTCTTCATCTCCACCGAGAGGAGGATACATTTGCGGCCGTTGTTGGTGATGAAGGATGTCGGCTCGGGGTACTCGCGCTTCACCTCGGCGATATCCTTAAGCCTCACCACCTCGCCACCGGGAGTGGAGAATACGATCTGGTCCGCTATATCGGCCACGGAGTTCAGCGGATCCTCCACATAGATGGGAGAAGTATAGCTGTCGGATCTCAGCTCTCCGCCCGTCGTCTGAAATCCCTTGGCGAAGAGTGTAGCCGCAAGAGTCTTCTCCGAGATGCCGTAATGCGAGAGTCTCTCGGGATCCACGTAAATGGAGACCTGCTCGTTCTGCTTGCCGAAGACATTCATCGTGCCGACACTTTCCACCGTGCGCAGACGATCCTGCAGGGCATCCATGTAGTCGCCCAGCTCGCGGTAAGTCTTGTCCTCGCTCTCCATCGTGATGAGCAGCGCCGAGGTATCGCCGAAGTTGGAGATCACCTCCACTGCCAGCACTCCGGGAGGGAGTTGCATCTTGACACTGCTGAGCTCACGGCCGAACGTGTTCCAGAACGAGTCGGTATCGGTGATCTTATCGTCAAGTTCCACATAGATCATCACCATTCCATCGGTGGCATTGGAATAGGTCTTGACTTTATTAACCTCCTTGAAGCCGAACACATAGTTCTCAAGAGGTTTCATCACCTGCTGCTCCATCTCAAGGGAAGTGGCGCCGGGATAGACGGCCACTACCACACCCTCGCGGATGGTGAAGTTGGGAAACTCGTTCTTGTCCATCGTCTGGAGTGCATACACGCCGAAAATGACAAGAATACACACCATAAGGACGACGACATTGGCATATTTCACGCCCCACGCTACGAGCGGGGAGTTCTTGACAGGGGGGAGCTTTGAAAGCAGACCACCCTCTATATTATTATTGTTTTTCTGTGATGAATCCATAAGAGGAGTGGTCTGATTAATTATTGATGGAAGTCACCTTAGAGCCGTGAGACACTTTTTCGGTTCCGGCCACGATAACCTTGTCACCAGGGTGGAGTCCGGCCTCTATCATCACACCTTCAGGAAGCATCTCGCCGGTTCTGACCACACGTTTCACCGCCACGTCTGCCGAGTCGAGCCAGACGAAGTTGGTATTGTCGGCGTCCAGAAGCACCACCTGGAGCGGGAGAATGATTCCCTCCCCTGATCGGGCATCGGCTGACTCTCCATCAACTCCCACCTCACATATCATTCCGGGGAGGAGTCTTCCGGCAGAATTGTCCACAAGGTATTTCACAAGATAGGAGCGAGAAAGAGGATTGGCGGCCACGGCCTTTTCAACGATCTTACCCGTATAAGTCTCGTCAGGAGCGGCCTTGGTCGTAATCGTGGCGGTGGCACCGCTCGAAAATTTGGAGATCTCATTTTCAGGAACGGAAATACCCACTTTCACCGAGCGGATATCGACGATCTTGGCCACGGGGATGCCGGGGGCGACAGTCTGACCAACGGAAGCCATCTTTTCCGACACCACTCCTGACACGGGTGCGTGTAGTTTGGCATCATCGAGAGCTATCTTGGCTATCTCGGCCGCACTCTCGGCCTGTTTAAGCTTGCTCTGCACATCCACCCACTTGATTTCAGGCAGTGAGTTGGCATCATGCAGAAGCTTCATACGTTTATAGGCATCCTGAGCCTGTTCGAGGGTAGCCTTGGCAATATCATAGGCATTGCGGAGCGAACCATCGTCAAGAGTTCCTATCAGTTGGCCCTTGGTGACCCGGTCGCCTTCCGAGACATTGAGGGTCCGGATGGTTCCGGCCGCAGAGAAACTCACCACCGTCCCGCTCTCCTCCTCGACTGTTCCTGAGTAAGAGAAGTTGCTCTTCACGCCATTATCCGCCACGGTGATCGTCTTCACTCTCACCGGAGGACGCGAATTATCTTTTTCTTTCGAGTCGTGGCTGCACGCTGAAAGCGCGACCAGTAGAATTGTCAATGGGAACACCCGATACACTGATTGGAAATTCATATCTCAACTTTTACAGAATGTTATTTATCAAGATGCAAAGTTACAGCGGTTAGCCATGAGGATAAATGTCAACTTTATGGAAAAAATTGTCAGATCGTTTGAATTTCCCAATCCAATATTTGAAATTATGGTTAAAAGTGCTTATTTTGTGAACCAATGGTTACACCTCTTAACATATCCGCATTCCATCTGAGTCCCGTTAAAGATGACGGGCGCATCTTCGACATGACCGGGGGATGTGCATTTGCAATCTGCAGTGAAGGAGATTTCGATATCAGGATTCTCAATATCGAGTATCAGGTGAAAGGCAACTGCATTTTCGCTTGCATGCCCTTTGTTATCATAGAGATAGTACGTGTGAGAAAAGATTGCAAGATCATATTCGGGAGCATAAAACTCGAGGATGTCCTGGCCGTGATCAACCATACTGTAAACAGTAGCAATCTCTTCTCCATTCAGCATTCGCCGCTTGTCCGTATAAGCTCCGATCAATTTGACTATCTGAACACTTCCATCGAATGGTATCTTAAGGAGTTGAAAGTTGTAGAAGATCCTGAGAGCACCTGGTGGCATGTCCAGCAGGAGATCATCGCCTGCCACACCCGTCTGATCATGGCTCAGGTCATAAAGATCTATTTCACGAATATACCCATGCCGGTGAAGAGCCCTACCAACCGTGACATGATCTTCCAGCATTTCATGTTGGATCTCTATGTCAATTGCAGGGATCACAGAGATATGGAGTTCTATGCGTCACGTTCTTCCCTGAGCCGGAAATATTTCTCGACTATAGTCAGGCAACTTTCCGGATTGACTCCGTCAGAACTGATAGAGACAGTGGTGGTGGGGGAGGCCAAAAGCATGCTCACGGAAATTCATCGCAGCATAAAGGATATTGCCACGACGCTCAACTTTCCGGACGCGCCGACATTTACTAAATATTTCCAGCGAGTGACGGGGATGACACCTAAGGCATACAGAAAGACACTCGTGCCGGAATGAAAGGGGTATGAAGTGGCCCACGATTGATGGGGGAGTAGTGAAAACTTTCGTCTTTAAAGACTTGTTTTATATACAGTTCTTATAAGTATATAAATATGACATTCAAGAAAATCCTGTTCTCTGCCATTATGTCTGTCGCGACTCTTTTTTCAGCAAATGCAATGACTTCCGACACTCTCCGCATCGATGGATCCGTCGGGAAACTTTTCACAATAGTTAAGCGCCCCAAAACCACAGGTAAAGTGCCTCTCGTGATTATCTGCCACGGATTCAGCGGCAATTGTCGTCGGCCGTTCATCACCGACCTGTCCGAGAGCATAGTGGCTCAGGGAATGGCTGCACTGCGGTTTGACTTCAACGGTCACGGTGAAAGTGACGGTGAATTCAAGAATATGACGGTGCTCAACGAGATCGAGGATCTGAAGGATGTGATAGCCTGGGCTCAGAAGCAGCCGTGGGTGAAGGACATAAGTCTCGTCGGCCACTCGCAGGGAGGAGTGGTCGTGAGCATGGTGAGCGGTGAGTTGGGCGACAAGGTGATCAAGGCCGAGGTGCTCCTGGCTGCTGCGGCCGTCTTGCGTGACGACGCTTTGCGAGGCAACACGATGGGAGCGCAATATGATCCCTGGAATTTCAAAGGAGATTATATCGAACTCCCTCACTCTCCCGAGGCCGGTGCGCTTCTTCTTGGCAAGAACTATGTCGAGACCGCCATTCATCTCCCCATCTACGAGACAGCAGCCAACTATAACGGACCGGCTCTCATCGTGCAGGGTACTCACGATCAGATCGTGCCCTACACCTATGCCGAGAGATATAACGAGAAGATCCCAAACAGCGTGCTGAAACTCATCCCTGACGAGAATCACGTCTTCTCCAAGACCCAGAAAGATACATCAATCCTGGTTGCCGACTGGCTTCACAACGTTTTGATGTGATTTCTTTTTGCGGCGACGGTTCCTGCGGCGACGCTTGCCGGTGGGTTGCTGTGGTAAGGTAGTATCGGTTGCAGTCTCTGCAACTGACTGTGTCATCACCTCTTCTTTAGTCTCCGTTTCCATAGTCTCCGTTTCTTTAGTCTCGGGTTCTTCAATATCCTTTTCTTTAGTCTCGGACATGACGGTGGCCTGTTCGCGCAACTTACGGCGTCGTTCGGCCACCTTGCGGGCTATCTCGGAGCGGCGCACCGACTTCTCTATCTCTGCCTGCTCGGCTGCAAGAATCTCTGTATCCACCGCGCTGTCGGCCGACGGAGTGTAATCTTCGGAACGACTGCTTTGGAGAACTGCACAGACGGTGTCTGTGAAAGCTTCCGGACTAAGATCGGCCTCCTGAGCCTTGAGTATTGTCGATGCGAGACGACGGCCGAGAGCGGCGGGATTGATACGGAATGAGGGTAGTGTAACTTTTGCTGACATATTAATTTCCTTTTTTCTGCAAAGTTACGGAGCCATTTGCCCGAAAAGGTGCGATAATATCGCGAGGCTAACAAAAATATGTTATAAAAAGAAAACCGGTCGGAGTCTCATCTGACTCCGCCCGGTTTAGTTTGTAATGGGGTAATCTACAGAAAATTACTGTGCGGGATCAAGCACTACCACACGGTAGTTGCCCTGACCGTTGATATCCTTCATGAAGTTCATCACGTCAGCCACGGTGATGGCGTTGACTGTATCGATATTGCCGTTGAAGGTATCGACACCGTTCATGGCATTGCCGAGGATAGCGTTGAGCCATGCGGGGTTCTTCTCCTTGTTCTCGGTGTAGGTCTTCACGAGATACTCCTTGACGGGAGAAAGCTCATCGTCCTTCACGTTCTCTTCCATCTCCTTGAACTGACCGTGGATAAAGGTGAGAACCTCATCCTTCATCTCGGGCTTCATGGGGAACTGAGAGGCTATAGTGGCGGTCCAGAGGCTGTTGCGCTGAGGATAGCCGGAAGCATGGATAGAGTAGACGGCACCCATATCCTCACGGACAGTGTTGATGAGGGCGTTGGTGAGGATCTGACCTGCGATATCAGAGAGGACGGCATTCTTGGCGTTGTAGGGGGTAGAGCTGTTCTCCACGATGACAACCTGTGTCTGAGGTGTTGCCATGGGTGTGGTGAATGTATCTACGCCTTCGCCACCCTTCACGAAGAAGGCGGGATCATAGACGGGAGCGGTAGCCTTCTTGGCAGCGTCGCCGGGAAGAGAAGCGATGTAGGTCTCGACGAGAGGCTTGAGAGTCTCGGGATCCACGTTGCCGACGAATACGAAAGTGTAGTCAGCAGCATTGGCGAGAGCTCCGTGGACGAGCCCGGTGATCTGGTCACGCTGAGCGCCTTCAATTGCTGCAGATGAAAGTGCCTGGTTGAAGGGGCTTGCATAGAGAGCCTTGCTCACCTCACGACCGAAGATGTACTCGGGGCTGTTCTCCTGATTGGCGAGGAGACCGGCATAGGCCTTCTGGTTGGCAAGGAATTCATCCTCGGTGAACTGAAGGTCCTTGAAGCCCATGTAGATAAGCTCCATGAGGGTGGGGAGGTCCTTGGGTGTGGTGGATCCGGAGAGCTGGGTGTTATAGCTACCGACGTTGATGTTGAGTGAAGCCTGCTTGCCTGCGAGATACTTCTGGAGATCAGTGTGGGAATATGTGCCCAGACCGTAGCTCTCCATGAAGACGGGCATTGCGATCACTGAGTTGGCATACTCGGCGGGAGCGCCTGCGTAGCCGCCGATACCGGTGGCTCCGAAACGGATTTCATCATCCTTGAACTTGGTGGTCTTGATGATCACTTTAGCTCCGTTGGAGAGGGTCCACTCGGTGGTGCCCCATACGGGATTCTCGGAAGAGGAAACGATCTTGCCGGCCACGGGAGCGGCGGGGATGAGAGGCTCGGCCTTCATCTCGTCAACGTGGGGTTCGATGGTCTCTGCATCAACAGCTGCGAATGCTGCTTCGAGAGCTTCCTTGGTGGGGAGGGTGTAACCTTCCTTCTCGGGAGAGAGGACCATGAGGACACGATTGTCGGGGGTGATGAGCTGGGCGAATGTCTGGTTGATGGCCTCGACGGGGATCATCGCGGCAAGCTGCTGGATGAGGGGCCACTCGACCTCGATGCCGGGAATAGCCTCACCGTCGGTGAAGTTGCCGACATATTCCTTTACGAACGCTTCGTTCTCGCGGGTGGCGCGGTTGTTGTACATCTTCTCCAGAGCCGAGAGATATTCAGCCTTTGCACGCTCATACTCGCTGATGGTGAAGCCGCCACGCTGGGCGCGAAGGATCTCGCGGTAGAGGGCCTGGAGAGGCTCGACGATATCCGTGCCCTTAGCTACGACGGATGAAGTCATGGCATCCTTGGTCTTAGCGAGAAGGTAGTCACCGAAGTAGACACCTGCACCTGCATAGGGAGAATCGGGCTTGGAAGCGATGTCGTCAAGACGGTCGTTGAGCATGGAGCGGATCATAGCCTCGATGTAGTCGTTGACATAACCTACCATGGTATTCTTCATCTCCTTGGGCATAGGATCGGAGAGGAAGAACATCTGTGCTATGAGAGTCTGCTGCTCGGGATCAGCACCGATACCATAGAGGGTGCCCTGATGATCAGGCACGGGCTCATAGGTGCGGGGTTTGGCGTCGGCAGGCATCTCGATGGAGGAGAACATCTCCTTGATCTTGTTCTCGATGCGGTCTACGTCGATATCACCGACCACGATGATGGCCTGCTGATCAGGACGATACCATGCCTCGTAATAGTCGCGGAGAGCCTGGGGTGGGAAGTTGTCCACGACCTCCATGGTGCCGATGGGGAGACGGTGGCCGTACTTGGTGGTGGGGTAGAGGTCGGGGAGGATACGCTCGAGGATACGCATCTGGCCCACGTTGTTCATGCGCCACTCCTCATGGATCACGCCGCGCTCCTTGTCGATCTCGGCGGGATCGAGGGTGAGGTCGTTGGCCCAGTCGTGGAGGATGAGGAGGCAGGAGTCCTGAACACTCTCGCGTGCGATGGGCACATTGGAGATATTATAGACGGTCTCGTCAACGCCGGTATAGGCGTTGAGGTTGGCACCGAAACGCACGCCCACGCTTGCCAGCCAGTCGCGGAGCTGGGTGTCGGGGAAATTGGTGGTGCCGTTGAAGCACATGTGCTCAAGGAAGTGAGCCAGACCGCGCTGGTTGTCCTCCTCGAGAGCAGATCCTACATTCTGAGCGATGTAGAAATCAGCCTGTCCTTTCGGGAACTCATTGTGGCGGATGTAGTAAGTGAGGCCATTGGGGAGTTTTCCTATTCTCACTGCGGTGTCCACAGGGAGCTGTTGCATCATAGGATTCCCTTCCTGAGCCTTGGCGACACCCGGCATGAGCAGTGTGACCACTGCCATGAAAAGCATCACGAGGTTGAAAAGCTTTTTCATATTGATGATTTATTGATTATGTATTTATATAGTTCTTAATGACAGTCTAACGTAGGACGGTGGAAAGTGTCAAAAGTGACAATGGAAGCAAAAAATTAGCAATTTTTAACGGTAGCTGCTCTGCTGTGGCTCATGATGGCTTCGACCTCATCCCTTAGATAGGGCACCCGGACGATCCAGGGTGTCGGGGAGGATGGATGGAAGACACCGAGGAGCAGGGAGTGGACTCTTATGCCATATGACCTCTCCAGAATGGAGCGGTAGATGCTGAGCTGAAGCGCATAGTGCCAGTAGGCTGTGTCGTGGAGGTGACCCACGGGGTACAGGCCACGTTTGCCGTAAGGGGAGTCAGAGAGGATACGACCGTCGTCAGCCACAAGTTTCCGGGATCTCTTCCAGTCATATATATTATATGTACCTTCGGGAGTGCACTCGAGGAAGTCGAGAGTTCCGGCTACACCGTAATCTTCGTCAAATATGCGCCACTCGGTGCGATAAGGATAGAGACGGTTGTAAGCCGCGAAGAGACGGAAGAGCCGCATGGCGTCAGAGTCATCTCCGTCATCCCGGCCGAGGTAATATCGCTCGATCTTTTCATGCATCGATGTGCCGAGCAGGCGTGACCGCTCCGCTTCATGCTCCCAGCGGGCGAGGATGACTTCAGGCTCCACTCCCTCGCGCAGGGCCGCGCGGGCTGCCCAGTAGTGTGAATCGAATTTCGGGAAGTAGTCGTCGACGAGCGTCGTCACCGAGATGTATTCCTCGCCATCCACAAAGTAGGTGTGGGTGGCAGGGTCGAAGCTCAGGCGGGTGTCGCGCGGATGACAGTTACAGTCGTTGCAGGTCATCCCTCGCGTTCCAGTTGCTTGGCTTCGTTCCAGAGTTGATCCATCTCTCCGAGGGTCATATCTTTGAGCGAGCGTCCCTGCTCGGAGGCACGGCGTTCGATATGGTTGAAGCGGCGGATGAATTTGGCATTGGTCTTCTCGAGGGCATTCTCGGAATTGATGCCGTAAAGACGGGCGGCGTTGATGACGGCGAAGAGGAGGTCGCCCATCTCTTCCTCCATCTCCGCGGGATCCGTGGAGGAGGCAGCGCGTGAAAATTCGTCCATCTCCTCGCGCACCTTGTCCCAAACGTCCTCACGCTTCTGCCAGTCGAAGCCCACGTTTGCGGCTTTCTCGGTGATGCGTTCGGCCTTGATCATGGCGGGGAGTGCGGTGGGGACACCTGAGAGGACGGTCTTGTTGCCACCTTTCTCCTTGAGCTTGAGCTGCTCCCAGTTCTGAAGCACCTCGTCGGTTGAGCCTACGGTGGTGTCACCGAAGACATGGGGATGACGGAAGATGAGCTTGGAATTCAAGGCATCGCAGACATCGGCGATGTCAAACTCACCTTTTTCCTCGCCGATTTTGGCATAAAAAAGTACGTGGAGCAGGACATCGCCCAGCTCCTTGCGTATATTGGGGTTATCTTCTTTAATTAGTGCATCGCAGAGTTCATAGACCTCCTCGATGGTGTTGGGACGCAAGGATTCGTTGGTCTGCTTTGCATCCCATGGACATTTTACTCGCAGTATGTCCAGAGTGTCGATGACTCTCCCGAGCGCCTCGATCTTTTCCTGACGGCTATGCATAGGGTATCGAAAATTTTCCTGCAAAGTTACGAAAAATCACGGGTTAAACCCTCCCTGAGGGAGAAAATTTAAGCGTGTCGTTGAGCAGGCGCCCCGAGAGTGCCTGGAAGTGGCGGCGGGCATCGGACGAAGAGAGGTAGGCCTCGATGCAATCCGCATGACGGTGATTGTGGAGGTCGGTGCCGAGGAAATCCACATAGCCGCGCTTGATGAGTTCTTCAGCCGTTTTCTTCTCGGTCTTGGAATAGGCGCCAGCGAGCGAGAGCACATTTATCTGGAAGAGATTGCCGGCGCGGTGGAGCTCGTCATAGCGGGCGGGATTGTTGTCGTAATAATAATGATAACGCTCGGGATGGGCCAGGATGGGACGCAAGCCCCTGATCTTGAGATCAAACAGGAATTGATCCAGTTGCCAGGGTTCCTGGATGAAGGAACACTCGACGAGGATGTAATTGTCGGGCATGAGAGTGATGAGCCCTTTCTCGAGCTGATCGCGGAAGAAATCATCGATACGGTTCTCCGACGCGCGAGTCACGTTGACCTTGATGTCACGTTTCTTGAGTTCGTCCTGAAGCTCCTCGAGGGCGGGGTCGAGAATATCCGGGGTGTTTTCGAAGGTGCTCTCAGTGATGTGGGGTGTGGCGATGATGTTTTCGATGCCCCAACCGGCCATGCGGCTGATCAGCTCGGCTGAGGTCGCTGCATCGGGTGATCCGTCGTCAACGCCTGGGATGACGTGACAGTGAATATCGGTGGTGAACGGAAGCCTGACGGCCTCTTTCTTTCGGAATATGTTGAATAGGCTCATTGAGTCAATGTTTCTTTTAGTAAAAATAACGCACCCGATAGGGTGAATATTGCACAAATAGCTTAACTTTGCAACTGTGGAAAAAGTGACGGAATCAAAAATCATCATGGTCACCGGTGGCCAGCGATCGGGCAAGAGCGAGTGGGCCGAGGCTAAGGCTCTTTCACTCTCGGAAGAGCCGGTCTATGTGGCTACCGCCCGGATATGGGATGATGATTTCCGTCGGCGTGTAGCCATCCATCAGGCGCGACGGGGCACCGAATGGACCAATGTCGAGGAGCAGCTTGATCTCTCCCGCCTGGACATGACGGGCAGAGTGGTGCTGGTGGATTGTCTCACTCTTTGGGCCACCAATCTCTTTTTCGAGTGCAAGGAGGATGTCGACGAGGCTTTCGCGCTGCTTACGGCCCGGTTTGACTCTTTCATATCCCATAAAGCAACCTATATATTTGTCACCAATGAAATCGGACTCGGAGGTGTGAGCGAGAATGCCATGCAGCGCCGTTTCACTGACCTGCAGGGAAAGGTGAACCAGTATGTTGCGGCCCGCGCCGACGAGGTCTACATGATGGTGTCAGGACTAACCTTAAGATTGAAATGAAAAAATTTGATATCCATCGTCCGGACGAGACGATCAAAGCCTCCATTATCGACAAGATCGACAACCTCACCAAGCCCAAGGGGTCGCTCGGACGGCTTGAGGAACTGGCTCTGCAGATCGGTCTGATCCAGCAGACACTCTCCCCTGAGCTTAAAAAACCTTGCAACATCCTTTTCGCTGCCGACCATGGGATAGAGAGAGAGGGTGTCACCGTTTCTCCGCGTGCCGTGACCTGGCAGCAGCTTGGCCATTTCGCCCGCGGAGGGGCAGGGATCAATTTCCTCTGCGAGCAGAACGGATTCCGTCTCGTGCTTGTGGATGCAGGAGTCGACTATGATATCCCTGCCGACAGCGGAATCATAGACATGAAGATGGGTCGTGGCACGGGTGATTTCCTCTACGGGCCGGCCATGACACTCGATGAATGGAAGGAGTGTATCGACCGTGGTGCCCGAGTGGTGGATATGGTTCATGCCGACGGCTGCAATGTGGTGAGCTTCGGCGAGATGGGTAGCGGCAATACATCACCGTCGTCCATGTGGATGCATCTCCTGACGGGTATTCCCCTGAGAGATTGCGTCGGGGCAGGAGCCGGACTCGACAATCCCGGTGTCCGCCACAAACTGGATGTACTCACACGTTCGCTGGAGAACTATTCCGGCTCGGATGACCTCGAGGAAAAACTCGCATGGTTCGGAGGGTATGAACTTGCTATGGCCGTGGGTGGAATGCTCCGTGCCGCCGAGTTAGGAATGATAATCATTGTGGATGGCTTCATTATGACGGCCTGTATGGCGGCGGCTTCACGCTTCTATCCCGACATTCTGGACTATGCAGTGTTCGGTCATCAGGGGGATGAGTCGGGACATAAGCTGATGCTCGAGGCGATCGGGGCTAAACCTATCCTTCACCTCGGACTGCGTCTCGGCGAGGGGTCGGGAGCGGTGTGTGCTTATCCCATCCTTCAGTCGGCGGTCAATATGATCAACCGGATGGACTCTTTCGCCAAGGTGTCGGTGATAAAATATTTCTGATGAAACTGCTGGCGTCGCTCATCTTCTTCACCCGTCTTCCATTCTGGCGGATAGCGGAAGTCCCGGCCGGGCAATACAAGCGTGTAGTGGATCTGTGGTCGGCCGTTGGTTGGCTCACGGGTGGAATCACGGCCGCAGTGCTCCTCGGTGCCTCTTATGTGATGCCTCTTCCGATGGCTGTTCTCACTGCTTTCACTGTCCGCCTCCTTGTCACCGGAGCACTCCATGAGGATGGACTGGCTGATTTCCTTGACGGAATGGGTGGCGGTGTCACCCGAGAGAGAATACTCGCCATAATGAAGGACTCGTATATCGGTACGTATGGCGTGATCGGTCTGACAGTGTATTTCCTGGCGTTAATCGGTGCGGTGTCGTCGCTCCCGGCCGGCTTGGCTTGTATGGTGGTCTTCGTGGCCGACCCGTGGAGCAAATTCTGTGCTTCACAGATAATCAATTTTCTACCCTATGCTCGCAATGAAGCCGAGGCGAAGAATAAGACCGTATATTCACGCATGACTCCCGGTGCATGGACGCTCAGTTTCCTTCTCGGGGCTATTCCGTTGTATTTTCTGCCCGGCGCATGTATATTTGCCGCTATTCTGCCGATGATTACAGCCCTTCTGCTTATACTGTTAATGAAGAAAAGGATAGCGGGATACACGGGTGACTGCTGCGGGGCCACGTTTCTCATTGCCGAACTGACTTTCTTCCTCGGAGTCATGATCATCAACTTTCTTGAAGTATGAAGTTTACGCTCATACGCCACACGGCTGTCGATGTCACTTCCGGGACTTGTTATGGAGTGACCGATGTGCCGTTGCGTGAGACGTTTCCGGAAGAGGCTGAGAGGGTGAGGATGGAGCTCGAGGGGAGGACGTTTGATGCGGTGTTCACGTCGCCGCTTTCGCGATGCAGACTTCTTGCGGATGCGTGCGGTTATCCCGAAGCCATCCGTGACCGGCGTCTTATGGAGATGGATTTCGGAGAATGGGAGATGAGGAAGTGGGATGAGATTGACGATCCACGACTTCAGGAGTGGTATGATGACTACACGAATGTCCGGACTGTGGGTGGAGAATCCTTTATGGACCAGCAGAACCGCGTCGGGGAGTTTATAATGGAGATTTCGGAGCGATTTGGAGTGAATGATCATATCGCTGTTTTCACTCACGGTGGGGTCATAGTGCAGTTCCTTCTTCTCTCCGGCATAGTCTCTGCGGAAGATATGTTTTCCTCCCAGCCACCCTATGGCGGCATCGTGGAGATTACTTTTTCCAGAATGACGGATTGAAGAGTATCAATACCGTGAAGATCTCGAGACGTCCGGTCAGCATTATGAACGAGAGAACCCACTTGCCGGCGTCGGGGACGATGGCAAATGTGCCGCCGAAGCCCGTGACATCAGCCGTCAGACCCGTGTTGCTGATACAGGTGAATGACGAGAAGAAGGCATCCACAAGTGGCATACCCATCGCGGTGAGAATGATGCCACCCAGGACAATGATGAGCATGTTGAGGCTCAGGAAGGCCATGACCTTGGCCACGATGTCGTGAGGGATAACGCGTCCGTTCATTCTCACGGTGAGAATGTTGTTGGGGTGGATGGAACGCTGGATCTCGTTGTGACACTTCTTTGTGAGCACGATGAGACGGTCGAGTTTGGCGCCACCGCTCGTGGAGCCGGCACACGCTCCGAAGAACATCAGGAACATGGAGAGGGAGAGAGTGAAAGTGCCCCATGTGCCGAAGTCGCTTACCTCGAAGCCTGTCGAGGTGATGAGGGAGACTATCTGGAAGAGAGGGTCAAGCGTGATGGCTTTGAATGACGTGGCCAGTCCCTTCATCCATATGTCCACTGCGAACAACACGTAGAAAAGTGCGATCATAAAGACGTAGAAACGGAACACGTCGTTGCGCCACACCGTGCGGAAGTCGCGCTGAACCATGCGGTAGATGAGGGTGAAGCTCACGCCTCCGAGAAACATGAATATCGTCGTGACCGATTCTATGTAGTCACTCTTCCATAGCCCCAGACCCTCGTCGGAGGTGGCGAATCCACCCGTGGACATGATGGAGAGAGCATAGTTTAGCGAATCGAATTTCCCCATCGGCCCGATCAGAAGCAGGACGAAGAGTGTGGCCGTGAGAGAGAAATAGATGGCCCATAGACTTTTGGCTGTCTGCGAGATACGGGGACGGAGTTTGTCGTGGGTGATGCCTGTCACTTCGGCATTGAACATCTGCATGCCCCCCGAATGATTAAGCATAGGAATCACGGCAAGGGTGAAGAGGATGATACCCATGCCACCGATCCACTGCATGAGTGAGCGCCACACGATGGCGCCGTGGCTGAGATGACTGATTGAAGTCATGACGGTCGCGCCGGTGGTTGTGAAGCCTGACATGGCTTCGAAGAAGGAGTCGGAAACGGACATGCGGTAGGCCGGGGCGATCACGAAGGGGAGCATTCCGAAGATGGAGAAGAAGATCCATACGAGAGCCGTCAGCAGGAATCCCTCGCGCTTACCCATCTGCGAGGTGGCGGGACGGATGAAAGTCATGGTGCCTCCGCACACCAGGGTAACTCCAAACGTAATGAGAAAGGTAACCCAGTCACTCTCGCCATAATAGAAGCATGTGGTGAGCGGAAGAAGAAGGAACACCGACTCAATTACGAGGAGGAGTCCGATCACTCGGAAAACGACCGGGAAATTGATGAAGGGCAGGTTGATCCCGAAACGGCCCAGACGGGAGGTTCTCATGAGAAAAGTTTTTCAACTTTATGGATGACACCGTCGAGCGTGAAGACCACGACTCTGTCGCCTGGCATGATGACGGTATTACCCCCCACAAGCTGCCCCTTGCCGTTGCGGATGAGTCCGGCTATGGTCATATAGCGCGAGAGGTGGAGATCCTTTATTGGTGCCCTTGTGATCTTGGAGTTTTCGCCTGCCACAATCTCGGCCACCTCGGCATCGGCGAGAGCGAGGCATTTGGATGTGGTGGAGTCACGGTCGAGAAGCATCTGATAGATGCGGGATGAGGCGAGTAGTTTCTTGTTGACCACGGTGCCGATATTGAGCCCTTCAGCCTCGGAGATGAATTGCAGATTCTCCACTTCGGCGATGGTCTTGATTACTCCGAACTCTTTGGCTATTAGGCAGGTGAGAATATTTGACTCGCTGCTCTCCGTCAGTGCAATGAAGGCATCTGTATCGGTGATGCCGGCTTCGCGCAACGCGTCGGTATCACGGGCGTCAGAGTTGATGATGAGTGCGTCAGGACACTGTTCCGAAAGCTTTTCGCAGACGTTACGGTCAGGGTCAAGTATCCTGAATGAGAACCGGTCACCTGCAAGATTACACAACCTGACGGCTATACGGCTGCCACCCATGATGATGACGTTGCGGATGCGCTTCTCCTCTTTGCCACACAGCGGAATGAGCTGGTCGACATTTCCCGGAAGGGACATGAAGTAGACGATGTCATTGGGCTCTATGCGGTCCTCGCCGCCCGGGATAATGGTCTCGTGGCGACGCTTGATGGCGGCGACATGGAAGTCGTGGGTGGTGCGTCCGAGATCCTTTAGCTTTATGCCGTTGAGGGGCGCCCCCTCTCTGACTTTCACGCCTACGAGTATGAGCTCGCCGTCATGAAGTTCGAACCAGTGGCGGACCCAGTTGCGGTTGAGAGCGCTGATGATCTCCATCGCCGCGAGATATTCGGGGTAGATGGTGTCGTCCGCACCTATTGAACTGAAAAATTCACGGTTGGCGGGATCCTTGTATTCGAAGTTGTCCACACGTGCCACGGTCTTTCCGGCTCCGAGACTCTTGGCTATTGAGCATGCCACGATGTTGCGTGTCTCGAAAGGAGTTACAGCTATGAAAAGGTCACATTTCTGCACACCCGCCTGCCGGAGCGCCTTGAAAGAGGTTGGGCGGCCAACTATCGTGAGCAGATTGTAGTTGGAGTCAAGCACGGCGAGGCGGTCGCGGTCTTCATCCACGACAGTTATGTCCTGTTCTTCTCTGGAGAGGAGTTTGGCAAGGTGTGAACCTACCTCTCCGCAGCCTGCTATGACTATCTTCATTTGCTCTCGGTAACGTTGAGTATTGTTTGGAAAATTCCTTCCGTGTCAAAGCCACAGATGTGCTTGAGCTCGTCAGGTTTACCTTGGGGAATGAAACGATCGGGAACACCGAGACGTGTGATGCTGACGGTGTGACCATGTTCCGCCATCCACTCGAGGACTGCTGAGCCGAGGCCGCCGCTGACAGTGCCGTCTTCCACGGTGATCACAGGGCAACCTTTGGCAGCCACTTCGGCAAGAATCTCCTCATCGATGGGTTTGAGGAACACCATGTCATAGACTCCCACTGATTTACCCTTCTCCGCCATAGCCTTGCGGGCAGCCGCGAGAGCGTCATGGGCAGCCGGGCCTATCGTGAGGATGATCACATCGTTGCCATCAAGCAGACGCTCACCCTTCCCGACCGGAAGAGTAGCGGTAGTGTCTGACGGCTTTTCACCTGCACTTCCGCGGGGATAGCGTATGGCGAAGGGACCGGATGTCACAAGAGATGTAAACATCAGTCGTCTGAGCATGTCGGGATCGCGCGGCGACGCCACCGTCATGCCGGGGATGGAGTGGAGATACGAGAGATCGAATACTCCGTGATGGGTCGGGCCATCCTCGCCGACAAGACCTGCACGGTCTATGCAGAAGACGACAGGTAATCCTGCGATAGCCACGTCGTGGATGATATGGTCATATGCTCTCTGGAGGAACGAAGAGTAGATCGCCACAAACGGTTTCAGACCGTCCTTGGCCAATCCTCCTGCGAATGTCACTGCATGGCCTTCGGAGATGCCGACGTCAAATGTCCTGTCGGGGAACTCCTTCTGCATCATGCTCATGGATGTGCCTGAAAGCATGGCAGCAGTGATGCCGACGACCTGCGGGTCTTTCCCGGCTATCTCCACGAGCGTGCGTCCGAAGACTTCCTGCCATTTCGGTGGCTTGTTTGGATCGGCTTTCGGACGCTCACCTGTAGCGGGATCGAAGAGACCCGGGGCGTGCCAGGTGGTGGGATTCTCCTCGGCGGGAGTGTAACCTTTTCCTTTGACCGTACGCAAGTGGAGTATGCGGGGTCCGTGGAAATCCTTTATGTCATTCAGCACCTTGATTATTGTGGGGAGATCATGCCCGTCAAAAGGCCCGAAATATCTGATGTTGAGCCCCTCGAAGATGTTCTGCTCCTTGTTGATGAATGACTTGAGGCTATTGTTGAAACGGATGATGCGTCCTTTCCCCTTGGAGGAGAAGTTGAGCATCGAGGCAAGCCGCTCACGCATGTTGTTGTAAGGACGTGATGTCGTGAGATGGGCAAGATAAGAGTTGAGCGACCCTACGTTGCGGTCAATTGACATGTCATTGTCGTTGAGGATAATGAGCAGGTCGTTTTTGGAGTTGGCGGCGTTGTTGAGTCCTTCGAATGCCAGACCGCCGCTGATGGATGCGTCGCCTATCACGGCCACCACATGGCGGCGGGGCTCATCCTTGTGGAGCTTGGCGGCTACGGCCATGCCGAGAGCGGCCGAGATGGAGTTGGATGCATGTCCGGCCGTGAAGGTGTCATATTCGCTTTCTTTGGGAGAGGGGAAACCCGAGAGTCCCCCGAGAGAGCGGTTGGTGTGGAACGCATCGCGACGTCCAGTGAGAAGCTTGTGGCCGTAGGCCTGATGTCCCACATCCCAGACGATGCGATCGTAGGGGGTGTTGAAGACATAGTGGAGGGCAACGGTGAGCTCCACTGCACCCATCGACGAGGCGAAATGACCCGGATGGGAGGAAAGGGAATCGATGAGGAAGGAGCGCAGCTCACGGCACACCTCGGGGAGCTCCGATACGGGAAGCTGACGGAGATCGGCCGGTGAGTCGATGCGGCTCAGAAGAGGATAGGCTGTGCTGTTATCGTTTTTCGTTTCCTTTTCCATTCCTTATATATTTCTTATATAAAGGTACCCACACCACGATACCGGATGCCACGATGATGAAGAGCACCCTGAGCGTGAACGGCTGGGTGGTGATCACCAGAAAGCAGAGTATCAGCCACAGGGCGGCGATGAATACGAAGCGGATGGCAGTGGTGGAGTCCATTGACAGGCGTGATGATGGCTTTAGCGGGAGGGAGGATCAATACCCGGTGTAGGTGTGAGGAGTGATGGATCTCATCTTTTCCTTTACCTCGGGAGATACCTCGAGAGTGTCGATAAATGCTGCGATACTCTCAGCGGTCACATGAGTATTTGTGCGGGTGAGAGCCTTGAGTGTCTCGTAGGGGTTGGGATATCCTTCACGGCGCAGGATGGTCTGGAGAGCTTCGGCCACCACGCTCCAAGTATTGTCAAGGTCGGCATCGATAGCCTCGCGGTTGAGAAGGAGTTTGTTCATCCCCTTCATAGTGGAAGCAAGTGCGATGAGGGTATTGGCCATGGGCACGCCGATGTTGCGGAGCACCGTAGAGTCCGTGAGGTCGCGCTGCAGACGTGAGATGGGAAGTTTGCCCGAAAGATGACGGAACAGAGCATTGGCTATGCCGAGATTGCCTTCGGAGTTTTCGAAGTCGATGGGGTTGACTTTATGGGGCATTGCCGATGAACCGACCTCGCCGGCTTTGATCTTCTGCTTGAAATACTCCATGGAGATGTACATCCACATATCGCGGTCAAGGTCGAGGATGATGTCGTTGATACGGGCCAGGCCGTCGAAGATGGCGGCGAGATTGTCGTAGTTGGATATCTGGGTGGTGTACTCCTCGCGTTCTATACCAAGACGCTCGGAGAGGAAGCGGGCGCCGAAGGCACGCCAGTCTATTTCAGGGAATGCACAGAGGTGGGCGTTGAAGTTGCCCGTCGCACCGCCGAACTTGCCGCTTACGGGGACAGCCTTGAGCATGGAG
>CAZOOY010000017.1:0-20707 GCA_964581555.1 uncultured Staphylococcus sp.
ATTCGGCAATACATCTCACGAAGCAGGCGTCTTGACCATGAATCAGGTTTTCAGACGTAATAGCTTCAAAATTGAGAGTCCTATAATTCATATCCCATGCAATATTGACTCCCGTGTTCGCAGATGGATTGCTTATATTTATCGAATTTCCTGTATAATATATCGCACCCTCACTGCGGAAAATGTCAAAGAACAACGGAGCACTAAGGGCACCTTGCGGATAAGTTGAACCCTCTATGGCCGCTACATTGAAGTAGCCCCACCGAGCTTGAGTATTATAACGAAGCAAACCGATTACATTATCTTTATTGTAACCTCCGGGGAAATATATCTCCCCCCAGCCATTAGTGAAATTTGCTTTTCTATGACCGTACCCGGAATTTCCTATCGGGAAGAATAGGTTTTCACCATTTCGCATGTCATAGACAAATATGCCTCGCATACCTTTCTCGTCACATCCGTCTTCTCCTGCGATGTATCCATAGGCATCATTCAAAGTTGTTTTCGTTTCAGTGGCACCATCCGCATAGAGTACACCAACACCGGTTTTGATCGGGAATTTCCAAGAATCCGCATCCTGGACGTCCGGATTGGCAGTTGCTGAATTATACACCATATGCTGAAAATCTTCCTGATTCGCTATCCTCCGTCCTGAAATAGATTTGAACTCGGCGCCAACGGGGATATCGGAATATTTTGCTTTTGTAGAGCCATCAGATAATTCAAATTCCTTATTGCCCGCAATATTCTGAATAAAATCATTAGGTGTAACTTCCACCCAATTGTTCCAAGATTTATTGTTCCTATTATCTTTGGCTTTTATTCCGGCCCAATTCCCATGTTTAAAAAGCGAACCTTCATCACGGGGATCTTTTGCAGTTTCTTTGTCAGAAATCTGATTACATACCATCCATCTATGTTTCCTACCTCCGGGTGCGTCCAAAATTGGCGTGGGGTCATATCCTTGGCGAATAAAGATGAGATGATAGCAGCTATAATTATTGTATTCAACGCGAATCATAGCAAACTGAGGATCGGCATCAGTCACAGTACCGTCAAATTTTATTGTAAAATTGATAGGGGTGTTGCCGACGCCTTCAATACATTCTCTGGTTGCATCATAGGTATGCTCAGTATCATTGAATTCAAAAGTTGTAGTGCTTGTTGTGGTGGAGGAATTCCCTTCGAGTGAGATAAAACCGCCTTTACCACTTATCCTATCTGCCCTTGTATCCTGCAACACATAGGCACGCCATGGACCATCGGAGATAACAGGGTCAAATTCGTTATCACTTTCATTTTCCAACGCCATCAACGTCACTTCAAAAGGTTCCTGACTACGACCTTTACGATATACACCTTTAGGATTAACGATACGTCTGACCTGCTGGATTGTTACTTCCGAAACCTCCTGCCCTTTGGAATCGGTGAGTCTATTTATAATAGTTTCTTTTCCATCTTCATCAACGAGCGTAACACTAATTTCCATCTTAGCAAGACGGAAATAGCTTGAGTAAGGATTATTACCTGTATAACCGGTACCAGTAATAAGGTTACGAGGACGAGTCCATATAGGTAGTTTCACATAATATGTGCCGTCTTCCCAAGCCACGTGTGGTTTATCTTCAGTTTCAGCTTTATATACCGGGAAATCACTTATACCAAGTTGTTCAGCAGTATAGGTCCGTTCATTCTGGCTATTTTCCTCATAATTAGATTTATTGGAATTAACCGTATATGGAGCATCTCCTGTGACAAGATTGATATTCTTTGGTTTGGTTGCAGACAGGAATCCGTTCCATGGATAGGCTGAGGGATTATAGACTGCGTTATTGCTTAGATATAGAAAATATTTATCGAAATAAGTTTTAGTATTTGCACCACCCAGATCCGTGCCGGACAGATTACAAGCTCCTTCATCAGGATGGTCAGCGGGACCCCAGTTATTTGAGGTAATATTTACTTTGATTTCTTTGATTTTTACTGTCTGGTCAGCGTCTAACTCGATTGGTAACATGCCTGACTGACCGTAGAGATATGAGATGTAGAAAGGATTCGGGATGCGTAGTTTTTCCTTATCCGAATCTTTTCTGTAGTCGATGTGCCAGTCCACGTCATTGGCCCAACCATTAAAGCACAATGTCAGTTTGTAGTGATAGTTGCGAGCGGCATTATAATCGAGTTTGATGTCTTTCCCAAGCATAAAGCGGTAGAGGATTTCACCCTCACCCTCTCCTGATTCCTTCGGAGATCTGTAATGAGCCCTCACGACTATGTAGGTGCCATACTTCATTGCGTCTTTCCATGAAAAATCCGTCGGGTCAGATCCGTTGGGAAAGGAGACGACGCCAAGATCCTTGTGCTCCTTCTTAACCTGCTGTCGCTTATCGCTGGCAGTCCCCTCAATGCCTTCTCCCTGCATGTTCTCGAAGAAAAAGAAAGCATTGGTCGATTCAGAGTGAAGTTCTTTAAGTTTCTGCTCGGAAGTCAGACCGGTGGAATTGACCACACTCTGATCAAAACCGTTGATGGGATTTTCTTTGCTCACATATCCAATCCAATTCGACGTGTATTCTTCCCCGGAACCATAGGTCATGATTTGAGTCTCATCGAGGTCAACGAGCTGCTCATCTGACGTGGGGGTATTGTCAGAACCCAGGTAACATTCATTGGGAATGTCACGGATCTCGACTGATTTTATGAATATCTCGACACCCGGTTTGAGGTTAGTGCCGTCGAAAGCCACTGTGACCTTCGATACTGCTCTCTTGATCCACGAGTGTATGGCGATGTTGGCATTACTGCTCTGTCCGCTCACAGGAATGAGAGGTCCGTTGAAACCTGTGCTGGCAGTTTCATTACCGGGTGTGAAGTACCCGAACATCTGGTCGTTATCCTCGACCTTTTCCTTCCAGTCAAGAACGATCTTCTTTAATCCGCCATCGGTCTGGATAGCTTTAGTGTATTTGTTCTCTATGTCCTCGGGGTCAAAGTCAAGATTGGCTACGGCATAAATCCTGTATTTGCCATATGGAACTCTAGGGATAGTGAATGTCACCTGATCCGTTTTAGTTTCAGCCTGATGCTCTTTGTCGCCCACCGCGTCAGGTGGGGTGATGGTGTTGCCCTCCTCGGAATGAGTGAAATCTTCTATTTTGTAGCAGTGGAAGAGGGTAGCGTCATTCTGATACTCCCCATTCTCGTCGGTTGTACCGTCGTTATTGTAGAGCAAAACATAGAGAGATTCGATGGCGCCAACCGCATCGCCGGGGGTTCCACCTTTCACCGGGTTTGAGGCCCGGCTGTCACCGGCCGCGCGAGATGAAAGATTTACTGTATTCTGAACGAATGTCACGGTTCCCGATATCGTTGCCTCACCATCTTCGTTGAATGACGGATCCCGGAACTTATCCTCGGAACATGATACAAATGCCACAAGGGTGAAAAAAGCGACGAGCACCCTTGACAGCCTTGGTTTTATGTAGTGTGATATGAGATACATTGCTGGTGATTGGTTAAATATGTAGGAAAGCCGGACGACTTATTCCGCTACTGATGGACGTTCTATTCCGAATGACGGGTTAAGGTAGACTCCGGTGTAGGGCAGGACATCCACAATCGCATCAAGATTTGAACCGGTAAATTTCAGTTCGATCTTTACATGAGTGTTGCGTGGCAGACGAGGAAGATTAGGCAGTGATTTTGGCCCCCATGTGTGAGAGAGCCCGTCAATCTCGGCAGTCACGGATATATTGTATTCATCCTTCCCTGATTCAAGGAAGTAAAGACCGGTGTCATACTTGTCTGAAAGACCGGTGTCGGCTGTTCCCGGCACTCCGAAAGAATCCGGAGTAAATGCGTAGGTGTAATACAATGCACCCGAAGGGAAATTGAACGATGTGATCTCTCTTCCGTCTGCAGCTGATACCGAGGTGTCATATTTAGCGGGAGAATAGATGGCGTTGCGGGGGAAGAGATAGGATTTCGATGCGAGTCCTGTCACCTTGATGTCTTTTATCTTTATCCCCTTAGGATAAGTCACTCCATCGGCTGCAACGGCGGAGAAAGAGAATTTTGTGAGGGCACGTGTCACGAAGAAATCGGCTGTCACCTCCGTCTCCTTTCCGGGAACGCCTTCAGGTACCAGGTAGTCGAAAGACTCGCTCATGGGTACATATCGTTTATCAGTCCCGTTGTTATCGATGAAAGCCTCGTCATAGGCCGTCAGTGAGAGGTCCGACAACCCTTCGACGAAAGGTGCTCCTTCTTTGATGCCCTGAATAGTTGTAATGGCTGATGCAGGAAGTGAACTTTCGTTGGCGATGAAATAGATCTGTTTCCGTTCTCCGCCGATCACCCGGAATCTCTCTTGAACGTTCCACACACTATTGCTATAGTCCGTGCGTTGGTTCACTTCCACGTTGAAGTTATGATCGGGACGTACTATTATGATGCGGAGTTCTCTTATATTTTCCCGGCTGTCACTTGCAGGCTCGAAAGTCCAACTGTCTGCCCTTGAAATGTCTGCCCGCGAGGAACGCCTGCCGGAATTGGCCGATAGGTTAAGCACAAGGGTGACGAGTGTCTCCTCCTGATCATTGGGATCGGGAACGGGCCCTGACCCCGACGAGCAGGAGCCAAGACTCAACAACAGAGTCAGGAGCAATGCCGAGATATATTGTTTCTTTTTATTCATCAGTGTAGGGTTGGCGTAGAGATGAGAAGAGAGGTGGAATGAAGAGATCAGTCGACGAAATTGTAGCGGACAAGCCAGTCATCAACCACAATGCGGAAGCTCACGTTGAGATCACCTTCGTTGAGAAGGAAAGTGATGGGCCAGTAGCTCTGACGGTCCAGGAACTCCTGTGTCTCCATGCTTCCCCAACGTTCGCTCTTGTACTGGCGCAGGACGTTGAGCAGGGGTATTCTTATGAGCTCATAACCGTCGGACCGCCGGGTGATGAGAAGAGTGGTCGGATTACCGTAGACGAAACGGGATGTCGATATCTCGGCATAAGCCATCGTGGCGGTAAGCCCTATGGTGTTTATGCCGAACTCAGCGTTACCGCGGGTCCAGGGCGTGTATGTGGTCTCCCCGGCATTGAGAAGATTATTGTCCCAGTCAAGGAGGGTATTGTCAGTGATCAGTGAGAAGTCATAGTCAGCCTCGTCAGCCGGCGTGCCGTCAATATTGGCCAGCATAATACGCAGATCATTGGTGTCTTTCATCATGTAGACCGTATCCTCGACATATTCCGAATCATCTCCAACCGGCGGGATTTCTATATCGAGTGCTCCATAGTAGAGATGATGGAGGGCATGTGCAGGATCAACGAAAGAAGAGTTTAGTTTCACTTTAAGTCCGTTCATCGGAGTAGTGGCCGGCTGTGAAACGAAGGAAAAAGATGCATCCTGACAGTCAATTCCTCCCCAGGCGATGAGATGATATTTTCCTGTCGGCAGGTCGATGACCATACGCCAGTCTTCATCAGCCGTCTCGGGACGTCCGGCTGTAAGGGTGCGGATATAATTCCCGTCGAGATCGTAGACGAGTAGAGTCAGGCAATCCACCTGAGAGGGGAAAGCGTTGGCAAACTCCATATTATAGTCATAGACAAACCGCAGACGCGCGCCTGTGACACATGGCTGCAGGTCTTCGTGCAGACGGTCGCAGGAGGTGGAGGAGATGCAGAGCAAAGCGAGGAGCATGCCTGCGAGCCGTGAGATGGATGCGTTGAGTAATCTCATGCTTGATGTGATAAAGGGTGTTATATTGGTGAGACGGACAGGGAGTCAGCCCGGGCGTCCCTCGGGAGAATGGAGATGCAGGACGTAAATATCGCTGAAAGTGCTGTCGGGACGTGCCTGCGGACGACATGCTTTCGGCTACGTCCCGACAGTAGATTCATTTATGATACATCTTCATTCAGATGTGGGGGTGTGAATATCAGAATTCAACCATGTTGAAGCGGACAACCCAGGGCACAACGTTGACGCTGACGGTGAGATAGAGATCGCTCTTCTCGTCAGGAGTGTTGGGAGTGGGGGTGTCGGGATCGTTGGCGGGAATGCGGGGATGTCCGAGAGTGGACAGTTTGGTCACGGCGATCTTGTAGATGTTGTTGCGGACCACAGCAAATTCCATAGGAGCCATCAGACCGTTCTGGCGGTTATCATTGTGACGGTTCCAGTAGTAATAGTAGCAATAGTATCCCCAGCCTTCGCGCGCATCCGTATTTGCCTCGTAGATAGTGAAGGTCTTGCCTACGACAGCCGAACGGAAGTTGTTGAAAGCGGTTCCGGTGGAAGGATGACCGGCAACATCCTGCCAGGTTTGCCAGAATGTGTTGGGTGCTGTCTCATCCAGGGGTACAAGTTTGCCATCTTCGGTGTCACGGAAAACTACTTCACCATTCTCCTTTATTTCACCTATACCGCCGTCACCGTAAACTGCACGGTAGAGAGTAGCGGCACGGTCAAGTGTCTGATTCTGTCCCTTGGTGGCATCATAACCGGCAGCGGCAAGAGCGGCAGCCTGGACATGCTCCCAAGTGCAGTAGAGCTTACCTGAGAAGTAGTAGAGGATGTCAGGATTGGTTTCAGATGTCTCGTTGAGAGCTGCGGCGAGCTTCTTGTCCCAGGGATCGGTGCTGGAGATGAGACCTTCGGCTGCCTTGAGTTTGGCTTTGAAGACAATACCTGTGGACTGTCCGTTCATCTGTTTATCGGCAACGGCGGGGATAGTATTCTCGGTGAGATAACGCCACACATAGTAGCTATCGGTTGCATCCTTACGGTTGCCTTCCTTGACTACATCCTCAACGTAAGCGGTATACCATCCCTGACCCTGTGGCATCACAATGCCTTCGTTGTTAAAGAATGGATAGAAGAAATAACTACCGAAATCGGTGTCGATGCCGGCTGCTTTCTCAGCAGAGAAGGGAGAGACAACATAGTTACCACCTTTAGCGACTGTTGAACCCGCGGTTGTGAACCAAGGTTTTTCCGGGCCAAGGAGCTCTGCATTTTCAAGACGACCTGTAATAGACACACGACCGAGATAGTATTCCTGGTTGAGCATGTTGACAAGACTCATGTTGACGATAGTTGCATTTACCAGATTAGCCGAATTCTCGCCGGTGGTAGAAGTCATGACGGCATAGGTAAAGGGAACGCCACGGACTCCGTTGTAGCCATAGACATATCCGTCCACATCCTTAAGATCATCTTCTGTGAATTGGGAGCCGTCGGCAAAGTCGAAGCGGGCGGCTGCACGGTGAACGTTGATGGCACCGCCGGCCCCGCTAAGGTTGTCCACCTCATTATCCGTTCCCTGATTGTTCATTCCTGATAGATCAAAAGGATTGGAGTCGGTTGTGTAGAGATTCCATGCGTCGATTGAAGCCGGGAAATAACGGGGAGCGGCGAGGGTATTGGTCATCAGGAAACCACCGGAGTAGACATCGCCTGATTTGACGGGATTTCTCCAGAGTCCGTCGTCTGTCCCTGAAGCAAGGGAATAAGCCTCGTTTACCCAAACTGATGCGGGTGTCTGGTCATTAAGACTTTCAAAGAACTGGCAGAGTTCGAGCGAAGGATTGCAATAGATGATGACGTTGACCATGGGATTGGTAGTAATATCCCTGTTATCATAGTATGCTGCAATGGTCGTCTTGTCGAATTTTGCCGTGGCCTGATAGATTGAATAGTTCTGGTTGGCCGAGATATTTTTTGAAACGTATGACGAAGCAATGTAACTGTTGTCGGTATCGGCAAGAACAAGCAGCACACTGTTGATCATGTTTTCCTCTTCGGTGCCGATTTCAACTCCGTGGCTACTTTCATTTTCACCGCTGGTGAAGCTTCGGGAGCCGTTCTTCCCTGCAGGTGAGAAATTGACCGACATATAGACGCCGTCATCTCCTCCGATCACGTCGGGGTCAGGATTAGGATTAGGGGAATCCGAGGAGCATCCCGTCAGGAACGGCAATACGGTGAGTGCCCAAAGGAATTTTTTGAAGTTTGCCATAGTAAAAATGGTCTGAAATGATTAGTATTGTTGTTTATTTGTTTTCCGGTTAAAGTATTTCAACAGTCCCTTTGAAGTCTCGGAACAATTTGATCTGATCCAGTGCGCCTTGTGCACCGGGGATGCCGGCGTCAAGTGCCTTTCGCATGGATCTTTCTGCTCCCTCATAGTCTCCTGTCTTGAGGAGGAGGACGCCGCGGGCGTAGTCGACTTCGGGGCTGTTGCCGGCGCGGTCGAGGTAGTGGAGGGCCGACTCGTAGTTGCCGCGGTTCATGGCCGAGTTGGCGGCGTTGAGGTTGGCGGTGAGATTGTCGGGGTAGAGGCGGGCGGCCAGTTCGAAGACTTCGTCATACTCGGGCGATCCGGGCTGGAGGCTGTTGGCGAGCAGGAAGAGCTCGTTGAGGCTCAGGTAGCGGGGATTGGTGGCGTAGACGCGGCGGATCTCGCTGAGGTCGAAGAATTTTCGGATGGTGTAGGTGATGCGGTAGTCCGTGTGACGCAGCGAGGGGTAGACGTTGGCCAGCAGGAAGGGATACTGCTCGGGGAATTGCTTCATGAAGATGTCGTTGCGCTTATCGGCAGGGACAGTAGGATCATCGATGAAGGCGAGAATTGCATCTTTGTTGGCAATAGAATTTGCCGCAACCCACGCGCGTAGTCCGGCCCAGTCTTCGGGGACTGAGGAGGTGTGATAGATGGAGGCGGGGAAAGTGGAATGGATTGCCACATATTCCTTGACGGCCTCGGTGCGCCCCTTGGCGAGGCGGACGTTGTTGTTGTAGGGGCCTTCGGGTGAGGCGTAGCCGGTGAGGTAGATGGCCTTGACGGTGGCGTCGGGGTTGTCACGCACGGCGTTGATGGTGCGCAGGATGGTGTCGAGCTCGGCGTGGTTGGAGGCGTAGCTCCAGTCGATCTCGGTGCGGTTGACCTTGAAGATTACGTTGGCCCGTCCGCTGAGGTCGAACGTCTTCTCGGCGGAGTCGACGGGGGCCACGTAGTGGTAGTCGACGGCGATGGTTCGGGGCCGGTAGTCAAGACGGGCGACGGGGACGAGGCCTCCCAGAGGCGGGCGGCAGTTGCAGACGTTGGCGGTGTCGGCCTTGATGATGACCTGTGAGGTCTCGAAGGCTGAGGTGAAGGGGACGGTGGCCGAGTAGTCGACGGGTTCGCTCTTGCCGGCGCGACTGAGGGTGAGGGGTGTCTCACGGCCGTCGCGTATCTCGGAGTACCATGCGCGGCGTCCGGCGATGCGCATGGCGGGGAGGGCGATGGTGTCGGCCGGGCCTGCGAGCATGGGGGTGAGGGTGACGATCTGCGATCCGCCGATTGAGTAGTCGGCGGGGGAGACGGTCATGTTGACGGTAATGAGGTCGTCGCCCTTGTTGACGCTCATCTTCGATATGTGGAGAGAGCCGGTGTTGTCGGCGGCGGCGATCATCGGGATCGCGGCGGCGACGATGGCGGAAAATATCTTTTTCATATCCATGAGAGAGTTCAGAAGAGGTAGACTAAGTTGACGGCGGCTTTCGTTGGGCCGAAGTAATTGTGATGTCGTCCTGAGGCGAGCTTGGTGCCGCACTTGGCGCAGGGATAGGAGTCGAAGCGGGTGTAGATCCATCCGATACCGAGTTCGGCCTCGAGGTTCCAGTGTAGGCCGAGGGCCCATGCGTAGCCGTAGGCGATACCGGCTCCGATGCCCCAACCCTCATATCGGCGGTCCTTGAGCTTGCGGAAGTCTGTGCCGAGGAAGTTGAGGTCGAGGTCGAGGTTTCCGGCGTTATATTCTCCACCGAGGGCGTGGAAGCCGACGAAGTGGCCGATGAAACGGCGGCAGAACCAGTAGCGGCCCTCGGGCTGGATGAGCCAGTGGCGCCATTTGTGGTCGTTGATACTCCAGAGATTGAGATTGCCCGAGAGGTCAAATGACCATTTGCGGGCGAGACCGACTTCAACGCCGACATTCGGACTCAGTGTCGCATCGTAGAGAAGATTGGATTTAACCGCTACGTCCTGAGCGAATAGTCCTGAGCCACTCGCGGCAATCAGCAGGGCTACCGCCAATAGTCTGATTTTGGTTATAAAAAAATGTTCCGTCATACTTTTATCGTTACATTTCCATTATTCTGATTGTGTTTTATTAGTCACTTCTGTCTCGGCTACAGAAGAGGTATGCTTAGCAAGTTTGTCAGGACAGTTGCGCCTCATATATCCCATGAGACTTTTGTAGACCAGTCCGTGACGGAGGGCTATACTGCGGAGAGATTCAGTAGAGCCGGCATACTCTTCTATTGCGCCACGATATTTCTCATAAGATGTTTTCTTTACACGTTTTCCGTCGGGAAGCATGGTCATCCCTTGGGCTGCTGCGAGTTCGGGCGCATGGTTCCTGAGGTATTCGCGAAATACATCGGGATTAAGCCCGAATTCTGCCGCTACCTTTGAGACAGGTCGTGGGGAAGTTTTAAGCGACATGATGGCCTGTGAGTACTTGCTCTGGGCCGATTTCAGATAACGCGGAGTGGATTTAAGATCCGGTTCCGACGTCCCATCCCATACGGATCCTCTTCGTTGCTGTTGATCTCCTCTGTGCCACTGATTGAGATAAGCCTTGAATCCTTCAGACGGTACGCCCGTTTCAGCCACAATCTCTCTGACTGTCATTGAAGTGGTCCGATAAAGTTCAAGTGCCCGGGCATATAGTGAAATCGTCTCGGCTTTAGGTCCATAGACCCTACCATTACCGGAGAGGAGCCCCGGACGGCTGAAACTGTCGTTACCACAGGCTGCCGAGCGTCGGCAAGCACGGGACTCGAGGATACCTTTGTGATAAAATCTAAGGAATTGCACAAGTCCTCCCTTGGATACGTTGCATTTTTCGGCAACTTCAGGAATGGTTAGATCTGTAAGATCATACATCTTCACCGCTTCCTCATAATCTTTCACACTTTTGCTGCGAGCACCACGGTGTGTATTGTCAGCAATACCGAACCGCTGCCGCATTCTTTCACGGGCAGGGATAATATCGGGATAATGAACCCGCAACTGCGCGGTAAGTGCTGATGCGTTCAGATCGAAAAGACGGGCTATCTGTGATACATTGTATTCTATATAGGCAATGTCGCCGCATGCTTCAATAGCATCTCTGTATTTAAGATGAGTCTTAAGGGACTGTCCCTTGGGAGCTTTGACTTTTGCTTTTCTGAACTCCGGATCAGTTATGTCCAACCCATAGCGCGAATAGAGCAGCTCACGGTGATACTTACCTATATGAGCGCTAAGGCCTGCGGCAGTGACACCGCAAGTCTCTGCGACAAGGCGTAACGGCATAGAGGAAGATGCATACAGACTGATCGCTTCGGCATATTTTTCTTCAGCCGCTGTTTTCCGCTGTATGTCCGGGAGACGATTGAGATCAGAATGATATATCTGATTATCGTAGTTCGTTACCGCACCTGTGTCAATAGGTTTGTGTAATGCTCCATTCATTAACAGAGTGTCAATATCAATTTTTTAATTAGGATGTCGCTTTAGTGTGTTACGCAAGTAAGAGATTGATTATCCGATGGTTACGAAGATAAATGGTACTTATTACTACGTAGGTTGGTCAAGCGTCTCTAATTAAGAGATATTGACAATCTGTATTTAATTGTAAATCATAGCTTTAGTAGGCAGTCAAAAGAGTGCTTGCTAAACAATGCAGGTTTTTTAAAAGTTATTTCTGCTTTATAAATGAATTTCCAGGTTAATAATTTGCATATTTCTAATGGTTTAAGTAAATTTGTGGCGAAATTATAAATCTCTTAATTAGAGATTTGAATTAGAATGAACCTTAATAAGTGAGTAGTGAAGAAGGTGGATGATTATTCTTTGCGTTAACTACTCCGGATGAAAGATCAGTTTGTCAGATCTTTCTTTTTTATTCCCCACATCGTTCATTATAGACCTTTGATCATGATTTCCGCTATTAGAGCGGAGAGCATTGAGGCTTGTTTTGCCATGTGAGGGGGATTGATTACCTTTGCGGAAAAGAATTTCGTAATATGTCACCTTATTATATAGTCGAATTTCTCGGCGATGAGTTGAAGTATGGGAACGTGACTATCCGCGATACCCGGGGACATGGGATCGTGGCGGGTGTAACGGTGGTAATCGGAGAGAATGGCGCCGGAAAAACCACTCTTGGCACCATTTTAGAGAAGGGACGCTACGCCTATGGTAACCGACTGCGTTTCGGCCGGGACGGAATGAAAGTAAAGATGCTGAAGTTTACGGATATTCATTCTTTCACCGGAGTGGATGTACTTCGCTTTGATCAGCGTCTTGAATCATCGGAAAACGACTATGTTCCAACCGTAGGCGAGGTGATGGGAGAGAACAGCAGTAGACCCGAGTGGCATGAATTGTGTCAGCGTCTCGGTCTAATAAATCCTGAGGGAAAAAAGATCAACTTCCTTTCCAGTGGAGAGCTTCGCAAATTGCTTATTATTAACGCGCTCCTTTCATCACCCGAAATCCTTATTCTTGACAATCCGTATATAGGGCTGGATGCTCTCTCGCGCTCAGAGCTTGACGCTGCGCTGATGGAGCTGCGGGATAGCGGTACGGCTGTTGTTCTACTCGTATGTGACAGTGCTGAAATCCCGTCGTATGCCGATAGTGTACTTGCTCTCTCGGATTGCGCTGTCAATGGCCAATGGTTTGGGCCCGAGGATATTTCCATGATTAAAGAGATTGAACCTGTCGCTCCACCTGAAGAAATAGTTATTCCTCCTGCCCCTGACACTTCTTGTCCTGCACATAATGTTGCGTTTGCGATACGAAACGGCCTCCTCCGCTACGGGGAGCACAAGGTAATAGAAGGTTTTGACTGGACAGTGAAGCGAGGTGAGCGATGGATGCTCACGGGACCGAATGGCAGTGGAAAATCACTCCTCCTCAGTGTGGTCTGCGGTGACAATCCCCAGGCCTTTGCCAATGAGGTCTACATCTTTGACCGCCGGCGCGGTACGGGGGAAACTCTCTGGGACATAAAGGATAATCTGGGCTACGTCTGCCCTGAGATGCAGCTCTATTTCCGTTCGCCACTTGATGTGACAGTGATCGTCATAGAGGGAATGCGTCCTATATTAAAAAGGTATGGTAAACCTACCGAGGAGGAAAAATGTATCGCTACTGAATGGCTCGCGCTGCTTGGTATCACCCGGTTGGCCGACCGTCAGTTCAAGGATCTCTCATCAGGAGAACAGAGGCTGGTCCTTCTTGCGAGAGCGTTCGTGCGTCAGCCGGCCCTACTTGTGCTCGATGAGCCTTTCCAAGGTTTGGATGCGATCAACAAGAGTCGATTGAGAAGAATAATCGATGCTCTTCTGGATGCACGCGGTGGCTCGCTGATTTTTGTGACCCACTATCCCGAGGAGGTTCCACCATCAGTGAATCTTATAAAGAGCATCAAGGAACGGACGCGATGAAAATGGCTGAGGAGAATCTTATCCCCAAAGGCAGGTTTGCACCCTCGCCGACCGGCAGAATGCACATGGGCAATCTTTTTACGGCCCTCCTCTCATGGCTATCCGTTAAGTCATGCGGAGGGAAATGGGTGCTTCGCATCGAGGATCTCGACCCGCAGCGTAGCAAGCGTGAGTACGCCCGTGTAATAGAAGATGATCTTCATTGGCTCGGGCTCGAATGGGATGAAGGTGGGCTTGACGATCTCGGTTCGGCAGGCCCTTATAGTCAGAGCCGACGCGGTGAAATATATGCCGAATATCTTGAAAAGCTCCGGTCCACAGGTTACACCTATCCCTGTACATGTACAAGGGCAGATATTCTTGCCACCCAGGCTCCTCATCAAAGCGACGGGCGGATTATATACGGAGGAAACTGTCGGCCGGCCCATCTGCCCTGTGAGACTTCTTATCCCGGACGCCCTTATGCCACACGTCTTTTCGTTCCGGATAAGGAGATATGTTTCACGGACAGGATTTACGGTCTGCAGAAAGTGAATCTCGCCCGCCATTGCGGCGACTTCGTCTTGCGTAGAGCCGACGGGGCATGGGCTTATCAGCTTGCGGTTGTTGTTGACGATGCATTGATGGGTATCACGGAGATCATGCGTGGAAACGACCTCCTCCTCTCCGCTGCCCAGCAGATCTATCTGTATGAGATGCTTGGGCTTCAGGTGCCGGAGTTTGCCCATCTCCCTCTTATATGTAATGAGAACGGTCAACGCCTTTCAAAGCGTGACCGTTCAATGAGTATGGAGGAATTGCGTAAGCGTTACACCCCTGAGACTCTTCTCGGAGAGTTGGCTGTCCGTGCCGGATTGATCGAAACTCTACGTTCGGTCACCCTGACCGAGCTATTAGCGGTTTACAGTCCGGACAAGATCAAACGCTGACACTCTCATTTATTTTCCTCGCTCCCTTCCGTGTACCACTTGGAGTACATCAGATAGTTGCGTGCAATCTTGGTGTTGAGTTCTCGTGATGTTTCAGGATCGACCATCTTGATGAATTTGGCCGGTGCGCCTCCCCAAAGTTCGTTGGGGCCGATCTTTGTGCGCGAGAGCACTACGGAACCTGCGGCTACAAGCGCTCCCTCACCAACCTCTGCATCATCCATAACCACGGCACCCATGCCGATGAGAGCGAGATTGTGGATCTTGGCGCCATGAATGGTTACATTATGCCCGATCGAGACGTCATCACCTATTTCAATTGTTGATTTCTGATAGAGGGTGTGAAGAACGGAACCATCCTGAATATTGACTCTATTGCCGATACGGATGGAGTTAACATCGCCGCGTATCACGGTGTTGAACCATACGCTACACTCTTCCCCCATCACTACGTCACCTATTATAGTGGCGTTTTCTGCGAGGAAAGTGTCACGGCCTATTTCGGGTGTGAAACCGCGGACAGGTATTATCAGTGCCATAAATAGTGCTTGATTTAATGGTGAATTACATCATGAGAGGGAGCGTGGCAGCCTCAAGCCATTCCTTTTCATCAGAAGTGAGGTAGGGGCTGAGAACCTCACATACGCGGGCTTGATAACCGTTGACCCAGGCTATCTCTTCCTCGCTCATTATGTTTGTGTCGAAGAGTTTGCGGTCAAAGGGGCAGAGTGTCACTGTCTCAAATGCGTAGAAGCGGCCAAATTCTGTCTCGGAATGGGGAACTGTCAGCACCAGATTTTCACATCTGATACCATATTTTCCGGTCAGATATATGCCTGGTTCGTTGGACGTAAGCATGCCGGGAGTGAGAGGGGCGAGCGTGTCGTTGAGACGGATGCTCTGGGGGCCCTCATGACAGTTGAGGAAGAATCCCACGCCATGTCCGGTGCCGTGAAGATAGCTCTTACCCTCTTTCCAGAGCGGCATTCGGGCCAATGCGTCGAGCTGGGCGCCGCGTGTACCCTCGGGATAGATTGCGGTGGCTATGGTGATGTGGCCCTTCATCACGAGTGTGAAATCATGTTTCATTTCGGCCGAGGGAGTGCCTATAGCTATCGTACGGGTAAGGTCGGTGGTTCCGTCCAGATAGTTTGCGCCCGAGTCTATGAGAAGTAGGCTGTCACCCTTTATCTCGACATCTGATTCCGGTGAAGCGGTATAGTGGACGATAGCTCCGTGAGGGCCGAAACCGCAGATGCTGTCGAAACTCAGATCATAGAAGAGCTCGTTGCGCTTACGGTTTTTAAGCAGTATCTCGGCCACGCCGATCTCCGTGAGAGGTTTCCCTTCCTTAAGTGTCTTTTCGATCTCAATGAGCGAGCGCACCATAGCCACTCCGTCGCGTACATGTGAAGCGCGGACGTTGTCGATCTGAACTTGGTTCTTTACGGCCTTGAGCATCGCCACCGGAGAAGTCCCGAGCTGGCGATGAGTCTTGAGCAGACTTTCGATAGCGCCAGATGAGCTCGTGTCGGCCAGAAGCACGAGATCTTTGGCAGAAATTTCAGGAAGTTTTGATGTGAGGGTAGAGTAGGGGAGAGTCTTCACCCCGGCCTTTTCGAGATGGGCGGCGACCTCTGGTGTCATTTTGACATCATCCACAAACAGTGTTGATCCCTGCGGACTCAGATAGAGAAACGAGGCCGCCACCGGAGAGCAGTGTACATCGTTGGAACGGATGTTCAGCAGCCAGGCTATTTCATCGAGAGCCGCTGTGAAATAAGTGTCAGCTCCTGCCTTTTTCACCTCTTCGAGCACACGGCCTATACGTGACGATGCGCTCTCTCCGGAATATTTCTCATCGTGGATAAAGATCTTGTCAGCCGGCATGGCTGGACGATCAGTCCAGATTTCATCGATAGGGTCGAAATCCACTTTAAGGTTAAGGCCGGCCTTATTGAGGGCTTCAGCGAGTGCAGCGGTGTCGCTGATTGACATGAGCAGACCGTTGATGGCTACGGTCGACCCTTTCGGTAACGAACTGATGAGATACTGTGTCACGCTGGGGGTATCGGGCAGTCCGTCTTTCATTAAGATGATGTCAGTGCCTTCTATCTGACGGGCACACTGGAGGAAATAACGGCTGTCGGTCCACACGAGTGCATGATCCGTGGTGATAACCATGGTTCCGGCCGAACCGGAGAAACCGCTGAGATAGCGGACTATATGCCAATGGGCTGAGATGTATTCGCTTAGGTGAGGGTCCGTCCTCGGGAGAATGACGGCCTGTACACCGGCCTCTTTCATTTTCTCTCGGAAAGCCTCTATCCTGGCAGGGATATTGTCATTTTTCATAAAGTCTGCGGTTTAATAGTTTACCGCAAAATTAATCAAACTCCTGCAATATTCTGCACGAATCTTGTAAAAAAGGTATTGTTCGGGACTCTTCTCCTCGCCTAATCAGGCCTTTTGTGGAGCACTGAGCGGAGAGCGCGTCGGGAGAGGACGCGGATCTCATTGTTGCCGTATTCTATGATACCCTGTTCTTTCAGGGAGTCAAGTGTGGAGATAAACGTGGTACGCTGCACGTTGAAAAGTGTGTAGAGGTCTCTCTGTCGGGCCGAGAGAACGATATCTTCCGCTCCGAGCTGAGTCAGAGCTATTATCCAGTAGGCAATTCGCTCCTCGAGCGAGCCGGAGGTGAGGGCTATGATTCCGTCGACAGCTTTTTGGGCGTTGGTGGAGAGGAGATTCAGATAGTTGAAGATAAAGATTTCATCCGTCTGCAGCAGGCGGATAAAATCATTCTTCTCGATCTGCATGATCGAGACTGTGTCTAAAGCCTTGGCTGTCCCGGGATAAAATGTGTTGCGGCCAAAGAGGAAATCTGGTGAGATGAGAGCCGGTGCTTTGAGCGTCTGACTCACTCTGAACCTATCGCTCGAGTTGGTGATGGACATCCTTACACTCCCGTTGAGGATGAATTTCAGATGGGTGCAGGGATCACCTGCAGCGAGGATGGGCTCGTTGGGTAGATATTTTAGAAATGCCAGAGGGGTGTTTCCGACTATTTCCGAGAGTCTTGCATAGCTGAGTCCCTTGAAGAGAGGAAGCGTCAGCAGGCTTTCATACATGCTGCTTATGGCCATGACTTCTATTGTGAAAATTAATCAAGATAGCTTAAAAGCTGTCTCTATTTCTTAACGCCCGTTGCGGTTGTTTGGTTTTTCTCTTTTCGCTTTAAAATATAGTTGGGCGGAATTAATTGTATTTTGCCAGGCTACATAGGCAGCCGGAGCAACGGAGGCGATGGGGTGGAGATAGACAAGTGCCATCCAGATTGCAAGTACAGTGTTCTTTTGCCCCAGTCCTTGAGCACCTGCTATTTTGTCGCCGTTTCGTGCTCCGATTTTTCTCCCGATCAGGAATTGTCCGCAGCACACTATAAGTGAAGTTGTGGCGAGTATTACCATCTCGGGGATCATTGTCGGCGGCTCGCTCATTATGAAACTCACCGCGCGTCCCACCACGATGAAGAGCGACACAGCCCAGATATAGAATGACAGGCTCTGCCTTGATGCGATGGCCGAATGGACCTTGGGCATGAATCTCAGTAGTGCAAAGGCGGTGAATAGCGGAAGAATTATGAGGGGGACAACTCTTGTGGCAATAAGAGTGACGGATTCAAGAAATGTATAATCGGCTTCTCCGCTCCCCATGAACGTGAATAATATCGGTGCGAGCACTGCCACACAGACATTGGAGATGATAGAGAATGTAGCCAGACGTGGGATACTTCCGCCCAGCATCCCGGTGATCACTGGTGCGGCAGTAGCCGTGGGGCAGAACACACAGATGAATGTTCCCTCTGCCACCTCGGCGCTAAACGGGAGGAGCAGGAAATAGATGGCTATGGAGCCTATGATCTGCACTGCGATAAGACCGCCTGAAAGACCGGTCACTCTGAACTCCCGAGGCTTTACCTTGCAGAAAGTGATGAGGAGCATCACGAAGATGAGGTAGGGGGCTATGAATGAAATGGCGTCGATGAAATTATGAAATAGTATTCCACCGGCCATCGCTATTGGGAGCATCCAGGGTTTGAGTCGCTGTCGGAAAAGGGCTATGTTCATTTATCGTTAGAGCGATTTCTTATTTTGGGATGCAAAATTAATGATTTTTGAGTAAATTTGTCTCCAAAAATTTGATTACACTTCTTGCGTATGGCGGACAATTATCTTGAAAAGCGGATGGAAGATTACCGGGCGGGTCGTCTCGGTCGTCCCTCCGGTCGGGCAGTGGCGACAGTTCCGCGTAGTTCGTCCGGCAACGGGCTCTTTGTTCCCTTTCCTCCCGTCCGTTTCCTCATAGTCAGCCCTTCTCTTTCTCCGCTTGCTCTTGCTGTGGCCGCGATGGCTCGCACGGTGGGCGGTCGTGTCGCCCTGCTTTCCGATGAGCGGCGACGTGGCTCTTCCGAGGCTCAGCGTCTTGGGCTTCGCTTTTATCCCGGCATCCCGTTTGACCGGGTGCTTGATGACATTTCCGGGAGATGGGGACCGCTTGATGTCATCTTCAGCGAGACCTCGCTTCCTGACCTTCCCTGCCGAGTGATTCCTCTGCGTGATCTTGGAGGCTCAGTTGACGACATGGCGCGTTTTTACATCTTTATGGCCCATCCTGCCAACTCGTTTTTCACAATATCATAAATAATTGCTACCTTTGCAGACTGAATTCTGAAAATTTGATATAAGAAGTATAAAAGATACATCATGGCACTTCAATGTGGTATAGTCGGACTCCCCAATGTCGGGAAATCCACCCTCTTCAACTGTCTCTCAAATGCCAAGGCCCAGTCGGCCAATTTCCCTTTCTGCACCATCGAGCCCAATGTTGGCGTCATCACCGTGCCCGACGACAGGCTTAATAAACTTGTGGAGATGTGTAATCCCCGCTCCATAGTTCCCGCAACTGTCGAGATAGTCGATATCGCCGGTTTGGTTCAGGGCGCCAGCAAGGGTGAGGGACTCGGCAACAAGTTTCTGGCCAATATCCGTGAGACGGATGCCATCCTTCATGTGCTCCGTTGTTTTGACGATGATAATGTTACTCATGTCCACAACACGGTTGATCCTGTCCGCGATAAGGAGATTATCGACTATGAGCTTCAGATCAAGGATCTTGAGACTATCGAAAGCCGTATTGCCCGCACTCAGAAACAGGCTCAGACCGGTGGAGACAAGGTTGCTAAGATGCAATACGAGGTTCTTCGTAAATTTCAGGAAGCGCTTCAGCAGGGAAAACCTGCGAGAACAGTCGAACTTGAGACTCCCGATGAACAGAAGTTTGCCCGTGAGCTCTTCTTGCTCACAAGCAAGCCTGTGATGTATGTCTGCAACGTTGATGATGCCTCGGCTGTGGATGGCAACAAGTATGTCGACGCGGTCCGCGAGGCTATCAAGGATGAGAATGCTCAACTTCTCATAGTAGCAGCCCAGACAGAGAGTGAGATTGCCGAGCTTGACACCTATGAGGAGCGTAAGGAGTTCTTGGCCGAGATTGGACTTGAGGAGTCAGGTGTCGCTCGTCTTATCCGGGCAGCCTATGCTCTTCTCAACCTCAAGACATTCTTCACTGCAGGAGCCGATGAGGTGAGAGCCTGGACATTTATAGATGGTAGCAAGGCTCCTCGTTGTGCCGGTATCATCCACACTGACTTTGAAAAAGGGTTCATCCGTGCAGAGGTGATCAAATATGACGACTTCGTCGCTCTTGGAAGCGAGAGTGCGGTTCGTGAGGCTGGAAAGATGGCTGTGGAAGGGAAAAATTATGTTGTCCAGGACGGCGACATAATGCACTTCCTGTTCAATGTATGATTTCGGCGCTCTGCTTGTATATTATATATAGGTAATAGTAAAAATCTCCGTCCGGCACAGTGTTGTTAAGCCGGACGGAGATTTCTGTATAAATGAGTATGTTAATAACAGTGGAAATCCTCTGACTGTACCTTGTCTATAGCGTGTATTTATAAGTGTCATATAATGAACTGATTATCTTCATTAAATGCTGTCTTTATGAACGAGCTTGAATTATTGATAAAGAATCTATGTGTTAAATAAATGTTAAAACGCTGCGAAAATTTGGCGGTTGTCTGGAGATGTACTACCTTTGCACTCGCTTTTCGGAAGTGAGTCCTGCGGAGGCAGAGCGGCAGAGTTAAAACAACGGCGAAGACGAAAAAGTTCGAGCTGAAAAGTTAAAACGATGTTAAAATCACTTGAAAA
>CAZOOY010000018.1:0-14056 GCA_964581555.1 uncultured Staphylococcus sp.
CAAGTGAAATAAGAGTCAAATAACAAACGATCTAAACTATTAGTCTTAGTGTTTGCGGCCTCCGCGTCTGTCTCGATGACAGGGCGGAGGCTGATTTTTGTAGGAGAGACAGCCTCCGAGCTGTCTCAGATTTTAGACTAATCCCGGATTTGCTAATTATTGAATTAATCCGTACATTTGTAGGGTATGGAAAAGAAAACAATCTGGGATCTTCGTCGTGTGGACGTGGAGCATTTCCGCCGTCAGCCTAAAATCAGTCTGACAGTTGTCCTTGACAATGTCCGTTCCCTCAATAATATCGGAGCTATCTTCCGCACATGTGACGCTTTTGCAGTTGAGACTCTTGCCTTGTGTGGTATCAGTGCATGTCCCCCTTCCCCCGAGATTCATAAGACAGCGCTTGGGGCGGAGGAATCGGTGGATTGGGTCTATTATCCTACTACAATGGAGTGTGTGGAGGCTCTTCAGCGCCGCGGTTACACCATATGTTGCCTTGAGCAGGTGAAAGGAAGCATCGAGCTACAGGATTTCGTGGCGCAGCAGGGGAGACGCTATGCCCTGATTCTCGGTCACGAAGTAAACGGAGTGGATCAGGAGGTTGTCAATCAATGTGACCTATGCCTTGAAATCCCTCAGCGTGGTACCAAACATTCCCTCAACGTCTCAGTCTCCGGAGGTATTGCCATCTGGCAATTCTTCAATGCTCTGAGAGGTGAGATGGAGTCGTGATCAGAAACGAGCCTGAATGCCTATGGTAAATGTGCGATTGGAGAGAGAGCAGTATTCAGGTCGGTAACCTGTAAGGTAAAACCCCGTCTCACCGGCCGAGACAAGATTTTCGGTACCTAAGAACAAACGACACTCACGGATAAAGCGGACACCATCACCCAAGGGTATGGTGTAACCGACGGTGAGATTCTTTATAGTGAAGCAATCGCTCTTTCTTATCCCCCGGGAGTCAGGAGTATCTCCCGGAAGACTCTTGTAAAGCCAACCTCCCGCACGCGCCGTGAGGAGGAGTGAGAGATCCCAACCATGGTAAGTGAGACGATTGTTTAAGCCGAAAGTAAATTCCGGGTCCGGTTTGCCAACGAGTGTGCGGTCTCTCTCATCAATGATGCCGTCATCGTTAGCGTCACGATAACGTACATCCCCTATTGCTGAACCTTCCGCAACGGGATATTTCAGAAGATCTTCAGCGTTGCCATAGTAACCGACGGCATCATACATGCACAGGCTCCCGAGTGGTTCACCCTCTGCAACAACACCGATTCCGTCAATGAAGCTTCCATTACCGGCCGCTCCCGGATCAGTGACATGATTGCATGCATAGGACATAGTGAAATCCGTCTGCCACGAAAGGGGGCCGGTGAGATTGACTGATGTCAGCTTTATGTCCAGTCCCTTGCAGAATACTTTACCGACAATCAATTTGTCAACAGGAGTCACCAGGGCAAGATCAGAGATTGTGCGGGTATAGAAGTCAGCAACAAGATTGAGCCGGCTCTTTAGGAATCCGGCGGTGAGTCCAACCTCCCGGCCTATTGTCGTCTCGGATGTAATGCCGTAAGAGGGTGTGCCTGTGGCCATCCGGCTGAGACCTCCACGAAGCTTTAGTTCCGAAACAAACGATCCTTCAGGCCAGAAAGATTCACGACTGATGGTCCATGCCGCAGACAGGCAAGGCGAGAGTGACCAACTGCGATCCTTTACGCTACCTTTTAGTCCGTCACCTCTGAGCGAAAGTGAGGCAGTGTATCTACCGGCATAGTCGTAACCGAAATTAGCATATGGGGATATCAGATTGCTGTGGAAAGGATTGAAAGTCTCGAAAGAGGTCCCTGCATTGATGTCAAAACGATGGGCTCCTGAGATAACGCCATAAGAAAGTGAAGCGCGTACCAGCCCAGTGCCGGTAAAAGTGAGAAGCGGGAAGGGGAGAGCCGTGTGGTTGCGATGACGGAAGGCTCCATCAAGCCTGACGGAAATTCCGTTATCAAGCTTAGCCTGAAGGAATGCCGATGAGAGGAAAGAATTGAAAGTCTCTTTGTCGTTCATTCCGCTTAGCGGAGCCTTAATTTCACGACGCGAACCTGAAAGTGCGAGACCGCCTGAAAATATTCTGGTGAACTCGTAGGAATATTCCGCATGTGCGGTGAGTCGTTCGGAAGAAGTGTTGCGTAACAGACCGCCTTGTCCAAAATATCCCACTGAGGCCCGATATGAACGTCTGCCGTTGTTATTGCCGATTGAGAGATGATATTTTTGACCGGGGGCTGTTGAGCGGGAGGCCATGTCATATATTCCGTAGTCATCGTCGGAATTATCGAGAAGAAATGTCGCGAGGAAGTCTATTTTTGCTCGATTGTCAGCGGAGATCTCCGGGGAAACGGTAGAAATCAGTATCACACCGTCCGAACCTCTCACTCCGTAAAGCGCAGCCCCGGATGCATCGGTCAGAACTTTTATGGATGCTACATCCGCGGGGTCGATATCTTCGAGAGTTTCTACAGGAATACCATCCACTACGAACAATGGTTGCCTAAGTCCGCTGAGTGTGGCGAGGCCGTGAATGCTTGTAAGAGGAGAAACTCCGGGGAGTGGACCATGAGGGATGACCTCGACTCCCGGTATCAGACCGGGTAGAACTGACAGGACATTTTCCACCGGTCGGAGTATCATATCCTTTCCGCTCACCGAGTCAAGGCTCAACTCTGTCGCGTTCAACTTATGGGATGCGGCCGTGAGTAGAGAAATTGCAAGGAGGAGGTGGAACAATAACCGTTTATTCATGGTTTGTAGATTCATTTGTCGTGATCCATTAAGACTTCACCTCCATTCACTGAGGTCCAGCCGGTGATGGTGGCGGAGGAGATGGAGAAATTTCCCGTGGACGATGCATTCGTCAAGTCTATCGTATAGCGATAGTCTGTCGCTTCTGCGAGTCGGTCGATATTGAATTCTCCCGAATAGGATTTCCCATCAAGCTCAACTATGACGGTAATCGAATGATCAGGACGCTGAGGAGGAAGAATAAATGTGACCCTCTCATCAAGCGTGAATTCAGACGAAACAGTCGAGACAAGACCGTCTGCGGTAACGGAACCTTTAAGCGTATCAAATTCACCCTCTTTTCGGATCCCTTCCAGCTTTATTGTCCCTCGGTCAGTGGTGGAGGTTGGAGCATTGTCCTTGATAGTAACCGATATGGACGACATTATATGGTGGAAGACAAGGTGGACCTCCGGTGATTGCCGTGTGGCAGTGCCGGTGGCCCACATGAAATCAATGGGGGTCGAGAAGCGGATGACCGGAGAGATTGAGGAGACTGAATAGGAATGTGGATAGTAGCCGGTGTAGCTTACAGTTCCTCCGCCAAGGACATAGACGGGGACGGAGGATGTGAACGTCCCGTCTCCCGGGGTCGAAAACATCACGTTGTCTTCCCTGAGATCAGAGTAGACACCGATGCGGTCACCCGCCAGCCACGCAGAAGCCTGAGCCTTAGATCCTGCCTGTGCTATTTCAGCCGTGACAATGAGTCTGCTTCCTTCATAATCCGGACCTCCGTAGGAATGACATGAGGTCATTCCAAGCAACCCTGAGAGCAGGAGGGAGACGGGGAGTAGAGATTTCAGAGACTCTGTAATCATGGCACGATCCGGAAATCAGATGATAATTATAATACAATATAATTCAAGCCCGTGGACCGCCCTTATTATTCAGACTTTCCACGGGCTTGAATTACAAAGTTAAATTATTTCTATCTAACCGGGAAGGAAATATCGCGAGTGTTAATCAAATTAATAAACTTTAACGCGAAAACTCCTTTATTGAATTTTTTATTTAGCGGATGAGTGCACGACCTGCCCAAACGCAGAGGATACCGAAAATCACGCTAAGAGCAAGCTAGAGGGCGAATGAACCCCAGTCACCTTTTGATCCAAGAACCCACATATCGTCGGCGAAAGAAGAGAAAGTGGTGAAACCTCCGCAGAAACCTGTGATGAGGAGGACGTTCTAACTCGGTGTCATGACCTTGGCATTTTCAAGAAGACCGAAAAATAGACCGATGAGGAAACATCCGATGATATTTACGAGAAATGTACCCATGGGGAAAGCTCCATGCCACATTCCTGCTGACCATTTTCCTACAAGATAACGTCCGGCGGTTCCTACGAAACCTCCACAACCGGCAATAAGCAGTTCTTTAAACATAGATGTATAATTTTTTTAAGTTAATTTTTGTGTTCTGCTTTTAAAACAAAAGTACATCCGGTATGGTTTACGCACAATTAATTTTATGTTATCTGCGCAGTGTCAGAGTGCCGTCAATGATGTAAAGACCGGGTGAGAGAGGCTCTTCACGGCGTATACCGTCAAGCCCATAGATGATGGGAGAGTGCTCCGTCCCGGAAGAAATCGTTATTTCTTCAAGTGAGCTGCTTTTGCGATCAATCGTGAAGAAAATTTCACGGGTCATCCCCTCACCACCGTTGTAAACGACGGCCATATAGTGTCCGTCATCAAGTTTATTGAAATCACCAGTCACTGTCACCGTCTTTTGCTCACCCGGTAAGAGGTAAAGTTCTTCGGAAGAGGCGTTGGCGAGTTCATATCCGCCATCTCCGGGGAAAATGAGCACTCTTAGCGCACCGAAATAGATACCGGACTCACAAGTGACTGTGAAAGAAAATTTCACAGATGCCGGGTTCACTACAGGCTCTTTATCCTCAACTTTGAAGTCTGAGACGCTTATCTTAGTCTCTTCTGTCATGATCTCAACTTTCACCGTCAGAGGTTCGCTGACATCTTTACCGGTCTCGTCCCTGAAAATGAGGGTATATTCTCCGGCAGGAAAGTCTCGTCCATCCACAGCGGAGAAGTCTCCAATGTAGTCGCTTATCCGCTGCGATGAGCCCGCGAGAACATCTAGAGGACGGAATTTTGACTTAGCGGTCTCAACCCCCGACGCATCAAGTAGCCAAGGAGTGACAGTACCATAGTATTCCGTTTCGCTATTGTTTACAGCGGTGAAGGGTAGGGGGAACTCCCGGTCACGATAAATGACATCAGGGACGGAAAGCTCTGTGATGGATATGGTTGCAGCCTGTTGAGACTCAAGAGTCGCAACATTACTTTCAACCTTAGCGATGACCTCCGAGGGGTACCCGACCGGCATACGCACATCCGTCCATTTTCCATCGACATGGAGCGCAGGTGTAATACTGTAAGTTCCGTCGGGGAGTTCCGGAAACTTGATGCGGTCGTCGATACGTCCATCATAAAGATGCAGTCCGGCCACCCCGGGCCCGTCGACAAATCGGACCTCACTTCCATCTATGGTGCTGATCTTCATCCCGAGTTTTGAACCTTCGGGAAGAGTGGCGAGGCTGTAGTTGAAATATTGACCGGAGCAAACGAGGTCTTCGCCGGCCTTGACCTCCTTAGCATCGGTGGTGAAACCGATGGTATTATACATCACGTAGACCGGCTCATCACCGCTTTGAGCGGGCCGTACACCCAGCGATGCTATCTGACTGGTATTGAATCCTCCGGCACCGCCACCCACACCGAGATCATCGGGATTTAGTGCGGTCAGGAGAAAGTAGCCGTTGCTCAGACCACCCCATCCCCAGTTGAAATGGAAGTAACCGTCCTCACTGTAACCATCGCAGACGAACTGGTGTCCACCGGCTGTTCCTGCACCACTATATAGCACAGGTAAACCTAAGGCAAGATCAGCATAGATCATGTCTTCCCATTCATAATAGCCGTAAAAAACACGGTTGGGCATCCATAGGGATGGAGAGTAACCAAAGATGTCGATGAGGGCTTCTCCCATTCGGGTCGTGGCGGCACCGCTACCACCCGGTTCATAGTGCATATTGACGCTTATTCCGCAGCCGAGCATTAGGGTGGCAACAGCCTCTTTTGACTCCTCCGAGCTTTTGGAGTCGTATCTGTCAGTCATCAGATCCCATTGGAAAGGAGTGTTGTCATAGTCAAACGAGAGCTCTGTCTTACCCGGCTCCCAATAGTAGGAATGAGTGCCTTTCCCCTTGGAAGGGAAGTTGTGATATTTCATCACCTGCGCCATTGCGGTTGCTACACAACCCGTGACTGTCTCGTGCGCGTCCACTTTAGGACAAAGCAGATTGTAAGGCGCTTCCTGATTCCACTCGGTCATGAGGAGCGGAGAGATTGCGTCTCTTTTCTTAGTCATACGTGGAGTTGAGAAATCTTCCTCGTTCCGGGTCGCCTTTATGATAGCTATTTCTTCATTGTAACATTCAAGCCAATAGTTCAACTCCGGGTTGTCATCGGTGAATGGACTCCCGCTGTCGGAATAGCCGAGCAGAGGAGTGACCCGGTCATCATCGGGCAGAATCATATAACCATTCTCCGAGGAGAAGATGTAAAGATTCCCTATCGTGGAATGATACTTCATTCCCGAATGCTTGGTCTGTCCAGGGAGATTGCGCACTGATGAGCCTTGCAGTCGGGCCAACGCTTCATCGGGAGTGAGAGTCGCAGAGGTGGCATGTCCGAAAGCTATTACACCGAATAGAGCGGGGAGAAGAAAGTTCCTCATAAAAAAATAGTGTGAGTGAGTTAAAGAAAATCCTTAACTATAACACTCGAGGAACACCAAAAGTTGCAGATTCAGAGGAGCCTCCCCTCTGAAATTGTAAGAGCAACCGAGAGAATGGCTGAGATGAGGATGAGAATGAAAAAAGTTCTTTCGACCGGAGTGAAGACTTTGCGATTACCGTCGTGAGAGTAACGACGTGCTTTAATATAAAACGGGAGCCCCACGATATAAAATACGGAGGTGAGAAGCATCTCCCGGACCCCACCGGAATAGGCCATCCAAAGGCAGAAAATAACTGTAATTAATGCGATAATGCGAATTTTTATCGAGTTAGCTTTCTTCAACATGAAAAGTCCGGTGAAGAAATAGCTCGGGATGATCATAAGTCCCGTGATACGGAGTGCAGCGAGATAAACGTCATCGGCCATCACGACCATGAGAAGAAATACTTCCATGACGATGCTTGAGGCAAGGAGACCGAACGTGGGCATTCCGTGACGGTTAACCCGCTTGAATGCCGGAGGAAGAATCCCGACGAGTGCGGCCTCATAAGGAACCTGGGCTACGACCAGTGTCCATGCGACCCATCCTCCGAGAAGGGAGATGATGACTGATATAATTACAAGCCAGTAAGCCCAGTCACCGCAAGTGTATCTCAAAATGTAAGCGACCGATGGATCTGAGAGCCCTGCAAGCCGTGCACGTGAGAAAATACCGTAACAAAGCAATGAGACTGCCATGTAGAGTATGAGAGCGAATAAAAATCCTACGATTCCTGCACGCCCGACATCAGAACTGCGACGGGCACGGGCAGACATCATCACTGCACCTTCTACCCCTATGAAACAGAAAAGAGTTATCATCATCGTCGATTTAACCTGCGTGGCGAGAGTGTGGAAAGAGAGAACACCGCCCCAGATATCCGCATCAAAAAGGTCGGCCTTGAAGAATAAAGTGAAGATGGCGATGATGAAGAGGATCATCGTAACTTTTATTATTGCCAACAGATTATTGACCGTCTTGGCGGTGCGGACTCCACGCGCGACAATATAAAACATCAGCCAGATAAGAGCCGACCCGAAAAGGATGGTCTGCCAACCATGATGGAGAAGCTCGGGGCAGAAGGAGCCACAAGTATCGTTGAGCATGACACCGTATGCGACATTAGCGAATCCGGTGCACAGCCAGTATCCCCACGCAATATTGAATCCCGTATAGTTACCGAAACCGGCCTGAGCATATTGATAAATTCCGGCATTGTATTGGGGATAATGTCCGCTGAGCCACTTGAATGAGAGAACAAGAGGAAGAATTCCGGCGGCCGTCACAAGCCACCCGATGAAAACTGCCGCCGGAGAGGCTACGGATGCCATGTTCTGAGGCAGATTATATATGCCGGCTCCGACCATAAGACTGAATACCAAGGCTGTCAGTCCCCAGAATCCCAGCTTGCCGGATTGTTGATTGTCAATCATCTTTATGATATGGGTATATACTTTTCTTTCAGACCTGCAAAGGTACGATTTTTCTCCTTTCCCCAAAAGTAGAAACGGAAGAGAAACGGCAAAGAAAATATCGAAGAAAGAAAGCTTTTCTAAAACTTTAGGGTAAGGACAATTGTTTGTAGGGTATAACTATTGATAATCGGACAAATTTAGTGCGATAATAAAAGTACAATTCTCACATTAAAAGAAAGACGGAGTAATCAAGAATTACTCGGGAGGCGGATATGAAAAAAATCTTCATAACATATTTATTGATCGGGATGTCTGTTACCGGACATTGTTTTGAGCATACGGACTCAACCCGGCTTATGTTCCGCCAGTCTCATGGAGCCCTTGATCCATCGTTTGGCAATAATAGAGAACGACTTGCAACTATGTCGCAGGAAATGAAGGAGACTGCCGATAATGATTCGATCCTTTTCCGTGTTTCAGAAGTTAAAGTTGTCGGAGGTGCCTCTCCGGAGGGTAGCGTAGATATTAATGCACGGCTTTCACGAGAACGCGCCAATACGATCTTCGGTTATTTCTCGGAGGTGACGGCTTTAAATGACTCTATCACGACATTTTCTTTTCTTGGTCGAGATTGGAAAGGGCTGTACTCTCTCGTGATGGCGGATCCGGGTGTACCTTATCGTGATGAAGTTCTCGCGACCTTGTCCGGAATAGTATCTGAAACTGCAACAGGAGAGAAGGAGGCTTATGGAAATCTCGCAAAGATAAAGAAGCTCCGTGGCGGTGTCCCTTACAGATATATGTATGACAAGTTGTTCCCTGCACTTCGTGAATCACGTTTGTATGTGACATATACCGAGCGTCATCCCGAGCTGAGAGGAACACTCGTTGAACCATATGTCGCAGAAGAGTACTGTAATATTTTCCCGTTACTGGCTGCACCAATGGGAGCCCAGGAAAAATGCTGCTCTCCGTTTTATATGGCTCTTAAGAGCAATCTTCTTTATGATGCTCTCGCCCTACCAAGTATAGGTGTAGAATTCTACCTTGGAAAAAACTTCTCCATTGCAGGCAACTGGACTTACGGCTGGTGGGATAACGACAACCGTCACCGGTATTGGAGAGCTTATGGAGGCGATCTCACACTGCGTCGTTGGTTCGGTAAGAAAGCGGCCGAAAAACCTCTCACGGGTCATCATCTTGGAATCTATGCCGGAGTCGTGACATACGATTTCGAGTGGGGTGGAACAGGCTACATGGGTGGTCTCCCCGGCAAGACCCTCTGGGACCGTTGTCTTTTCAACGGTGGAATTGAATACGGCTACTCACTTCCTGTCGGTAGACGAATAAATATTGATTTTACAATAGGTATCGGAATTCTTCACGGAAAATATCTGAAGTATCGGCCGCAAGGTCACAGTTATTATTGGGAATCCACACATAACCTCAACTGGGTCGGTCCGACAAAAGCCGAAGTATCTCTTGTCTGGCTCATCGGATGTGATAATTATAACAGGAAAGGAGGCTTGAGATGAAACGATTTTTCCTAATTTCAGCAGCTCTCTCAGCACTATTCCTGATGTCATCCTGCAATCACAAGGATCTAATATTCGAAAGTGCTCCTCAACCGGTGCTTAATGTCGTATTCGACTGGAGAAATGCACCCGATGCCGATCCTGCGTCAATGGGTCTCTATCTGTACGACGGCCAGCAGGCCGATCCGTTAAGATTCATATTTTCTGACCGTTTCGGTGGTAGAACAAAGGTTCCCTTCGGAGGCTATAAGGCATTATGTATTAATAGTGATATTACCGATTGGGCTATAATGAGAAATGAGGGGGATATCGAGAATTTCGAGGTCCTCACTGCCGACGCCGATCTTCTTACTGGAGCAAAAATATCTTCACGTTCTGTTCCACGTGCACGGGACACCGAGGAGGAAAGAATTGCAGCTACTCCGGGAATGATGTGGAGCAGCAGAGACGACAATGTCATCGTGCCGGATGATGTTGAGGAGAAGACAATCGTCATGTATCCTGAAGAGACTGTCTGTCATTACGTAGTAGATATATATGACGTTAACCATATAGACTATCTGTCTGGATCGGCAGTGGATGCAACCATCTCCGGCATGTCTGAAAGCTATCTTCATGGTAAACGATCACCGAGTGACACACATGTCACCATGCCCTTCCTGCTCTTTGATGAATCAGGAGAAAATTCTCTCCACGGAGAATTCCTTACATTCGGGGAGAGCCCGGTGACAAATAACAAACATATCCTGACGATCTATATGTTTCTGACGGATGGGTCAAAATGGTATTACACTTTCGATGTCACGGATCAAGTCCACGATGCCTCCGATCCTCGTCATGTCCACATCATTCTTCGCGGACTTGACCTCCCGAAACCAATGGCAACCGGGGGTGGATTGAGGCCTGACGTGAACGACTGGCAGACTGAAAGTGTTGATATAAAAATGTGAAATTAAAACAAAAACAATTAAATACTTATCGCTATGAAAAAAACATTCTTACTGATCGCCGCAGTCGGACTGGCTCTGGCATCATGCACAAGCGATGAACCTGAAAGTGCCGACAAGGGGTATGCTATTGATTTCCGACCGGCTATCGGATCACGCTCACGCGCAGTAGAGACAACTAACGCTAATCTCACATCAATCAATGTGACAGCTTTTGTAGGAACAAGTCCTCTCTTCAGCAAACTTGACTTTAATAAGGATGCCGACGATTATTTTACTTCAACTCCCGAGTATTATTGGCCCGGTGATGATAGTGAGGTGACTTTCTATGCTCTTGCTCCTGCTGCTCCCGGCGGTACGGTCACAATTACAAACGATACTAAGAATATCGCTGATTTCTCACCGGCGCCTAAGATGGCTGATCAAGTGGACCTCATCACTTCTACTGCTACCGGTAAAAAGTCGCTTAACGAAGCGCGCGGTATGAATCTGACCTTTGATCACCAGCTTTCTCAGATTGAGGTGCGTGCAAAGACCGACAATACAGCCTATAAATTTGAGGTTACAGGTGTCCGTATAGGTGAGCCCGTTTCAAAGGGAACTTTTGACTTCGGGACAACGGCGTGGACTCTTGGTTCAGATAAATCCATCTATGAGGAGACTTATTCTACTCCTATCACACTTAACTCTGTCCCCGCAACAATAATGGGGGAGGGCGGCAACGCTATACTGATTCCCCAGCAGCTTGTGAAATGGGATCCCGAGAATGACGCAGCCAATACAGCAGCAGGCGCCTATCTTTCAGTTCAAGTCAAGATCAGCACTGCAGAGACAGGTACAGTGGTATATCCCTTCCCCTCGGAACCCGGTTGCACATGGGCTGCAATACCTATCGACACCAACTGGGAAGCCGGCAAGAAGTATATTTACAATCTTGACTTCACTCACGGAGCCGGTAACGTTGATCCTAAAGATCCTGATCCCGGTAAGCCCGTGCTCGGCGGACCTATCTTCTTCACCGTTGATGTTGTTGACTGGAATGAGGCCGATATTGATCTTCCGATGAATCCGGCATGAAACAATAATGATGTAGATCAGATAATAGATCCACGGAATTTACGTTAAGTAACAGGCCGTAAGGGGTTGAATGTTCCCCTTACGGTCACAAGATAGTCAGAAATGGCTTTAATAATTTTTAGGAGGGAGACTCTCTATGACAAAATCATATAAACATATCATAAGCTGTATGGCCGGCGTTGTGGCATTGATTGGTGTTACAGGTCTGACAGGCTGCAGTGATGACAAGGATAGTATCCCTTTCGAAGATAATGACAGGAATATATCGTTCAGTGTCAGTGAGGGTTCAGGATGGAATAATGCAACGGAAAAGTCACGGGCCGTTTCCTCCTCCGGAAATACACTTGGCGTTCTTTCTCTCAAATCTTCTGAAAAAGAGTATTATCTTATCCCTAAGGTCGAGGACGGTATAGATTTAGTGAAGAATAAGGATACATCTTCCCGAGGCGCAACCGTCACTGTTGACGGGATGGAATCCTTTGGTGTATATGCTTCTCTCAACAGTGGAGCTACCATTGAAGATCCGGTTAGCCCTGACTATATGTATAACGTTGAGATTACTCGTGATAACGACTGGAAACCAAAGGATGAGTATCTGTGGCCCGGAAGTGGAAGCCTTCACTTCAATGCATATTCTCCCTATACTAATTCACTCGGCTCGGAGGGTATTATCTCTCTCCCGGCTATGGATGCCACGTCACCATATAAGCTGACATATTTAACTCCTTCGGAGGTAGCTTCACAACAGGATCTGCTTTATGCGGTTCCTGTGGATGCTTCTGCTTCACCATGTGATCTAACCTTCAATCACGCTCTTACTGCGATAAAGTTTGCGACAGGAACGGAAATGGTACCGTGTACTGTAAAAAGTATCACAATTTCAGGCGCGATGGATAAGGGGGAGCTTAACCTTGAAACCGGTGAGTGGGGAAATCTTTCCGGCAGTTCCTCCTTTACGGTCAATCCGAATATTGAATTGTCTACCCCTGACGGTGGCAAATATGTCGATGCAGACATGGCGCTCACTTCGCAAGACGAGACATTTTTGCTTTTGCCGCAGACTCTTTCGGAGGACGCTGAAATAGAAATGACTATCGCGGTTGACGGGAAAGAGTCTACGTTTACTGCTTCACTGAATGGACAGACATGGACCGGTGGAAAGACAGTGACATATCGCTTGTCGGCCAATCCTTCCACCTCCGGACTTATCCTCGAGGTTGTAGATGCAGCCGGAAATCCTGTTACCTCCATTACTTCCCCTTATACAGGAGGAAAAACGCAATATACTGTAAAAAGTTACGTGGATGACGGTACTGGAGTAACCTCGCCTGTGGAGTGGGTAGCATCTTTCCTCAGTTCCACAGACCAGGCTGAAACCTCATGCCCTTCCTGGATAATTGAGTACGGTAAAAGCGGTAGTGGAGAAACGGCCTCTCAACTTGTCACGGATCTCCCTGAACCCATTTTCCTCTCTATGAGTGCCAACACGCAGAAAATAAGGACTACCACGGATATCAATACATCTTCCGGTCTGGATCGTTATAACCTGTCAAATTCGACAGGTGCGCCCGCTGTGGAAAATACTGCAAATTGTTATATCGTGAATGCGGCGGGTAAATATTCCCTTCCTCTCGTCTATGGCAATGCGATCAAAAATGGTGTTAAGAACGAGTCTTCTTATATCTCTACACTTGAGCAGACTGCAGGTAACAAATCTCACGCTCTTTTCCATTTCGTGAATCATCTTGGAAATGAGATAAGTGACCCCTACATTTATAATAATGCTTCCTGTACACCCCATGACGCGGTGATGATATGGGAGGACCGAATCAATCTCGTGAGAAATATTACACTGTCACAGGACGGTCATTCTCTTGAGTTTGATGTTCCGGCTGCCTCAATACGTCAAGGAAATGCAATTCTTGCGGTGCGCGATGCCGATGGCACGGTGATGTGGAGCTGGCAGATCTGGATAACCGATTATAAACCTTCCGAAGATATTCTTTCGATTCCGCAGAACGGAACCACATCCTATCTCTATTCGAGAAGTCTTGGGACGATTTATGCAGGCGATCGTACGGAATTCAAGGAGGGTAGTGTAATAATGAGACTGACCCAGAAGAATGTTCCCGATGGTCTGGAAGCTTTAACGATCGATATTCCCATCACTCAGGAAGGAAAGTCTATTGAAACCGGGGATTGCTACTCGTTCTATCAGTTTGGCAGAAAGGATGCGATGGTGACAGGTCTGGATCAATATTATGACGCGGATCATAATGAATTAAGTGCCAATAAAATCCCGACCGCCGCTTATGGGACCAACCAACTGGAGATGATTGAGGAATCAATTCGTGAACCTCAGGTTTTTTTCACCGGGTCAGCGTCAGGAATCCGTCCCTATTATCTCAATTTGTGGGATATCTCACATCTGCGGTTAAAAACGGA
>CAZOOY010000018.1:14156-20540 GCA_964581555.1 uncultured Staphylococcus sp.
AAAGAAATATATAAGGTCACACTTGTCGGATCAGCCGTCAATGCGGTGCTTATTGTCCTGAAATTTCTTGCAGGAATTTTCGGGCGAAGTTCCGCTATGGTAGCCGATGCCGTCCATTCCTTAAGCGATTTTGTCACGGATGTTATCGTGCTTATATTCGTGAGGATCGGAGGGAAGCCAAGAGATAAAGGCCATGATTATGGACATGGAAAATTTGAGACACTCGCTACACTGATCATAGGACTTATTCTTTGTGTGGCAGGAGTTGGACTCCTGATTAATGGTGTGAAACTTGTCCTTCACAGCCTTGCAGGTAATGCACTTCCTCGCCCCGGCATGATCGCACTACTTATCGCAGTCGTTTCTATCGTGTCAAAGGAACTTCTCTTCCGCTATACTGAAAAGAAAGGAAAGGAATATAATTCACAAGCTGTTGTAGCAAATGCATGGCATCACCGTAGCGATGCCATCTCTTCGGGTGGTACTCTTATCGGTATTGCTGCCGCAATGTTTCTCGGCGATAAATGGAGGATCTTTGACCCTCTGGCTGCGATTGTGGTGAGTTTCTTTATCATAAAGAGTGGCTATGATATCATGAAGCCCTGTATCAACGAGTTGCTGGAAGCTTCTCTCCCGGAAGAACAGGAGAAAGAAATCTATCGTCTTGTCGGATCTGTACCCGGAATCCTGAATGTGAAGAATCTGAGAACACGTCGGATCGGGAATAATATCGCTGTGGATCTCAATGCGAGAATGGATGGAGATCAGACCTTGGGTGAGGCCCACGCTAAGGCCACTGAGGCCGAAAAACTTATTAAGGCTAAATTTGGTCCCGGTACAGTTATCTCCATTCACATGGAGCCGGCTGATAAGACGGGGAAGTGAAAATCTCCTGTATTCCCGATATAAGCTTTCCCGAACCGCAAGCGGGATTTTTACGTTAGAATATAGAAGTGTCATTTTGGATACTTGGTCTTGAAAACATTCTATTTATGAAAAATTCCACATTACAGTCACAGAATACATCAGGAATATCCGGAGGATATTATGCATTCCTAATCCTATTTTTAGTCTTACTGAGTTCATTCGGTTCGTTTGTAAATGATATGTATCTGCCTACCCTCCCGGAGATGGTCAGAGCATTCCATACCACGCGGTCTACCGTCCAGCTTGGACTGACTTTCGGTATGATCGGATTAGGTGTTGGTGAGCTTATCCTGGGCCCGTTGAGTGATCGTTTCGGACGAAAGCCTATACTCGTGGGTGCACTCATTGTTTTCTGTTTCGGAGCGATGTGCAGTGTCTGGTCCAAGACTATCCACGAGTTCCTGTGGTGGCGACTTGTACAGGGTATCGGTGCATCGGGTGGATATTTTCTTGCCCGCACGATCCCGGCCGATCTCTACAAGGGTAGGGCGCTCGCCAAAGTGATGGCTATAGTTGGCGCCATCAATGGGTTTGCTCCTGCATCGGCCCCGGTTGTGGGCGGTCTTGTGGCGCGATCCATAGGTTGGCAGGGAATATTCTGGATCTTGTTTGGATTCAGTGCTATGTTGCTTTTGCTGACTATTCCTTTCCGTGAATCTCTTCCGAAGTCGCGTCGTGTCAATGGACACTTTGGCAAGGCATTTGAGAACTTCGGAGTCCTTGCCCGCAATCGTCATTTCATGGTACATGTCTTGCTGAAAGGAAGTGCGCTCGGTGTACTGTTTGCTTACATTTCATCTGCTCCTTTCATCATTCAGGATCATTATCATTTCACTCAGCTTCAATTTGGTCTATTTATGGGTGTGAATGCTCTTGCGGTTGCGGCAGGTGCTTCATTTGCCGTCCGTTTCAGACCATTGAAAAGAGCGGCAGTTATAGGTGCCTGGGGGCTTGCAGTGATTATAGCGGCACAATGGGTCTGCTTCTATAAAGTGGACAACGTATGGGTCTATGATGCCTTGAATATCCCGATGCTGTTTTGTCTCGGAATGCTCTTCACAGTCGGTAATACTTTGGCAATGAATGAGGGGCGGTCATGTGCAGGCGATGCCTCGGCTCTAATCGGTTTTATCGGTTATGTATTTGGCGCAGTTGTGAGTCCGCTTGTGGGCCTTGGCGATATTCTTCATTCCACACCACTCTGTATGGGCGTACTCACAGTCATTGTGGTTATTTCAGCCCACATGTCGCGTGTTCTTCCGGCTGATCTTGTCGCCACTCCACAGAGTGCTGTCGCAACGGGATTACCTCAATCTTCCCGGACTGAAAATAAGAAAGTTTGATAATTCTCCGAAAAAAGATATAACTTTGCAGGCGTAAAATAGAGATCAATCATATCCATAATTTTGACAGAGTTGAATTTAGAAAGTATTATTGGCGCTATCAGCGGAGTGCTGACGGACTATATAATGATAATTACGCTGCTAATTGTGGCGATTTTCTTCACGGTCAGGACACGTGGAGTGCAGTTCAGAATGATTGGGGAGATGTTCCGTCTGCTCGTTCATTCCGGAAAGAAAGATAATGATGATCGGGCGATAGACGCCCCTTCTCATGGCACTGTCAGTTCCTTTCAGGCCTTTACGCTATCCATAGCGGCACGTGTCGGAACCGGTAATCTTGCCGGTGTCGCTACTGCTATAGCTCTCGGTGGGCCGGGAGCAATCTTCTGGATGTGGGTAATTGCACTCTTGGGTGCATCAAGTGCTTTTGTGGAATCCACCTTGGCTCAGCTTTTCAAAGTAAAAGGGGAGAATTCTTTCCGTGGGGGCCCGGCTTACTATATCCAAAAAGGGCTTGGGAAAAGATGGTGGGCAGTCACTTTTGCAGTGCTCATAACTGTTACGTTTGGATTCGCATTCAATTCCGTCCAGTCCAATACTATAGCCGATGCTGTAAACGAATGTTTCTCTGTGTCGAGGGAGTGGACAGGAATTATTCTTGCACTCCTGACCATGGCGATAATATTCGGTGGAATCAAAAGTATCTCACGATTTTCAGAGGTCGTCGTTCCTGTAATGGCAGTTGCCTACATTCTTCTTGCTTTTGTCATAATCATTATAAACATCAACCGTATTCCAGAAGTCTTCATGCTGATAGTCGGAAATGCTTTTGGATTCGGTCCGGCTCTCGGAGGCACGATAGGCGCGGCGATGGTGATGGGAATCAAGCGTGGATTGTTCAGCAATGAAGCCGGTGAGGGTTCTACACCTAATGCTGCTGCGACGGCATCAGTGAGTCATCCTGTAAAACAAGGTCTCATTCAGACACTCGGTGTTTATACAGATACGTTGATCGTATGCTCAGCCACAGCGTTTATCATCCTTTGCAGCGGTCTCTTTATGGAGGGACATGACGGTATCGTGCTCACCCAGCGTGCGATTGATGCCGGGCTTGGAGGCACACACCAGTATGGATCTCTATTCGTTACGATCGCAATATTTTTCTTCGCTTTTACAAGTATAATTGCCAATTATTATTATGGCGAGACCAATATAAGATTTATCAGGGACAACAGGTTCCTTGTAGGCGTGTACCGACTATGTGTAGTCGGGATAGTCTATGCTGGAGCCATTGTATCGCTGGATCTCGTTTGGGGATTTGCAGATATCACTATGGCACTTATGACTCTGTGTAACCTTGCTGCAATTCTCCTTCTCGGTGGATATGCCATCCGTCTGCTCAGGGATTATGTGAAACAGAGAAGGGAGGGAAAGGATCCGGTTTACCATTCGTCCACCATTCCTGAGATCGCTGACGAGACTGAATGTTGGGCAGACTGAGACTTATCTCAGTATCTTTTCCAAAGAATTCGCATGGAGTTGAGTATGGCAAGAAGTGCAATGCCCACATCAGCGAATACTGCTGCCCACAGCGAAGCATATCCCAGTGCACCGAGAGCAAGGATAAGCACTTTGATTCCTATGGCCCCCACGATATTCTCCTTTACGATTGTGCGGGTAGTACGGGCGATCTTCAGTGCAGTTGCTACGCGAGAAGGCATGTCGGTCTGAATCACGATGTCGGCACTTTCAATGGCTGCATCTGACCCAAGTCCACCCATGGCAATTCCCACATCGCTTAGAGCCAGAACCGGTGCATCATTCATACCATCTCCGACAAATGCTATGCTTCGGCCGGGAATTTGGGAGATTTCTTCGACATATTTCGCCTTGTCCTGCGGAAGGAGTTCGCCGTGAGCTTCAGCTATCCCGAGTCGGATTGCGAAGTCACTGACGATTGGCCTACGGTCACCCGAAAGCATGACTAGATGGTTGATCCCAAGAGAATGAAGTAAATCTACAGCCTGACGTGCATCCGGCTTGAGAGTATCAGCGAGCGTAACATACCCGGCGAATAATCCGTCAATGGCACATAGGATTATCGTATCTCCCAGAGTAGTCATTTCCTCAGGGACATCGACTTTTTCAGCATGGAGTAGACGAGGGTTTCCCACAAGGACATTATGGTTGCTGATAGATGCCGAGACACCGAATCCCGGCTTTTCAGTAACGGAATCCGTAACTGGAATAGATATGTTTTCCGACCGTACATATTCAACAAGAGCTCGCGCAAGCGGATGGGTACTGGCAGACTCAGCTGCGGCCATGATGCTGAGAAGCTCGTCGCGTTTTAATGAAGTACTGATAACTTTATCGACATTAAATTTGCCTGTTGTCAATGTCCCGGTTTTGTCAAAAGCAATGGTATCAATGCCGGTAAGCGCATCCAGGTAGTTCCCGCCTTTAAAAAGTATTCCCGCTTTAGAGGCTGCTCCGATACCCGCGAAATAACCAAGAGGTACGCTGACGACAAGAGCACAAGGACATGAGATAACAAGAAATACAAGGGCCCGGTAGATCCATTCGGAAGGAACGAAGTGGAACGATGCTGAGAAAACTGAAACGATTGCCGGAATTATGACGAGAAGGGCTGCCAAAGAAATTACAACCGGGGTGTAAATACGGGCGAAACGTCTGATGAAGAGTTCCGTGTGAGCCTTCCGGGAAGATGCGTTACGAACGAGATCAAGGATACGGGAAAGCGCACTGTCGGAATAAGGTCGCGATACCTGGATTCTGACAGAGTGTGTAGAAGAAATCATTCCGGCAAGTACTTCATCGCCGTTGGAAAGTTCTCTGGGTAAACTTTCTCCCGTGAGAGCCGAGGTATCAAACAACCCTCCCTGACCTTCGATCTTTCCATCGAGAGGAACTCTCTCACCGGGATATATCTCAATAAGCTCTCCAACGTTTACATTCTTTGGGTCGACTTCTATAGAGCCATTATTCTGTATGAGATGGGCTTTCTCGCCTCTCACATCAAGAAGGTTGGAGATGTTTCGCGTAGCTTTACCGACTGCTTCATGCTGTAGGGTCTCGCCAATACAATAGAAAAGCATAACTCCGACTCCTTCGGGAAGCTCACCTATACAAAATGCTCCGACACTTGCTATAACCATAAGCGTAAATTCATTGAAATAATCACGCTTTGCAAACCCCTCGAGGGCTTCTCGGATTACAGGTAGTCCGACCGGTAGAAATGCTGATACATACCAGATGTATTCAATCCATTTTGCAGAAGTAAAGGGGGAGAAATTGAAGTGACTCATGAGGACTCCGGCAATCAGCATGACAAATGAGATAGCGGGAGCTATATAAGGTCTCAACCTATTTGATGTATTCCGGTGATCATTAGAGTGGCATGAGCAACAATTACATCCTGAAGTCGTGGCATCTTTGCAACAGTCAGTGTGCTTTCCTTTATCTTTTTTCATAATTTCGGAGTTTTATTACGCAAAGATAGGAAGAATGATATGCAACCCGGTGTCATAAAGCATGAGAATAATGTGTATATTTGCAGTGAGAAAAGCAACATTTTATGATTGACGATCCCATAAAAATACTTGAGAGGGCACAGGTTAAGCCGACGTCTAATCGCGTCCTTGTACTCAGAGCTCTAATTGAGGCACGTAATCCAATCAGCCTCATTGAATTAGAGGATCAAATTGAGACACTTGAGAGATCAAGTATTCTCAGGGTGCTTTCTTTGTTTCTTGAGCACGAGATTGTCCATGTGATAGAGGACGGCAAAGGGATAACACGCTATGAAATATGTCACGGTAGGGAGTCTTGCTCAGTGGATGACATGCATGTGCATTTCTTCTGTGAGCAGTGCAACAAAGTCTATTGTTTCGAGGAAATAAATGCACCGATTGTTCCTATTCCTCAGGAATTCAGGATAAGAACTGTCAATTATATGCTGAAAGGGATTTGTCCGGATTGCAATAGCAAGATTGAAAAATAAGGAGTCGGGCATTATACCCAACTCCTTAAAAAAAAAGTTGTCTTACCTGGATTCGAACCAAGACAGGCAGAACCAAAAACTGCAGTGCTA
>CAZOOY010000019.1:0-19515 GCA_964581555.1 uncultured Staphylococcus sp.
ACGAAATAATGGAATTGCCGGAGAATAAGGAAGTCCTCAAACGCCTAAAACAAGCCGACGACGATGAGTGAGGACTTGAAATACATCAGCTACGATGAAGCTCTGGTAGTCTATGCGAAGACTGTAGCGGCCAGTGGTGGCGGATTACAAGGAGTGAAGGATGAAGGCGGTATTCGCAAAGTCCTTGACTTTGTTCAGAATGACATGTATTATCCCACTTTCGTTGAAAAACTAACATATCTGGTATTCGGTTTATGCACCGGTCATTACTTCGAGGATTCCAACAAACGTGTGGCTTTGACTATCGGTGTCTGGTTTCTTTTTAATAATGGCCATTACTGGCACGCTTATAGCTTCATGCAGTGTATGGAGGCGATTATTTATCATGTAGCCGCTGGACGTATCGACAAGGATCTGCTCCAACGTATTATCACATGCTACATGGCGAACGAAGAGTATCCCGAAGATCTAAAACTCGAAATTATCCATGCAATAGACAATTAAAACAAAAGCTAATGTGAAGCTATGGATTCCAAGGGGTTAGAATTTATAGTGTAGATTGTTTGTTATTTGGGTTTAAAATATGTAATTTTGTCGCTTAAAAGTTTCCAATAGCGATAAAATGTTGAAAATAGCGATACAATCTAAGGGTAGACTCAATGAGGAGAGCATGGCGCTTCTTGCCGATGCTGGAATACGTGCCGGTGGAGGCAGCCGCAGCCTTCTCTCACGTGCCAAGGGGTTTCCGCTTGAAGTGCTCTATCTCCGCGATGACGATATCCCTCCGGCGGTTGCCATGGGCGTGGCCGACCTCGGAATAGTAGGACTTAACGAAGTGGCTGAGAAGGGCCAGATAGTCGATGAAGTGATGCGGCTCGGATTCGGAAGTTGCCGCATATCGGTAGCAGTGCCGAAGGAGGCTCCCTACACGGATGTCAGTTGGCTCGAAGGGCGCAGAATCGCTACATCCTATCCCGTCATTCTCACCCGTTTCCTCGATGAGAAAGGGGTTAAGGCCGAGATCCACGAGATAGCCGGATCTGTAGAGATAGCCCCCGCCGTTGGGATGGCCGACGCGATTTTCGATATCGTCTCCTCCGGCGGGACATTGATTCAGAACGGGCTCCGCGAGGTGGAGCAGGTGTTCCATTCCGAGGCCGCCCTGATAGCTACCCCCGGACTGAGCGGGGAGAAACTCGCCGATCTCGATAAACTCTGCTTCCGCTTTGAGTCGATTCTCGCGAGCCGTGGCATGAAGTATCTACTCATGAATCTTCCCGAGAGTGCTGTCGATGCAGCCGTAAAGCTTCTGCCGGGATTGAAAAGTCCTACACTCCTGCCGTTGGCCGACAAGGGTTGGTACTCGCTCCATGCCGTCGTGGGAGAGGGGGAATTATGGGACAAGATAGAACAGCTCAAGGGGGTTGGTGCTGAGGATATTCTGGTGCTTAATCTTGAAAATATCGTGAAGTAATGGAGACCATCTTCTATCCCTTACCCGAGGATTATGACCGCCTATGTGAGCGTAATATCCCTTCCGATGATCCGGCTGTCACGGCTGCTGTCGAGAGGATTGTGGCTGATGTGGCCCGAGAGGGTGATTCAGCTCTCCGGCGCTATGCCATCGAGTTTGACCGCGCATCCTTATCGAGCCTCGAAGTGACTGCGGAGGAGATTTCCGAGGGCATCGCAAGGGTCAGCCCGACGGTGGCCCGGGCCATTGAGAGCGCCGCGGCCAACATAAGGACTTTCCACGATGCTCAACGTCCTGCTCCCGTGAGGGTCGAGACTGTTGCAGGGGTGGTGTGCGAGCAGCGATCAGTACCTCTTCGGACGGTGGGACTATACATCCCCGGCGGAAGGGCTCCGCTCTTTTCCACAGTCCTCATGCTCGGAATTCCTGCACGTATCGCAGGGTGTCGCGAGGTAATAATGTGCACTCCTCAGAGCGGATCGTCCCCCATAGCTCCGGAAATCCTCTATGCTGCCCGTGTAGCCGGAGTAGACCGTATCTATAAGGTTGGAGGTGCACAGGCTATTGCTGCGATGGCCTACGGCACAGAGAGTATAGGCAGGGTCGACAAAATCTTCGGCCCGGGCAACCGTTTCGTCACCAAGGCCAAGCAGCTTGTTTCGACCGTCACCGCTATCGACATGCCTGCCGGTCCGAGCGAGGTAATGGTTCTGGCCGATGCCTCAGCCCGTCCCGACTTCATTGCATCCGATCTTCTTTCTCAGGCCGAGCATGGGCCTGACAGTCAGGCGATGCTTGTCACGGATAGCTCTGAACTGGCTGAAAAGGTAGCCTCTGAAGTGGATCGTCAGCGCAGGTTGCTGTCACGGGCGGAGTCGGTTGAGCGCTCCCTTTCACGCAGTCGCATCATCGTCACCCGTTCGCGAGAGGAAGCCATCGCGTTTGCCAATCGCTATGCCGCCGAGCATCTCATCATAAATATGGCTGAGCCTCGTGAAGCTGCCATGCAGATCGAAGCTGCCGGTAGTATTTTCATCGGTCCCTGGTCGCCGGAAAGCGCCGGAGACTATGCCTCGGGCACCAATCACACTCTCCCCACCGGAGGATGGGCCCGCTCCATGAGCGGAGTCAATCTCGGGAGTTTCATGCGCAGGATTACCTATCAGGAGCTCACTCGCGACGGACTCTCGGCTCTCGCTCCTGTTATCACCACGATGGCTGATGCCGAAGGACTGGATGCCCACGCCGCCGCGGTCAAAATACGTCTGAATTTATGAAAGCTTCTTCTCCGCTCGCCTACGTGCGAGAAAACATATTGAATCTCGCTCCCTATTCCACAGCCCGCGATGAGTTCAAGGGCGGTGATATACGGACCTTCCTCGATGCTAACGAGTCTCCTTATCCCACCGGCTTCAACCGTTACCCCGATCCCCGACACCTTGAACTCAAACGCCGGATAGGGATACTGATGGGTGTGTCGGCGGATACCGTCTTTATCGGAGGTGCCGGGAGCGATGAGGCCATCGACATCATTTATCGCATCTTTTGTGTCCCCGGCCGGGATAATGTCGTGGCCATGGCACCAACCTACGGTGTCTATTCGATGAGTGCGGCCATCAATGATGTGGAATATCGGGAGGTTCCCCCGGCTGATGATCTTGCATTTCCGACTGATGCAATCCTTGCTGCCACCGACTCCCATACGAAGGTAATCTGGATCTGCTCTCCCAACAATCCCACAGGGCAGGCCGTACCCATCAGTGTAATAGAAAGAGTGGTTGAGGAGTTTGACGGCATCGTGGCCGTCGATGAGGCTTATGTGGATTTCTCACCTCTCGGCTCCGCACTCCCGCTGCTCGAGAAGCATCCCAATCTTATTGTCCTGAGGACCTTTTCAAAGGCCCGCGGGCTTGCCGGACTGCGGATCGGTCTGGCATTCAGCGATCCGTGTATTGCCGCGATCATGGCTAATGTCAAGTATCCCTACAATATCAACGGGCCAACCCAGAAAGAACTGCTCCGCCATCTCGACGATGATATTACTGCACGTGTGGCAGAGATTACAGCCGAACGTGAGAACCTGGAGACACGACTCCCGGCCTATCAGTTTGTGGAGAAGGTCTATCCCTCTGACGCCAACTTCCTTCTTGTCAAGGTGGATGATCCGGACGGGTTGTATGACTATCTCGTGACTCGCGGTATCCTCGTGCGCAATCGTAATCGTGTGCCTTATTGCAGTGGGTGTCTGCGCATGACGGTTGGAACTCCTGCCGAGAACAAGCGCCTGCTTGCAGCACTTGACGATTACAGGGATGGAGTTGCGACCCCTGCGGAAAGTGGCTCGGATCGTAGGGCCCACGTGGAGCGACGCACGGCCGAGACTGAAATTATCCTTGATCTCGACCTTGACGGCGACAGTTCGGAGAGCCGGATTGACACCGGGCTGAAATTCTTTGATCACATGCTTTCTCAGCTTCCCCACCACGGAGGATTCCGCCTTGATCTCACATGTCGGGGAGATCTGGAGGTAGATGAACATCACACGATGGAGGATGTTGCCATCGCTCTCGGCGATGCCCTCAGGATGGCTCTCGGTGACAAGCGGGGGATAGAGCGCTATGGTTTCGTCCTCCCCATGGACGAGTGTGACGCCATGGCCCTCATAGATCTCGGTGGACGCATTGACTTCCGCTGGGATGTCAGCTTCACGCGGGAGATGGTGGGAGATACTCCCACGGAGATGTACTCCCACTTCTTTGCCTCACTTGCGTCAGCCCTGCGGGCCAATCTTCACATTCAGGCGCGTGGAGAGAACAATCATCATCTCATCGAGGGTGTCTTCAAGGCTGTGGCGCGAGCTCTGCGCATGGCCATACGCCGCGAGAAATTTTCCTACTCACTTCCCTCAAGCAAAGGTGTGTTATGATAGCGATCGTTGACTATGAGGCCGGCAATATACGCTCGGTCACCAATGCTCTCTCCCGCCTCGGGGCTGAATGGACTCTAACCGCTGATCATGACGAACTGCGTCGGGCTGATCGCATTATCCTTCCGGGCGTAGGCCATGCCGGGAAAGCATTGGAGAGCCTGAGGGAGAAAGGTCTTGATGTCCTGCTCCCGTCCCTGCGCCGTCCCGTGCTCGGTATATGTGTGGGGATGCAGGTGATGTGTCGCGACACAGAGGAAGGTCAGGTCGAAGGTCTCGGGATCTTCGACGCCCATGTGCGCCGTTTCTGTCCGGCAGATGAGGCCGACAAGGTGCCTCATATCGGTTGGAACACCATATCGAATCTTGAGTCGAAACTCTTCAAAGGTCTCGATCCAGGTGCGTGGGTCTATTTCGTCCATAGTTATTATGCCCATCTCTGCCCCGACACGGCGGCGACTACCCGTTTCGGCCGGGAGGGGATGATGTTCACCTCGGCTCTGAAGTATGAAAACTTTTACGGCACTCAGTTCCACCCCGAGAAGAGCGGGGACACGGGAGAGCTGATACTCGGAAATTTCCTGACATTATGATAGAGATAATTCCTGCGATAGATATTATTGACGGTAAGTGCGTGCGTCTCACCGAAGGCGATTATTCCCGGCAGACCACCTATCGCTCCGCTCCGGTGGACATGGTCAAGGAGTTTGTGGATCATGGCATGACCCGCATCCACGCGGTAGACCTGACCGGCGCTCGACTCGGGCGCCCGGACGCCTTGCGTGAACTTGAGAAGATGGCTTCGGTCACCGGAGCCCGTATCGAGTGGGGCGGTGGCATCAAGACGGACGCTGATCTGCGCGATCTCTTCAATGCCGGAGGCTCATGGGCCGTGATCGGGAGCGTTGCCGTGAAAGAGCCGGAGCTGTTCAGCAAATGGCTTCTTGCCCGAGGGGGCGACGAGATGATACTCGGGGCTGATCTTCGCGACGGCAAGGTGGCCGTCAGCGGATGGGTGGACAGTTCCGAACTTTCCGCTGATGAATTGATTGCCCGTTTCCGCCCCGAAGGCCTGAGTCAGGTGATCGTGACAGATATTTCATGTGACGGCAAGTTGCTGGGCCCGTCGTTCGACCTCTATAAATCCCTCATGAAGTCTCATCCCGACATCATTTTCACGGCTTCGGGAGGTGTCTCATCGCTTGACGACATCCTGCGTCTGGCTGAGGATGCGGTCCCCCGTGTGATTGTTGGCAAGGCTCTTTACGAAGGGCGCGTCTCACTCAAAGAACTCGAGAATCTATGCTTGCGAAACGTATAATCCCTTGTCTCGACGTCAGGAACGGGCGTACCGTCAAGGGGATCAATTTTGAGGGACTTGCGGATGTGGGTGATCCCGTGGAGCTTGGGGCCCGCTATGCGGCCGAGGGTGCCGACGAGCTGGTCTATCTTGACATCAGCGCTTCTCTGGAGGGGCGGAAGACCTTTACCCGTCTTGTGGAGCGGGTGGCCGGACGGGTCAATATCCCGTTCACCGTCGGTGGCGGTATCGCTGATGCCGACGATGCCGCCATTCTTCTTGACGCAGGGGCTGACAAGGTGACGGTCAACTCCGCTGCCGTGCGTGACCCTTCGCTCATCAGTGAGATAGCCCGCCGCTACGGCAGTCAGTTTGTGGTTGTGGCCATTGATGCAAAAATGTGTGATGACGGAGAGATCCGTGTCACCACTCACGGCGGCTCACGGCTCACCGAGCGTCTCCTCTTCCCGTGGGCGCGCGAGGCTCAGGAGCGCGGGGCGGGGGAGATTCTCTTCACCTCGATGGATCATGACGGCACCCGTGCGGGTTATCCCTGCTCGCTCTATGCCCGTCTGGCCGAATCGCTCTCCATCCCCGTCATCGCCTCGGGGGGTGCGGGCTCTCCTGCCGACATAGCCGATGTACTCACCGCCGGGAGGGCCGATGCCGCCCTCGCCGCCAGTATCTTCCACTATGGAGAGATCTCGATAAGGGAGCTTAAAGAATATCTTAAAACACGTAATATACCGGTGAGACTATGACTTTCTCCGACTTCAATCTCTCAAAGTGTGCCGACGGGCTTCTCCCGGTCATCATTCAGGACTCCGTGACGTTGCGCGTGCTGATGCTCGGCTATATGAACGCCGAGGCGTTTGAGAAGACGATCCGCACAGGGCTCGTTACCTTTTATTCGCGCACACGCAATTGTCTGTGGACCAAGGGTGAGACCTCGGGCCATCATCTAAAGGTCGTGGAGATGTTCCCTGACTGCGACGGTGACACCCTTCTCATCAAGGTCAACCCTGTGGGCCCGACATGTCATCGCGGCACCACAGCCTGCTTTGACACGCCCGAGGAGGATGGATTCATCCGTGCGCTATCAGCTCTCATCTCGCGTCGCCACGCAGAGATGCCCGACAACTCATATACCACCCGCCTTTTCATCAAGGGAGTCAAGAAGATAGCTCAGAAAGTAGGAGAAGAAGCGGTGGAGACCGGTATAGAGGCCGTGGACGGCAATCGCAGCAGGTTTGTCTACGAAGCTGCCGACCTCATGTATCACTATCTGGTTCTCCTCGAGCAGATGGGGGTCTCTATCCCCGAGATCGAGCGCGAGCTTGTCTGCCGTCATTCGTAGAGATATAGTAGTGGCGTCTTCCCTCCTGTGATGGCCGGGAAAACGCCACTTCAAATTTTTATTACATGCCCTTATTTCAGATTCTCAAGGGCTGTCTTTGCGATCTGTTCAGGGGTGAGTCCGCAACGTTTCTGAAGTTCGGAGAAATTGTATCGGTTGAGGAACTCCTTTGGCAATCCGAGATTGACCACCCGGACCGGAGCCTCGCCAAGATAGGATGCCACTTTCTGTCCGTAGCCGCCGTCGATTATGCCATCTTCGGCTGTGATGACCACCTTGTAATTCTTGAGTGAGTCAAGTGTGGCCGTGTCGAGCTCCGAGAGGTTGCGGGGGTTGATGAGAGTGGCCTTTATGTTCTCTCCCGCGAGCAGATCGGAGGCCTGTGACATGAACCCGAACATCGAGCCTGCACCGATAAGAGCCACATCCTCCCCCTGACGGACGATCTCATACTCAGGCTTCGAATAATCCTCGAGCACCTTAATCTCAGGATTGGAGACTGCGGCCGATCCGGGAGTACGGATCACTACGGCCAGTCTATCCTGACGTATGGACCAGTCGAGCATGGCCTCGAATTCCTCCCTGCAAGTCGGGGCAAGATACAGCAGACCGGGGATATTGGAGAGCAGGGAGATATCGAAGAATCCAAGATGAGTCTCGTCGTTCATACCGAACATCGACCCGTAGAATACCACGAATGTCGCCGGCTGGCGGTTGAGCGCTATGTCCTGACTGAATTGGTCGTAGGCTCTCTGAAGGAAGCTGCTGACGAATCCTGCCACAGGACGCATGCCCCCTTTGGCGAGGCCGCTTGCCACATCCACGGCTGCCTGCTCGGCTATGCCCACATCAATGAACTGCTTTCCGGCCTCCCGTCTTCTTGCCTTGTCAAATCCCAGTACACCCGGTGTACCTGCCGTAATGGCCACTACCTTTGAGTTCTCCTTGATATGACGGAGCATCCTGCGGGCGAACAGTTCGCCGTAGTCCTCCGGTTCATTTTGAGGCAGCTCCTCATGGAGCGGGGCGCCTGTTTTGAGGTCAAACGGTCCGGCGAAATGAAACTCCTCCTTGTCAGCCTCAGCCACAGGCAGACCCAGACCCTTCATCGTGTTGATATGCACCACCACAGGGTGGTCTATATCCTTGACTGCGCGGAACATCTCGATGAGGCTGCGCAGATCGTTTCCGTAGTTGACGTAGCGGTACCCGTAGCCCATCGCGCGGAAGAGGTTTGGTTCCGCAGTTCCGTTGGTATTGCGCAGCAGACGCAGGTCGGCATATATTCCGCCATGATTTTCGGCTATGCTCATCTGGTTATCATTGACCACCACGATGAAGTTTGTGCCGAGGGTAGCGCCATAGTCAAGACCTTCGAAAGCTACTCCGCCGCTCAGCGAACCGTCACCGATTACAGCCACGACATTCTCCTTTCCACCCTGTAGGTCACGCGCTTTGGCAATACCCGCAGCGAGTGCTACCGCCGACGATGTATGTCCGAGAGAGTACAGATCGTATTCGCTCTCGGCCGGATTGGTATATCCTGTCACGTCGTCATAATGGGCCGGGTCGGTGAACGCTTCCATTCGCCCCGTGAGCATCTTGTGGGGATAAGTTTGGTGTGAGACGTCAAACACTATCTTATCATTTGGGGTATCAAATACGTAGTGGAGGGCTATCACCGCCTCGACCATACCGAGGTTGGGGCCCACGTGGCCACCATGGGCTGACAGTTTCTTCAACAATGTGGCTCGCATTTCGGCGGCGAGCTGAGTGAGTTCCGGCAGACTCATCTCTCTGATATCGGCCGGTGTCTTGATTTCTGACAGATCTATATCTTTCATATTCATCTTATTTTTTACAAATAACATATTTGCCCCTGTGATAGTTGATATCTCAGAGGGTGGATTCCAACCAATATTGTCCTATTTGTAACCGAAATTACTGATTGTTCTTTTCCTGTCGGCTCGGAGATCGGTTTAGAGATTGTAGAACGTCGTGAATGCCTTGATGGTGTAGGTGTGGTCGACGGCTGCGGCGGTCTCGCGCACCGAGTGCATTCCCCAGATGGCCTCACCCATGTCCACTCCTCTCAGCGGGAGCTGCGAGGTGAGGATGTTGCCGAGGGTTGAGCCTCCGGCCACGTCACTGTGGTTGACGAAATACTGGCAGGGTACACCCGCTTTTTCGCAGATGTGGCGGAACACTGCGGCCGAGTCGGCATCCGTCATGTACTTGCACCGGGCGTTGATCTTGATAACCGGGCCGCCACCGGGCACGGGATGATTCGTCGGATCATATTTCTCACCGTAGTTGGGATGGAAGGCGTGGGCGTTGTCTGCCGATACCATGAACGACCTCTCCACGGCGCGGACGAAGTCCTCATGATTTCCTCCGAATGTGTCGGTGATCCTGCGCAGCAGATCAGCCAAGATGGGTGAGGCTGCTCCCTGCTTGGTGCCCGAGCCTGTCTCCTCGTTATCGAATATAGCCATGACGCAAGTCTGCTTTCCTCCCTTTGCGGCAGTGAGAGCCTCGAGCGCACCGTGGACCATGCTGAGGTCATCGAGCCGACCGGAGGATATGAACTCCTCGTTGATTCCCACCAGACAGGCCGGAGTGGTGTCGTAGAGCGAGAGATCGAAATCGAGAATGTCGTCCACCGAACACCCTGCGGCTTCGGCGACAAGACGCAGCAACAGTCCATCCTTCTCGGTGGCGTCGCGCACGATCCCTATCACCGGGAGCATGTCCTTCTGAGCCGAGAGGCGGTTACCCTCGTTGACCGAGCGGTTGAAGTGGATGGCGAGATGAGGGATGGTCAGGAGCGGGCGCTCGAAGCGCACAAGCTTTGTGACGGGATTGAGCGGCTCGTCGCTGCGGAGCACCACACGTCCGGCTATCGAGAGAGGGCGGTCAAACCACGTGTAGAGTATCGGACCGCCGTAGACCTCCACATTAAGCTTAACCACTCCGCCGTCCGAGATCATTTCGGGGTGAGGCTTGATGCGGAAGCAAGGCGAGTCGCTGTGGGCAGCGATGATGCGGAATCCCGCGGCGGGGTCGCCCTCGCCTGTGACGAAAGCGAAGATCGCCGAGCCATTCTTAACCATATAATATTTACCGCCGGGCTTCAGGCTCCATGCCTCGCGCTGGTCAAGACGGGTGAACCCTTCAGCATCGAGGCGATCGGCCACAGTCTTCACGGCATAGAAATTGACAGGACTCTTGTCAAGAAACTCCATCAGCCCGCGGGCATTAGCTTTAACATTCTCCATTATGATACGATTTAAAAAAGTGACATCCCGGACTTCGGGCATCCGCTTGTAAAATTACAACTTTCCCCCGACAAATCAAAACCTCAGGAGAGACAGCCTCCGAGCCGTCACCCAAGCGAGTACCAATCTCGACCAAAGTCCCATAGCTTTCCCAAAGTCCCAAAGAAGAATAAATAGAAAATCAGGAATATATAGCCAAAACTGTACGGACGTGCCTTCGGCACGTTGACATAAGAGCCTGATTCTCAGGGCTACGTGCCGAAGGCACGTCCCTACAAAAATCAATCCTTACCTCCCATTACCCTATAAAAAACATTGGCCCTCTGGAAGATCTCCCGTCCTCTGGTCGAAAGAAATGTATAGCTCTAAGGAAGGCTATTCAAGCATGGCCGCTACGCGCTTGAGGGCTGTGATGAAGAGGTCGGCTTCCTCGCGGGTATTGTAGGCCGCGAACGATGCACGCACTACTCCCTCCACGCCGAGAGCATGCATGAGCGGCTGGGCGCAGTGGTGGCCGGTGCGCACCTCTACGCCGAGTTTGTCGAGCAGCATTCCCATATCATAATGGTGCTCATGGCCGACGAGGAACGAGATGATGGCACACTTCCCGGGCGCGCTGCCGAAAATACGTATGCCCGGCACTTCCGCCTGAAGCCGTTCGGTGGTGTAGGTGAGCAGTTCATGCTCATGGGCGGCAATATTTTCTATTCCCACGCGCTCCATGAAATCTATGGCCTTGCTCAGCGCGGCATTCCCGATGAAATCGGGCGTCCCGGCCTCGAATTTGAAGGGAAGCTCGGCAAAGGTGGTCTTCTCAAACGAGACTGACTCGATCATCTCGCCGCCACCCTGATAGGGGGGCATCTTCTCGAGCCACTCGCGCTTGCCGTAAAGCACACCCACCCCCGTCGGACCATACATCTTGTGGGCCGAGAAAGCGTAGAAGTCGGCATCGAGATCTTGCACGTCGATGCGCAGGTGAGGGGCGGCCTGCGCGCCGTCAACCACAAAGGGGACACCGCGCGAGTGTGCGTAGGCTATCATCTCCTTGACGGGATTGACCGTCCCGAGCACATTGGAGGCATGAGTACAGCTCACCAGACGGGTACGCTCGCTGAACAGCGACCGATAGACGTCGAGGTCAAGCGAACCATCCTCACGGATGGGGACGACCTTGATCTCAAACGGGATATGCGTCTGAAGCAACTGCCAGGGGACGATGTTGGCATGATGTTCCATCACGGTGAGGATCAGCTCGTCGTCGGGACCGAGCATCATTCCGCCGAACGATGAGGCCACAAGATTGAGCGACTCGGTGGTGCCGCGGGTGAAGATCACCTCCTCGTGAGACGGAGCGTTGATGAACTCCGCCACTCTCCGCCGTGCATTCTCCTGGAGCTCGGTGGCCTCCTGGGAGAGGGTGTGCACCCCGCGGTGCACGTTGGCCTTGGTGCGCGTGTAGCCGTCGACGATGGCATCCACTACCTCGCGCGGGGTCTGCGACGTGGCGGTGTTGTCGAGATAGACCAGCGGGCGGTTGTAGAGCCGGCGGTCGAGTATCGGGAATTCCTCACGGATTTTAGCTGTATCCAACATCGTTATCGGGTCAAGAGATTTTTTATTCGTGATTGCGGCAGGTGGCGCAGTCGCCGGTTGTGCCCGCGAAACGGCGCTCCACAAGGTGGCGCAGCTTTTCGTGGAGACCGGGGATGCGGACAGTGTCGATGACATCCACCATGAATGCCTGCATCAGCATTGTGCGGGCTTCCTCGCGGGGGATACCGCGTGACTGCATGTAGAAGAGGGCTTCGTCGTCGAGCTGGCCGGTGGATGCTCCGTGGCTGCACTTCACCTCGTCATTATTGATGATGAGCTGAGGCTTGCAGTGCATTCGGGCCTTCTCGGAGGCGAGTATGTTGCGGTTAGTCTGATATGCCTCGGTGAAAGGCGCGGTGGGTTTCACCACGATGCTCCCCTCGAAGGCACCCTCGGCTTCATCGTCAAGCACGTATTTGAACAACTGGTCGCTGTGGCAGCGGGCGGCGTGATGCACCACCGAAGTGTCATTGTCGATGTGCATGCGGGCGCCACCGACGGCCATCCCCGAGAGTCGGCTCTCGGCGTGCTCTCCGTTCAGAGTGACGGAGAAGTCATTACGGGTGGTGCCGCAGGTGAGGGTGGTCTGGTTGATAATCCCTGCTGAGCGTTCCTCCTGGCGGATGAACATCATGGAGTGGCGTGAGGTGAGAGGTGATGACTCCTCGATGGAGCAGAGTTCAAGACGCGCGCCGGCTCCGAGGGAGACCTCGATCACCTGCGACCCGAGATAGGCGTTCTCCTTATCCTGAGTGTGGTCACAGACGAGTATCTGCAGCTCCGCACCGTCCTCGAGCACCACCAGCATGCGGCGGAATGCAGCGAGAGGGACAGGAGCCTTGAAGATATTGACAAGCTGGAGTGCTTTTTCGGGACGGACATTCTTCTCCACGTGGATGAAAACTCCATCCTGAACCAGCATGTTGTTGAGCGCCACGCAGGGATCGGCGGCCGGAGCGATGCAGCCGTAGTGACGGGCCACAAGCTCGGGCAGTTCCCTCGACGCGCGGGCAAGCGACATGAACCTGACTCCTTCCGGGAGTCGGCTCTCGAGAGTGGACGACGGGATGAACATGTCATTGACCACGGTGGCGAGGAGGGTGGAGAGATTGGGGACGTCACATCTGAAAGATGCGGCCACGTCCACGGGAATACCCATACGGGTCACGTTCACGCCATAGTCCGGCGCGAACATATCCTCTATCGAAGTCTTCTCGTATCCCTCCGTCCGGCGGGTGGGAAGAGTGGCATCCTCAAGCACGCGACGCGCATCTCCGCGCAGAGCGTTGAGCGGCTCGCCGGTGCTCGCGGCTATGCTCTCGCGGTTGGCATCGTAGAGATCTATATATTGTTTGAGAGCGGTGTCCATCATCAGTCCTTGTTTTGCTCCTTGATCCAGTCGTAACCCTTCTCCTCAAGCTCGAGAGCGAGCTCGGGCCCACCCGTCATCACGATGCGGCCTTTATAAAGAATGTGCACGTAGTCGGGCTTGATATAGTCGAGCAGACGCTGGTAGTGGGTGATGACGATGGTGGCGTTTTTGGAGGTCTTGAGCTTGTTGACACCCCCGGCCACGATGCGCAGGGCATCGATGTCAAGACCCGAGTCGGTCTCGTCGAGGATGGACAGACGCGGCTCCAGCATAGCCATCTGGAATATCTCGTTGCGCTTCTTCTCGCCTCCCGAGAATCCTTCGTTGACCGAGCGCGAGGCAAGCTTGTTGTCAAGCTCCACGATCTCTCGCTTCTGGCGCATCAGTTTGAGGAACTCGCTGGCCGAGAGGGGCTCCTCGTTGAAATACTTGCGCTTGGCGTTGACGGCAGCTCTCATGAAATTGACCATTGACACTCCGGGAATCTCCACGGGATACTGGAACGAGAGGAAGAGTCCCTCATGGCTGCGGTCCTCGGGGGAGAGGTCAAGGAGTTCCACACCGTGGAGAGTCGCGCTACCCTCGGTGACGGTATAGGCAGGATTGCCCGCGAGAACACCCGACATGGTGCTCTTGCCCGAACCGTTAGGGCCCATGATGGCATGGACTTCACCCTCGCGGACGGTGAGATTCAGACCTTTGAGTATCTCCTTGCCCTCTACGGTGGCATGCAGATTCCGGACATCAAGTAATATATCGCTCATAATATTAATCAATATACTGTAATAACATGCGAAATTAGCGATTTTCTCTCAGAATGGCAAAATTGAGTAAACTTTCTGCCCTCCTCATGTGTATTTAGAATATCGGTGACCGAAACGATGTCACCCCAAGTGAAACGAAATAAACAACACTATTAACTCCATAAAGATTACAACGATGAAACTTACCAAAGCGCTCGGAATCCCAATGCTCGCCCTCTGCGTCCTCGCCACTACGGGCTGTAGCTCAATGAATAATACTGCCAAAGGTTCTCTGATCGGCGGAGGCGGAGGTGCAGGTGTAGGCGCCGCTCTCGGTGCTCTCATAGGCGGAGGTAAAGGTGCAGCTATCGGTGCAGCCATCGGCGCAGGTGTAGGTGCAGGTGCCGGCGCTCTCATCGGACGTAAGATGGACAAGCAGCAGCAGGAGCTCCAGGAGCAGCTCGCCCAGCAGGCCACCGTCGAGCAGACCACTGATTCCAACGGTCTTCAGGCCATCAAGGTGACATTCAATGGAGGTATCCTCTTCCCCACCAACGGCACTACTCTCAGCGCCAATGCCAAGACCGACCTGAGCAAGTTTGCCCAGTCGCTCATCAACAATCCCGGTACCAACGTGCAGATCTTCGGTTACACCGATGACACCGGCACACTCCAGGTCAATGAGCGTGTAGCCACCGGTCGTGCTGACGCTGTACGCAATTATCTTCTCAACAGCGGCGTCGCAGCCACCCGTCTCTCAGCCGAGGGTCTCCCGATGCAGGACTATATCGCATCCAACGCCACTCCCGAGGGCCGCGCCCAGAACCGTCGCGTGGAGATCTACATTACTGCCGACAAGCAGATGATCCAGGCAGCCGAGAACGGCACACTCCAGTAATAAAACGACATTTCATTATAATCATCAGTTCCAGAAGGCCTGTGCTCAGCAGTGAGCGCGGGCTTTTTTGTATGGGATAATGTGGCCCGCCCTGCTGACAGTTTATCCGAAAAACAGTGGCCTGAATGTGGGATTGACATCCACCGTGAGATCCTGCTTTCAATCTCTCACGTGCTTGCGTAACCCCCGTCCGCCACGCTTGAAAATGTGGAAAAATTTGTCTAATTTTGTGGAAAGTTCTCAATATACCCGTCAGTAAATTATCACTTCAAGCCATTATGGAACCATCCGGATCCGCAGGAAGAAGCAATATATGGATCTACCACCTCTTCGCCATTATCACCGTAACGGCGTGGGGGCTCTCGTTCATTTCCACCCGTGTCCTTCTCGACAACGGTCTCCATCCCATCGAAATCTACATCTATCGTTTCATCATAGCATATCTCTCGCTGCTCGCGATCTGTCACAAGAAGATTCTGGCCGACTCGGTGAAAGATGAGCTCCTCTTCGTGGTGTGTGGCCTCGTGGCGGGATCGATCTATTTCATTTCCGAGAATGTCGCTCTCGAGTACACCCTCGTCTCCAACGTCTCGCTCATCACCTCGCTTCCCCCGCTCCTCACGGTGCTCCTCATGGGGGTGGTCTACAAGAGTAATCGTCCGGGCAACGGTGCCTATGTTGGCTCGGTGATTGCCTTCATAGGTGTGGGGCTCGTGATCTTCAACAGCAGCTTTAATATGGCCATCAATCCCATCGGCGATTTTCTCTCGCTCCTCGCCGCTTTCTGCTGGGCCATTTACGGGTTGCTGCTCAAGCCGCTCAACGCCCACTACGATGCCCGTTTCATCACGCGCAAGGTGTTCTTCTACGGCGTGCTGACGGCGCTCCCGTTTCTTGCTGTCGAGCCCGAGATCGCTTCCCCGGCCATTCTGCTCAAGCCTGTGGTGATGTGGAATCTGCTCTTCCTCTCCTTCGTCTGCTCGCTCGGAGCCTATCTGCTCTGGGCTTATGCAGTGCTCCACATCGGGCCTGTCGCAGCGTCCAACTATATTTATTTCCAGCCCGTGATAACGATGATCTTCTCCGTCATCATTCTTCATGAGACCCTCACCCCGGTCGGAATCACCGGCTGCTCACTCATTCTGCTCGGCGTCTGGCTGGCCGATTGGCTGCAACGCCGTAAAATCAAAAAATCCCGCTAATGAAAAAGTTCTTTCTCCCGGCTTTACTTGCCGCCTCAACCTTTCTTCCGGTTTACGCCGCTACTCCGCTGTGGCTCCGCGACGCCTCCATCTCCCCCGACGGGTCGGCGATCGCTTTCACCTATCGCGGCGATATCTACACCGTCCCCGCTTCCGGTGGCACCGCTTCCCGACTGACCTCCCTTCCGTCCTACGAGTCAATGCCTGTCTGGAGCCCCGATGGAAAAGAGATAGCTTTCGCAAGCGACCGCGAGGGAGGCAACGACATTTTTATAATGAGTGCGGCAGGTGGTGAGGCAAGACGTCTCACATCCAATTCTGCCGAGGAATTCCCGACGGCATTCACGCCCGACGGAGCGTCGGTGGTCTATACTGCCGCCATCCAGTCGCCCGCGGCGAGCCTCACCTTCCCGAGTCCCCGCTATACACAGCTATATTCCGTGCCTGTCTCGGGCGGTCGAGCCACTCAGATACTCGGCACTCCGGCCAAGTCCATCAGTTATATGAAGGACGGAAAATCATTCCTGTATCAGGACATAAAGGGTGTGGAAGATGAGTGGCGAAAGCATCACACTTCTTCCGTGACGCGCGACATCGTCAGCTACGACCCATCCACGGGACGCCACGTGAATCTCACTGCCCGTCAGGGCGAGGACACCAATCCCGTTATGGGTGGTGATGGCGAGACTGTCTATTTCCTGAGCGAGCGTGACGGTGGGTCTTTCAACGTATATTCTTTCCCTCTTTCCGACCCCTCGAAGGTGACCCGGTTGACGGATTTCACGCGTCACCCGGTCAGATTCCTTTCACGCAGTGGCAACGGAACCCTTGCTTTCACCTACGACGGAGAGCTGTACACCATGAATGAACGTGGAGGTACTCCATCGAAAGTTTCCGTGGATATCGTGACCGATCTTGACGAGACTCCTCTGCACCGCCGTTTCTCATCGGGAGCCGAGGAGGCAGTCCCGTCGCCCGACGGCAATCAGGTTGCATTCGCAAGTCGCGGTGACATCTTCGTGACCTCGGCCGGCTATCCCACCACAAAGCAGATCACAACTACTCCTCAGAACGAAAGCAGTCCGACTTGGGGCGACAACCGCACTCTCTATTATGCATCCGACCGTGACGGAGTCTCTAATATCTATCGCGCCCGCATCTCACGTAAAGATGATCCTAATTTCCCCAATGCGACCATTATCGAGGAGACCGCTCTTTTTCCCGCTGACGGAATAGATCGCCGCAACCCCCTTGTCTCCCCCAACGGGCAGATGATCGCGTTCATCCAGGATCGCCGCAAGATCGCTGTGATGGATCTGACCACCCGCAAGGTCAAGCCCCTCACCCAAGGCGAGACCTATACCGCCCGTGACGGAGAGATCGAACTTGACTGGGCGCCGGACAGTGAGTGGCTCGCTGCCACCATCGATGTCCATCAGCGTGACCCGTACTATGACATCGCTATCTTCAATGTCGCTACAGGCGAGATGACCAATATCACCAACGATGCTTATATCAACTGTCGTCCCCGCTGGGTGATGGGAGGCGATGCGATCGTATTCATAAGCGAGCGCTACGGCATGAAGAATCATGCATCGTGGGGCTCTACCTACGATGTACTTCTCGCGTTCACCAACCGTGAGGCGTATGACCGTTTCCGTCTCTCAGAGGAGGATTTCGCTCTCCTCAAGGAGGTGGAAAAGGAGCAGAAGAAGAAAAAGGATGAGCCCAAGAAGGATGACGGGAAGAAAAAAGGGAAGAAAAAGGATGCCGGAAAGGATGAGCCTGCAGCAGACGCTCCTGAAGATATGGTCAAGGTCGAGACCGACGGTATCCGTGACCGTATCGTCCGCCTGACCCCCTTCTCGTCCGATCTCTCGGACGCCTGGATCGATCCCGACGGGGAGAACCTTTATTTTCTCTCCACTGTGGAAGATGGCGAGGATCTCTGGAAGATGGACCTGCGCAAGGAGGATGTCTCCATTGACAAGAAGCTCGGTGGCAGTCATCTCTCACTTCAGCCCGATGCTACCGGAAAGCTCCTCTTCATCCTCGGACCCAAGATGATGAAGAAATATACTGTGGCAAGCGGAAAGACCGACAATGTCTCCTACTCGGCCACTCAGAAGATCGATCCCGAGGCCGAACGCGAATACCTCTTTGATTATATGGTCAAGGAGGAGAAGGAGCGTTTCCTCGTGGAGGATATGTTTGGTGCGGACTGGGACGGACTGTCAGAGGATTACCGCAAGTTCCTCCCGCACATTTCCAACAATTATGACTTTGCCGAGCTGGCCTCCGAGCTGCTCGGCGAGCTCAATGTCTCCCACACCGGGTGTCGGTATTACCCTGACGGCGGTGCATCGGAGCCCACGGCATCGCTCGGTCTACTATACGATATGACCTACTCCGGCCCGGGTCTCCGGGTGGCGGAGGTTGTGGCCAAAGGCCCGTTCGATCGTGCGTCCTCCCGTATTGTCCCGGGCGCGGTGATTACCGCCATTGACGGAGTCTCACTCGACGGACTCTCTGAGCCTCTCTCGGCCCTTAACGCCCGTCGCGGCCGCAAGACCCTCGTCTCCTTCACTCTGCCCGGTGGGGCAAAAGTCGACGAGGTTGTTCTCCCGATCGCAGCAGGAGCCATGAATGAGCTTCTGTATAACAGGTGGGTCGAGCGCAATCGCGCGCTCGTTGATTCTCTCTCGGGCGGACGTCTCGGCTATGTGCATCTCCGCTCCATGAGTGACCCATCCTATCGCACGGTCTATGCCGATGTCCTCGGCAGGTATGCCGACCGTGACGGTATCGTCATTGATACACGCTTCAACGGCGGCGGTCGTCTTCATGAGGATATCGAGGTGCTCTTCAGCGGTAAGAAGTATCTCACACAGGAGATCCGCGGTGTGAAGAGTGGTGAGATGCCTTCACGGCGCTGGCTCCGACCCTCAGTGATGGTGACGGGAGAATACAACTACTCCAATGCCCACGGCACCCCCTGGATGTATAAGCATCTCGGACTTGGCAAACTCGTCGGTATGCCCGTCCCCGGCACGATGAGCTCTGTGAACTGGATCACCATGCAGGATCCGTCGCTCGTGTTCGGTGTCCCTGTTGTCGGCTTCCGTACAGCCGAGGGGAATCTCCTTGAGAATACCCAGCTTGAGCCGGATGTCAAGGTAGCCAATGATCCCGCGGACATAGTTCGAGGCATCGACTCTCAGCTTGCCGCCGCTGTCCGGACCCTTCTGTCAGATATAGATAAATAATTCAGACGTTTTCATCTGACCTACGAGAGCTTTTCCAATCAGTCCCCGACTTTTTGGAAAAGTTCTTGTTTTATAGTTCGGCGGAGACGTGTTGCTGTTTGTT
>CAZOOY010000020.1:0-7908 GCA_964581555.1 uncultured Staphylococcus sp.
GCGACCGATCATTCGTGATGGCCGACATTCCCGGCATCATCGAGGGCGCCAGCGAGGGTAAAGGTCTCGGGCTGCGTTTCCTCCGCCACATCGAGCGTAACGCCGTGCTCCTCTTCATGGTGCCTGCCGATGCCGATGATATCTCCCGCCAATATGAGATCCTCTCGGCCGAGCTTGAGAAGTTCAATCCACAGCTCACCGACAAGCCACGTCTGCTCGCCATCTCCAAGAGCGATATGCTCGATGATGAACTGCGCGAGGAGATCACAGCCACCCTTCCCGAGGGGATACCCCACGTCTTCATCTCAGCCGTCACCGGTCAGGGCATTACCGAGTTGAAAGATATGCTCTGGGGTGAGATCACTGACGAGCGTAACCGCATCGAAGTCTCACCCATCACCCACCGTCCGCTCGATGGTCACCATCGTGTGCGTGAGGAGGATGAATTTATCTTCGAGAATGTCCCCGCCGAGCCTGACGAGGATGAACTTCTCGAGGAGGAAGAGTGGGATGAGGGTGAATTCGACGGCGATGAGTTCGACTACGATATCCCCGACGAGAAAGATCTTGACTGACCGTAATGGCCCTTCATAATGAACTCGGCATATGGGGAGAGGAGATCGCTCGCGAATATCTCCTTGCCCAAGGTTATGCCATCGGAGGTACCAACGTGCGTTATGGCAAAGTCGAGATTGACTTTATCGCATTTAAGGATGATATTGTTGCATTTGTCGAGGTCAAAACACGTTCCACCGACTTTACAGATCCGGCGGAAGCCATTGATAAGCGCAAACGAGCCCGGATGGTCAGGGCAGCCGATGCGTATCTGAGGAACAACAATCTTAGTCTCGACTACCGCTTTGACATCATAATTGTAATAGGGAAGCCTGAGACCGGCCATACGATCGAGCATATTCCTGACGCCTTCTTTCCCGAACTGAGCTGAAGCCTGGAAAATCGGCTGGAAAATCGGCCGGAAACCCGTCCCACAATTACATAATACGAAATTCTCAACATCGAGGCCCGCGAGTCATTTCGCGGGCCTCGCTTAGTTACATCCATCAGCAACAGAGAAGGGCATTAAGTTAATAACAGTTAAATAGAATGTCATGTAATCTCAAAATTGTAAATTTGTCCCGTCAGATTCGTCTGATGACATTTTGTTAAAGCGTTTTGTGCTTTATCCTTTCTTACCGAAATCGCCAATTTCAAACTACATAAGAGGATATTGCAAGTTCTTAACGCTCATGACTGTCGTGTATCCACTCCCATGACAGGGGGTATCGATATTCGATCAGGCGTGGGAGTGGACTGTCGATCCTTATGTATGGTGTTTGGCGATACCAGGTGAGAAGTAGGCAGCACAATGTTCCACGCTTCTTTTTTCTACCTGCCCGCATGAGGAACACACCGGGTGACATTCCACGACAGTCATGGTACACATCGGCAAACTTATTAAAGAAGTATTTGCGAACCAGCCCAAATCACACACCGTAAACTGGTTTGCAGAGCAATTGCACTGCAGACGCGGAAATATCTACGATATCTTCAACCGGGCGACAATCGACACCGAATTGCTTCTGAGAATCTCGCGCGTTCTCGACCACGATTTCTTCACCGACATCTCGGAACACCTTAATAAAGATATCGACGAAGATGTACGAAAAGACCAAACAGACTGACCGCTAATCCAATACACACAAACAAGCTTTATTTTTTTCATTGTAAGTAATTTTGCATCATTGTTCATCATAACATAAATTTGCAATGAAAAAAATCCTAATTTCAGTTGCACTTATTTCTTTTTCAGTTGCATTGTCAACATCTTTAGTAGGCTGTAAAGACTATGATGATGACATCACGGAAATAAATGGCAACACAGATGATCTCAGTAAACAAATTGCAGCTTTAAAAGAGCAGGCAACGAGTCTCAGCACCGCTGCTCAGGCTGCTCAGCAAGCCGCAGATCAGGCTGCCACTGCTGCTAAGACAGCTCAGGATAAGGGTGATGCCGCCATGGCTCAGGCTCAGGCTGCCCTCCAGGCTGCAGAGCAGGCTAAGGCCGATGCCCTTGCCGCTCTCGCTGAAGAGGCTCAGAATCAGGCCGCCAAGATCACAGCCCTTGAGGCAATGATCAGCTCAGCTACTGCCGATATTCCTAATATTAAGACCCAGATCGAAGGTATCGTCAGCGATGTCGCTGCCCTTCAGGGAAAGGTTTCGGCCATTGACGCGAAGCTCGCCAACGTTGACCTCGCCAAGATGACTTCGGATATCGCCGATCTCCTCACCAAGGTAGGTGTAAACGAATCTGACATCGCCGACCTCAAGAACAAATACGCTTCCCTCAGCTCTGCAATCGAGACTCTCAACCAGTTCAAGCAGGCTACCGAAACCCAGCTCGCTGCTCTTGAAAACTTCAAGACCACCGCACTGGCCGACATCTCTTCTCTCAAAACTCAGATCGCCGATGCAGAATCCAAGCTGACCGAACTTCTCGGCACCACAATCCCCGGTCTTGACGCACGCATCACAGCTCTCGAGGGCATGGATCTCTCCCAGTCAATCGCTGATCTCAACACTGTTAAGGCAGATCTTGCTGACGTTAAGGCAGACCTCACCGGCATCAACACCGATATTACACGTATCGACGGTGCCCTCAGCACTCTCAGCCAGATCCTCAACCGTCGTCTTTCAAGCGTGACCTTCGTGCCCACCGCTTATGTTGACGGTATTCCCGCCATTGACTTCTCTTCGATTCAGTATGTCCCCATGGTTCAGGCTTCCGCCAACAGCAACTGGACCGCAGGAACCGGCGCAGCAGTCAACGTGGCTTCTACCGACATCAAGGCTATCTATCGTCTCAACCCCTCAACTGTAGGTCTCGATGATATCGATGTTGCAAACATCGCATTTGTCGACGGTATCGCTACCTCTCGTGCAGCAGCCGAGCCCCTCATCCAGGTGGCTGAAGGCGGTGCTTCCATCAACGATGAAGGCCAGCTCGTCCTCAATGTTGTCAAGACCAGCGATGATCTCTTCAACAAGGGTCTTGCCTCCAACGAGATCAACATCGTGGCTCTCAAAGTTCCCGTTGCCAAGAAGCATCTCTTCGAAGACGAGACTGAGGCTAATGTATTCTCAGAGTACGTCCGTCTCTCTGAGTATCAGCTCACTCCTCAGATCGGCAAGGTAGGCGAAGAAGTTGCCACCAAGCAGTTCAACGACTCTGTAGCCGCTTACACCACCACAGTCGAGACCGTAAAGGTTCCCTACACCGGCTCACAGGATCTCCTCGAGATCGCCAATGCCGTCCTTCTTAACGGTAACAAGTGGTTCGCTTCCCTCAACACTCCCGAGGCTCGCGCAGCTTACGGCCTTGACCTCGCATTCCATATCGCCAAGGGCAAGAATCTTGTTGACGGCGTGGATCAGCAGATGTTCGGCAAGGTAGAGGGCAGCACATTCTCTCCCGTCATCCCCACCGGCTACTCCGTTCAGAGTATCCCCGGCATGACTCCCATCGTAGCTGTAACCCTCTTCGACGTCAAGAACCACAAAGTTGTGGATCAGCGTTACATCAAGCTTGAGCTCTCTGCCGACGAGGCTGAATACACTATCGACTACGCAGCATTCGCTTCCGATCTCTTCTGCGGCGAAAAGACCTTCAACATCTCTTGGGCTGACTTCCAGAAGAACGTCCTCAGCCAGTGTGGTTCCGAGGAACTCGGCTACCTCACTCAGGATGAGTTCATCAAGTACTATGTACAGGAAGGCACCATCAGCATCAAGTATGGTGACTACGCAGAGGATGCAGAGGAAGAGGGTGTAACCGCCGACTTCGACAAGACCGCACCCAACGCCATCACCTGGGTTGTCAACGCAGAGCAAGTAGGTGAAGTTAAGGATGTGAAGACCGTAACTGCAACCATCACTCTGACCAATACAACCCGCGGCAAGATCACGATCGTTCTCAGCTTCATCGTCACCAACGATGAGACCAAGCAGCCCAAGCTCGGCAAGACAGATAACCTCATCTGGAACAACGAGACCATGCTCATCTACCCGACCAATCCTAACGAGGGTGGCAAGGCTGAATACAACACCAACATCCTCATGGGTCGCAGCAATCCTTATGTAACCGGTCTCCTTGACTGCGCCGGATACTACATGGAGCTCGATGTTGAGGCCGGAAGCCCTGCAAGCCTCGTCTTCCCCACCGCCTTCGCAACTCCCTACAGCATCACAGCTGCCAACCAGGCTAACCTCGCTCAGGACGGCGTACACTTCGAGATCGAGAACAATGCCGCAGGTAAGGCTCTCGTAGAAGCTGAGGAGACCATCGACATGGACTGGAACGCTTACCTCAACGGTGAACTCGCAGGCAACCTCGTTACCTTCGGTACAAGCCACCTCCACATCCTCAAGCCGCTCTACCTCTCCACCGAGAACAGCGAGAAGCCCCTTGTGGACAACAGCGAGCCTGTAACCGTCCCCCTCGCAGGTTACTACACCATCACCGACGCATACGGTAACGTAGTATTCGACAAGAATGGCAAGAACACCAAGCTCTATGACTTCTACGGAATCGAGAGCGTACAGTTCGGACCCGATGCCGACATCACCATCGCCGACAATATCGCCGGTACTGAGAATGTCCGCAAGCCCGCCGACATCAAGCTTGCAGTCTCTGTAGCTCAGGATGGTCAGCTGACATTCCAGAACACAGGTGCCGCCCTCGTGGACAACGCTTACATCATCGTTCCCATCACGATCGAGCACCTCTGGGGTACCCTGAAAGGCAACATTGCAGTGCCCCTTCAGAAGAAGCTTTGAAAATAGTCCTTCAGTAATACTCTGACTGAACACCGGATGCTGTGCCGAGAAATCGGCACAGCATTTTTTTGTGTGCTAACCGAATTAAATACCTGAAAATAAGGAGTGACACACCCTGCTCCACAATCAGACTGTTTAGGATTCCCGAAAATCCGAACAAATAAGAGCTATTGTATTTTGGCAATCTATTTGAATTACACAATAATTTTCCTATCTTTGCGAAATCATCACTGTATTAACACTCTAAAACGATTGCCATGAAAAGAAGCCTCTTTCTGTCAGCAGCCTTATTGTATTTGCTACAGGTTTTTAATGCGAGCGCGGCCACGGATGTTCCCCGAAGTGAATATCCCAGGCCACAGCTTGAACGCTCCGACTGGAAGAATCTCAACGGAGAGTGGAGCTACACGTTTGACTTCGGCAAGAGCGGCAAGGACCGAGGCCTGCAGAACAGCAAGGGGTTTGACGATAAGATCACTGTCCCGTTCTGTCCCGAGAGCAAGCTCTCAGGTGTGGAGCACAAGGACTTCATCCCCGCCATGTGGTATCACAGGAAAATCAGCATTCCGGAGGCGTGGATGGACCGTGACATCATGCTTAACTTCGGGGGCGTTGATTATTTCTGCGCCGTGTATGTGGATGGTGAACTTGCAGGTAGGCACTGGGGTGGAACATCTTCTTTCGGTATAGATATCACCCACTTCGTCAACGATGGTAAGGAACACGATCTCGTAATACGCGTTGAGGATGACACACGCAAGGGTACACAGATGGGTGGCAAACAGTCGATAAGCTATCATTCCTCAGGCTGCAACTACACCCGAACGACAGGAATCTGGCAGACAGTCTGGATGGAACCCATAGACCGCCACGGAGTTGAAAGCGTCTACGTCGTGCCTGATCTCGACAACTCCACATTTATCGTCGAGCCTAAGATGCGTCATCTCGCTGAAGGCGCGACAGTGGAGGTCACCGTGAAAGACGGCTCAAAGATCGTGAGCAAGACACGGAAGCCCGTGGCTGCAAACATGAAGCTTGACCTACCCGTGAAGAATCCCAAGACATGGTCGCCGGAATCACCCTTCCTCTACGATATAGACATCATCACCCGTGACGCCTCAGGAAAAGAGGTGGACAAAGTACAGTCCTATGCGGGTATGCGCAAAGTGCATTGGGCCGACAACATATTCTATCTTAATAATGAGCCTTACTTCCTGCGCCTCGTGCTCGATCAGGGCTTCTACCCCGACGGAATCTGGACAGCGCCGAGCGACGATGATCTCCGCCGTGATATCGAGATGAGCATGGCGGCAGGATTCAACGGAGCGCGTCTGCATCAGAAAGTATTCGAGGAACGGTTCCACTACTGGGCCGACAAGCTCGGCTACCTCACATGGGGCGAGACTTCAAGCTGGGGTGCTATCGTCAATAACATCGAGACCGCCCGCAATTTCCTCCCGGAATGGACTGAGATAGTGGTGAGAGACCGCAATCATCCCTCGATAGTGGCATGGACACCTTTCAACGAAACGTGGGAGCGCCCGGCCGAATCGGACGCGGCCATGCAGCATGACCGTCTGATCACCGACGCCTACAATCTCACGAAAAAGCTTGACTATCGTCCCATAAATGATTCCAGCGGTCATTACCACGTGATCACTGATCTATGGACCGTCCACAATTATGACCAGAACCCCGAGACGTTCGCACAGTATTTTGAAATCAAGGATGGGAAATATCCTCAATTTGACGCGAGCCGCGAAGTCACCTACGGAGGCCAACCATTCTTTATAGATGAATATGGCGGTATAAAATGGATCGACGGGGCGCAGTTCGCCAATAATTCCTGGGGCTACGGCGAAGGGCCCAAGACACTGGAAGAGTTCTACACCCGTCTTGAGAACCTCACTGATGTTATCCTGGCTGTCCCATATATGTCCGGTTACTGCTACACGCAGCTTACGGATGTGGAGCAGGAGCAGAACGGCATCTATAACTATGACCGTTCCAAGAAGTTTGACATGGACCGCATAAATAAAATCTTCAGTAAAGTTCCTGACCGATTCAAAAAATGATTACGGTCACCGGGATGTCTGCCAGAAGGACCCGTCGACTACATTTTCTCACGTTAGTGAGTCCTTCTAATTAGTTTCAATTACATCCCGGCGACAAAATGGGAGAAAAAATCCCGAAATTTAGGTATTTCCCTCATTGCAGAAAGTATCTACCTTTGCAATCGGATAATTATTACTACCGAATAGTTCTCATTAGTGATTGAGTAAAATTTTACCCGGCCGTGGATTGCGATAATCCGCAGCCGGGTAAATTATTTACCATTTCTATTTTTACTTATTTGTGCTTGACACCTTTCGAGACATAGACCTTAGTGGGGTTGCCCGTATATGTTATGTCTCCGTTAAAGGTGACTTTTGCATTTATACTGGTCTGAGCATTACATCCGATAGAGCCGGTGCCGGTATTGGTTGCCTCGACTCCGGTAGCCTTCAGATTGAAAGCATCAATCGAGCCTGTACCGCTCATGGTGTAAGAGGCACTTCCGGTCGTGCCTTTCAGTTCGATATCACCTGTGCCGTTGACAGCGGCTCTGACACTCGTGGCAGAAACGTTCTCACTTTCAATATCGCCTGTGCCGTTGACAGTGGCCGTAAGCGTATTACACAGCAGACGATCCACTTCAATATCGCCAGTTCCGTTGACGGTGAGTGAAAGATCGGTAGACTTTATAGTCTTTACGTCGATATCTCCCGTGCCGTTCACCTGTAGGCGCAGGTTGGCCACATCCATTGATGATGACTTGAATTCGCCTGTACCATTGATCACTACCTCTGAAAGTGCGGGAGCTGAGAGAGTAAGCACTATTTTACGCCCCCTTAGGTTCAGACTTTCGTATCCTGTATGGGTAACAACAAGTTTGCTTCCCTTTACATGAATATCCATGCGGTCGAGGATCTCAGGGTCACCGGTGAGAGTGGCTTTCACTCCTCCGGATTTTTGGGTATAGTTTATATAGACAACCGAATTATTTTCAATTGAAGTGAATGAACCGAGTTT
>CAZOOY010000020.1:8008-19495 GCA_964581555.1 uncultured Staphylococcus sp.
TATAGTTTATATAGACAACCGAATTATTTTCAATTGAAGTGAATGAACCGAGTTTGAGGTCACGGCTGACCTCGGTGGAACGCTTGGAGGGGGTAGCCGTAGTGACAGCATCCGTAGTGGTGTTGATAGCCTGGGCACCGCTACAAGAGATGATCAGCGGAGCAATAAGCAACGGGAGCAGGGAAATTAGTTTCATAGATGTTAAATTGGTGTTATCATGTAGAGGGGAGGAAGGGTATATTGGAGAATATTCTCTATCCTTTAGACGTGGGAAAAGAGAAAATGTAACAATACGAGACAAAAAAGTTATCACTTCTCCTTACCGGACTCGATGTCGGAGCACCAGCGGCGATTCTGAAGTTCAGCTGCGCGCTGCTCAGCCGGATTATCACACGGCTGCCAGAACGCACGGTGGCCGAGTTGATCAGGCATGTACTGCTGGATCACGAAATTACCGGGATAGTCGTGGGCATACTTATAGTCCCTGCCGTAGCCCATATCCTTCATGAGCTTGGTGGGAGCGTTGCGGAGATGCAGGGGGACGGGCAGATCGCCGCTCTCCCTCACCTCCGCCAGAGCCGAATTAACAGCCATGTAGGCTGAATTACTCTTGGGAGAAAGAGCAAGATAGACCGTGCACTCCGCCAAAGGGATCCGTCCCTCAGGCCAACCTATCTTATGGACAGCATCAAAAGTAGCATTAGCCAGCAGAAGTGCGTTGGGATTGGCAAGACCGACATCCTCGGCTGCAAGAATGAGGAGACGACGCGCTATGAATTCAGGCTCCTCCCCCCCTTCTATCATACGTGCAAGCCAATAGACGGCGGCATCAGGATCGCTTCCACGGATACTTTTTATAAAGGCCGAGATAATATCGTAATGCATTTCACCGCCCTTGTCGTAGACAGCCGGATTCTCCTGTAGACGCTCGGTCACAGTCTTGTCATCTATCACGATGGTCTCACCCTGAGGAGTGGATTGTTCGAGCAGATCAAGGATATTGAGGAGTTTGCGGGCATCTCCGCCGGCAAAACGAAAGAGAGCCGTGGTCTGCCTCACATCCACCCCATGGGAACGAAGCACAGTGTCCTTCTCAATAGCCCGGTCCAGAAGCTCCTGCAGTTGCTCCGCTTCAAGCGGACGCAAGGTGTAGACCTGAGCACGCGACAAAAGCGGGCGTATCACCTCAAACGAGGGGTTCTCCGTAGTGGCTCCAATGAGAGTGACTATTCCACTCTCCACTGCACCCAGCAGACTGTCCTGCTGATTCTTGCTAAACCGATGGATTTCATCTATAAAAAGCACGGGACGCCCTTCGGTGAACATGTCGGCGGCATCTCGCTTGCACTTGTCAATTACGTCACGCACATCCTTGACGCCTGAGTTAACAGCCGAAAGTGTATAGAACGGAGCCTTGACCGTATTGGCAATAATTCGGGCAAGAGTAGTTTTCCCCACTCCCGGAGGACCCCAGAGGATGAAGGAAGATACTTTTCCCGATTCGATCATGCGACGCACGATTCCACCGATTCCGACAAGATGAGTCTGACCTATATATTCGTCGAGCGAGCGAGGACGAAGCCGCTCTGCCAAAGGTATATTCATAATATATGATAACGTAACTCTACCCCGATTTATGAATCAAATTAGTGTTAAATGAGTTTAACGTCCTCACGGAATTTTTGACCTAAAGATTTTTTTGTTAATTTTACGCCCTGAGACCCTTATCCGAACTTTAAGGAGAGGTGAATTGTTGATTTATTAAGAATAATAAATTAACGTTTTAAACTATATTAACTATGAGCGCTCAACGTAACACCGGCACCCCCAAGACCATGCGAAATCTCTTTGGCATCATCATGATCGTCATCTATCTCGGCGTGGGAATCCTTTTCTTCTGCGGATACTTCGACATCCTTTTCCCCACCTGGGCATGGGTCAAATGGGCAGGCGGAATCCTCTTCACGGCCTACGGTATCTGGCGAGCCTACAGACAGTTTGCCGGCATTGATCCCGGCTACGGTAACGATAAGGAGTGAACTGAGTCTCACCCGACCGTAATACCCCACTTACCTTAACCACCGGAACAAGCCACAATGAGAAAAACACTTCAATCCGTTATAGCGCGTGTCTCCGCTGCCTTGATGGCAGTCGCCGTTCTTGCGTCATGCAGCGGCAAGAAAGAGCCCGCCACTCCCCCCATCGCCAAGATAGCCTGCGACGAATCCTTCGAGTATATCATGGAGCAGGAAGTCAACGTCTATGAATATATCTACCCCAAGGAGGATGTCATAGCCATCTATATGCCCGAGAACGCTGCCATAGACTCCATTATGGCAATGGGGTCCATCAAGGGTGCGGTAGTGACCCGCCCGCTTACCGAGCAGCAACTCTCATGGCTCCGATCCAAGAAAAAGATTGTCCACCAGCAGAAGATAGCCGTAGATGCTCTCGCGCTGATCGTCAATCCCAACAACCCCGTGGAGATACTCAGCAAGAAAGAGATCGCAGAGATTCTCTCCGGAGAGGTCACACGCTGGGATCAGGTCGTGCCCTGCAAGCTCGGCGATATCGACGTGATCTTCGACCATCAGGGTTCCTCTACCGTGAGCTACATGCGTGACTCCATCATGGGAGGCAAGCCCTTCGGGCCCAATGTAGCTGCCGTCAAGTCCAATCCCGAGGTATTCAAGGCTGTTGCCGAAAACAAGAATGCCGTGGGTATCATAGGAGTCAGCTGGGTTTCCAGCGATCTTTCCGGTCGCCAGAAATCAGTTGAGGAGCTCGCACAGGCTGTCGAGAAGAGCGATACCACCGCCATCGAATTCAACTCTGACGTAAAGGTGCTCAAGATACGCGGCAACGGCGAAGTCACCGCCTACAAGCCCTATCAGGCATATATCTTCGACGGGTCCTATCCCCTCTACCGTTCTGTCTATATGATCTCCACTGCTCCGGGAGGCACCGTGACACATCGCTTCTACAGCTTCGTCACGGGATTCCAGGGTCAGAAGCTGATACAGATGACCGGTATCCTCCCCGCCACGGTGCGTCCCCGCATGGTGAGTGTGGAGTGAGCCTACGGTTCAACTCGCCCTAACGATATCAGCCCTACACGGACGGGGGCTCCTCCACAATAAAAGGTGCCCCCGCGCCGTTGATAGATTACCTCTACCACCGAAAATAAAATAAAAAACTCTAATAAACCGATCGATGAACTTACGCAGCATCACTTCCCTCCTTCTCGGAGGCTTCTCTCTGGTCGCTCTCGCCCAGGGCTATCAGGACGGCGTGGACTATTATAACGCCGACCGTTTTGACAAAGCAAAGATCATTCTTGAAAAAGCTTCAGGCGACAATGCCACCGACAAGGCCGTGAGAAACTTCTATCTCGGCGAACTCAGCATGCACGACTGGCAGGATGAGATCACCGACGAGGTTCACAAAGCCGACCTCAAGGCCGCCGCAGCCTACTTCAACAAAGGTATCGAGGCAGATCCCGCTTATGGCTACAACTATGTTGGTCTCGGTGAGATCGCCCTCAAGTCAGGCGACAAGGCCGAGGCTGAGAAGCAGTTCAAGGCTGCCCTCGCCACCTCAAAGAAAGACGCCGCCCTAATGGCATCAATCGCCCGCGCTTACTCTAACGTCGATCCCGTGGCCTACGCCAAGCAGATCGACAAGTTTATCGCTGATGCGATGAAGGTGTCCAAGAACAAGGAAGCCAAGGTATATGTGCTTCAGGGTGACCTCGCAAAGAATCTCGACAAAGGTATGGCAGCCGGCTATTACGAGCAGGCCATGATCTATGACGAGGAGGCAGGCAATATCAACCCCGAGGCATACGTGAAGTATTCCAACCTTTACAACAAGGTCAATTCCGAGTTTGCCATCGGTAAGCTCGTCGAGCTCAACCAGAAGCTCCCCAACTCCGCACTCGCTCAGAGCGAGCTCGCCGAGAAGTACTATGACAACAACCAGTTCACCCGTGCGGCCGAGCAGTATGGCAAGTACATGAAGAACCCCAACCACTTCCAGCGTGACGAGCAGCGCTACTCAGGCCTCCTCTTCTTCGGCAAGAAGTACAACGAGTCTCTCGACATGGCCAACCAGGTACTCGCCAAGGATCCCAACAACCTCTACATGCAGCGTATGGTGATGCTCAACAAGGCAGCCCTCGAGGACTGGCCCGGCGCTGAGGAAGCAGGCAAGAAGCTTTTCGCTCACAACGGAGCTAAGTTTACCGCTACCGACTACACCACCTATGCCGACATTCTCAATCACCTCAACCGCCCCGAGGATGCAATCGTGGCCTATGAGGCAGCCTACAACCTCAACCCCGAGAAGAACAAACAGGTGCTTGCCGAGATCTCCGAGATGTACAACAAGCTCGAGAACGACGCCAAGTCCGTAGAATACATGCAGAAGTTTGTCGATGCCGGCGATGCTTCGCTCAACGACTACTTCATCCTCTCCAACCGCTACAAGAACCTCGGTCTTTCACTCCCCGAGGGATCCGACGAGCGCAAAATGGCAGCTGACAACGGCATCAAGTACATCGACCTCGCTCTCGCTGAGGCTGCCAACAAGGGTCCCCTCTTCCGCAACAAGGCCACTCTCCTGATGGTGCGAGACGGTGCCGACACCACCCCCGAGCTCATCCAGACTTATCAGGACATGCTCACCTCATTTGACGCTGACCCCTCCAACAAGGAGAAATACAAGGATGCCTACATGACCGCCTACATGCGTCTCGGTTCCTACTACATGAACTCCAAGGACAACGTGACTGCTCGTGACTACTTCTCCAAGGTACTCGAGCTCGATCCCGAGAACGCTCCCGTCCAGGAAGTCATGAAGAAACTCTGATAGATTTTCCTATTCCCCTTCAGCCATATCCCCGGCCGCTCGTATTGTGTGAGATGGCCGGGGATTTTTATGCATTTCAAATTTTGCATTACGGTGATTTTTAGTTATTTTTGCCTTTAGAGCGCCGGGATCGACAGCCCCGCCCGGCGGAGGGTCCGCATATTGTCACGGTGAGGCAGAACAATCTTCTGTAAGTCAACGTTATAATATGTGAAACACTTTCAACGATCAGATGAACAAGGAAAATATTCTTCAGATATATGCCTCGTCATTCCGCCAGAACTGGGACCTGAAGGCTCTCAGTGAGTTTGGCGGAGGGGCCACGATGACCTACGCTGACCTTGCCCGACGCATTGCAGCCACTCATCTTCTCTTCAAGGAATGCGGAGTAAAAAGGGGCGATAAAATAGCTCTCATGGGCAAGAACTCCATCTCTTGGGTGGAGATCTATATGGCTACGCTCACCTACGGAGCCGTTATCGTGCCGGTCCTCCATGACTTCAACGTGCAGGACGCCATGCATATCATCAACCACTCGGAGAGCGTGATGCTTTTCGTCAACGAGCACATCTTCGAGAACATGGAGTTCCGCAAACTCCCCAAGATCAAGGCTGTATTTTCGCTTGACCGCCGTGCCGTGCTGGCCGAGCACCCCTCGGGCGGACATCAGGCCGAGAAGACCCTCTCACGCCTGAGCGATAAGATGCGCCGTCTCTATCCCCACGGCTATACGGCATCGGATGTCGACTACCCTGAGATAGACGAGAGCGCACTGGCCGAGATAAACTATACCTCCGGTACCACCGGATTCTCCAAGGGAGTCATGCTTACGCTGCGCAACCTCGGGGGCAACGTGAGATTCGGCATCAAGTCACGCCTGCATTACCGCGGCTCCCGCAATGTGGCCTTCCTCCCGCTGGCCCATGCCTACGGTTGTGCGTTCGACATGCTTGTCCCCCTCGCCGTCGGCACCCACATCACCGTGCTCGGCAAGCTCCCGACTCCAAAGCTTCTGCTCAAGGCTTTCGCCGAGGTTAAACCCAACCTCATCATCTGCGTGCCCCTCATCCTTGAGAAGATCTACCGCAACAAGCTCCGTCCTGTGCTGGAGAAGCCGGCCATCAGCAGGATGCTCAAGGTGCCCGGTCTCAACAAGGTTATCTACCGTCGTATCCGCAATCAGCTCATCGAGGCTCTCGGAGGTGAATTTGAAGAAGTCATCGTGGGTGGCGCGCCCCTCAATCATGAGGTGGAAGCATTCCTCCATCGCATAGGCTTCCCCTTCACCGTGGGCTACGGCATGACAGAGTGCGGTCCCCTCATCAGCTACACCCCCTGGAGGAAATTCATCCCCGGCTCCTCCGGCCGTACCCTCCCCACCATGGAGACCCGCATTGCCGGAAGCACTGATCCGGCCAAAGTGCAGGGTGAGATCTGTGTGCGGGGCGAGAACGTCATGGAGGGATACTACAAGAATCCCGAAGCCACTGAGGCAGCCCTCGACGCAGAGGGATGGCTCCACACCGGCGACATGGGTACCTGCTCGCCCGACGGTACCATCTTCATCCGTGGCCGCTACAAGACCATGATCCTTAGTGCCTCCGGACAGAACATCTACCCGGAGGAGATAGAAGCCAAACTCAACAATATGCCTTATGTGGCGGAGAGTCTGGTCGTCGAGCGTGGAAAACACCTCGTGGCCCTCGTCTACCCTGACTATGAGGCCATGGATCGCGACAAGGTGTCGACCTCAAGCCTCGAGGACGTGATGGAAGGTGTCCGCAAGAATCTCAACAAGCTCGTGGCCCCTTATGAGCAGATAGATCGCATCCAGCTCATAGCAAACGAATTCGAGAAGACCCCGAAAAGATCTATCAAACGATACCTCTATAATGCGTGAATTTGAAACAGTCATAAAGGTCCGCGACTATGAGACGGACTCGCAGGGAATAGTCAACAACGCTAATTACCTGCACTATCTCGAGCTCACCCGGCATGAATTCTGCGAGAAGGCCGGGACTTCGTTCCGGGCCATGCAGTTGCGCGGCATTGACCCGGTGGTGAGGAAGATCGACATAGAGTATCTCTCACCTTTACGCCCCGGCGATTCTATGGTCTCCCGTCTGACAATGAGGCGTGACGGTGCACGTTTCATCTTTGACCAAAACATTTCCAACGCCGCCACCGGCGCTCCTGTAGTCAAGGCCGAGGTCACGGTGGTATGTCTCGAGAACGGGCGTCTCACTCGTGGCGACCTGCTGGCTGAAGCTTTTAAAAACTATCTCTGAAATGACCGACGACGGACTGCTCCATCGCGTAGCACTCGCCTCACTGCGTAGTCTCACCCCCCGACTTGCGGGTGACATTCTCGCGCGCACGGGCGGGGAGGAACAGTTCTTTTCCTTTTCTGCCGATGCACTTGCCTCGGTGGTGGGCTTCCGCAACCGCCTTTTTGCCGATGATATGCGTGCCCGTGCGCTTCGTGAGGCCGAGAAAGAGGTTGATTTCATCACGCGAAACCACATTCGTCCGCTCTACTTCACCGATCCAGATTACCCGCAACGTCTCCTGCAGTGCGACGATGCACCCCTCATGATCTATACCCTCGGTGACTGCGATCTCAACGGCTCTCATTTCGTCGGGATCGTCGGGACACGCCATGCCACACCCTACGGGGTTGAATTCGTCGAACGCCTTGTGGCCGGATTAGCCGAACGCCTTGCGACGCCTCCTGTGATCGTGAGCGGGCTAGCCTATGGTATTGACGTCACCGCCCACAAGGCTGCTCTCAATGCTGGTGTTCCCACGGCCGGAGTCCTTGCGCACGGCCTTAACACAATCTATCCCGCCACTCATCGTGACATAGCCGCCCGTATGATCCGAAACGGGGGAATGCTCATCACGGATTATCGGAGCGTCGACGCCACACATAAAGGAAATTTCCTTGCCCGCAACCGCATCGTGGCCGGCCTATGTGACTGCCTGGTGGTGGCTGAGAGTGACACCAAAGGTGGGGCGATGGTCACTGCCCGCCTCGCATCGGCTTACTCGCGGGATGTGTTTGCCCTCCCGGGGCGAATAAACGACCGGTATTCACGCGGCTGCAATGCTCTCATCTCAAGATGTGTGGCCCAGCTCGTCACGTCGGCCGATGATGTAATCGAAGCGATGGGATGGCCCGTGAAAGCCGATGAAGGTACACAGCAGGAACTTTTCGTCGAGCTTACCCCCGACGAGCAAGCGGTCACCGATGTGCTCGCCCGCAAAGGTGAAGCTACGCTCAACGATATAGCCGTGGCTGTCAACATCCCCCTCCCCCGGCTCATGGGGCTCCTCATCGACATGGAGTTCCGTGACCTTCTCCTCGCCATCCCGGGTGGCCGCTATCGCCCGGCTCTATCTATGAAGTAACAAAATACCCTCATATCATGGAAAAGAAAGTCATCCCCTCTTCCGAGTTCATCATCAATCCTGACGGCTCGGTGTTTCATCTCCATCTGCGTCCCGAGCAGCTCACCGACCGAGTGATCCTTGTCGGCGATCCCGACCGTGTCAACATGGTGGCATCTTTTTTCGATACAACTGACTTTGAGGTTAAGTCACGTGAATTTCACACCATCGGAGGCACCTATCAGGGCAAACCTATCATGTGTCTCAGTCACGGCATCGGTCCTGACAACATAGACATCGTGATCAATGAGCTCGATGCGCTCGCCAATATCGATTTCTCTACCCGTGAGGTCAAGGACCACAAGAGACGCCTCACACTGGTGCGCATCGGTACCTCCGGCGCGCTACAGCCGGAGCTTCGCATCGGCACCCCCGTGATAGCTGAGAAATCCATCGGATTCGACGGCGTGCTCAACTACTATGCCGGACGTAATGAGGTGGCCGATCTTGACTTCGAGAATGCTCTCTGCGACTCAGTGGGGTGGAATCCATTATGGGCTCGTCCTTATGTGGTCAATGCCGACGAAGAGCTCGTCAATCAGATTGGACGTGACGACATGGTGCGCGGCAACACCATCTCGGCGGTGGGTTTCTATGGACCCCAGGGACGTGAACTGCGTCTCCCTCTTGCCAATCCCGACCTCAACCGACACATAGAGGAGTTCAGCCACAACGGCCGCCGGATCACCAATTATGAGATGGAATCCGCACCTCTTCAGGGTCTCGGACGTCTCATGGGCCACCGGGCCATGACCGTCTGCTCCATCATAGCCAACCGCATGAATACCGAAGCCAATCCCAATTACAAAAACGCCGTCTACGATCTCGTGGGCACTGTACTTGAACGCATATGAAAAAGATCCGTCATCTCGTCCTGCTCGCGCTACTCCTCATCTCCGCCGGGAGTGCCAGCGCACAGTATTATCAGATAGCAAGCCACATCCCCGATCTGATACGACCCGCTCTCTTGGGAGGGCTGAACTACAAGGGATATGTCGACGCCTCCTATGTGGCAGGTGTGGGCAATCGTCGCGCCGACTTCGCCGAACTAACCACCACTCAGGGCTTCCGCTATGCCTCCTGGTTCTTCATGGGTGTCGGTGCAGGCGTTGACGTGCTTTTCGCCAAAACGGAGCATCCCTCCTTCACGCTGCGACCGGGCGACAACTTTGATCCTGACCGCGGTACCCGCAAGACGGCCTGGATGATCCCGCTCTATTCCGATTTCCGCTTCAACATAGGCAGTCCCGGCAACGTCACCATGTTCATCGATCTGAGGCTCGGAGGCGCATTCCTCATCGGCAACGATTACATCGAGATCGACAACGGCTACCTTACCAACTCGGGCTCCTTCTACCTGCGGCCCGCCATCGGCATGAGAGTACCCCTCAACGAATCAGGCAAGCAGGGCCTCAATATCGGTCTAAGCTATCAGTTCCTCACCTCCAACTACTATCGCAGTTACGCGTCCAACTGCTCTCTGAATGCCCTCGGTATCACATTAGGTTTCGACTGGTAAACCTCAACCCTATATAGCAATACCATGACAAACTTATTCCGCTCCATTTGCCTCATGGTGGTGATTGCCGCCATGAGCGCAGGCACTTTGCTCGCACAACGTCCGCGCATCATTGAATACACCAATCCCAAACTCACCGTCTGTCTCCCTCCCGAGCGTCTTGAAAACGGCAAAGCCGTCGTGGCTCTCCCCGGCGGAGGCTATTCTCATCTCGCGGTCTATCACGAGGGTTTTAACTGGGCGCCGTTTTTCACGGAGACGGGCACAGCCTATGCAGTGCTTGAATACTCCATGCCTGACGGCGATCACACCATCCCGATGTCCGACGTTGAGGCCGCGTTCAAAATCATGACCGACAGCGCTTCGGCCTGGGGTTTCTCACCCGACAGCATCGGAATCATGGGCTCGTCCGCCGGTGGCCATCTTGCAGCCACCATGGCCACACACCCCACCGAGCACTGCCATCCTGCATTCCAGATACTCTTCTATCCCGTCATCTCTCTTGATCCCGCCATCACCCATAAAGGGACACATAAAGGTTTTCTCGGAGAGAATCCACCCGAGGGGAAACAGGAAACCTATTCCTCCGAACTGCAGGTCAAGCCTGACACTCCGAAAGCCATCATCATGCTTAGCGGCGATGACAAGGCGGTGCCCGCGGCCAATAGTCTGCGCTACTATCAGGCGCTGATCGACAACGGCGTGCCCGCCTCGCTCCATATTTATCCCTCCGGAGGTCACGGTTGGGGCTACAAACCCACCTTCAAATACCACGACCAGGCTTTACATGAGCTCCGTACATGGATCAAAGAGCTCTGAACGTCATTAATGATTGTGGATAATCCTTCCCAAAATAGCTGACACACTCCATAATTGGAGAAATTTTTCTCCAATCGGATGTTAGATTGGAGATTTTGTCGTATATTTGCGGTCTAAAGTATAAAAAACCTACTTCAACATTTCCGATATGAAGAAACATAATTTCTATGCCGGTCCCTCGATCCTGAGTCAGTACACTATCAAGCACACGGCCGATGCCGTCAATGATTTCGCAGGCACCGGTCTCTCGATCCTCGAGGTCTCCCATCGCAGCAAGGAATTTGTGGCAGTGATGGACGAGGCTCAGGCTCTCGTGAAGGAACTTCTCGAAGTGCCCGAAGGCTACCACGTCCTCTATCTCGGTGGCGGTGCAAGCCTGCAGTTCTGCATGGCTCCCATGAACCTGCTCCGCACCAAGGCCGGATATCTCGACACCGGTACATGGGCAGCAAACGCCATCAAGGAAGCCCGTCTTTTCGGCGATGTTGAGGTCCTCGCTTCCAGCAAGGATGCCAACTATACCTTCTATCCGAAGGACTACACCGTTCCCTCCGATCTTGACTACCTCCACATCACCACCAACAACACCATTTATGGCACCGAGCTCCGCAAGGATCCCGATGTGAGTGTGCCTCTGGTGGCCGACATGTCAAGCGATATCTTCTCCCGCCCTGTCGACGTGGCCAAGTATGACCTCATCTACGCAGGTGCCCAGAAGAACCTCGGTCCCGCCGGTGCAACTCTTGTCATCGTCAAGGAGAGTGCTCTCGGCCACGTTGACCGCGCTATCCCCACCATGCTCGACTACCGCACCCACATCAAGAAGGGCT
>CAZOOY010000021.1:0-19235 GCA_964581555.1 uncultured Staphylococcus sp.
TGAGATCCTCGGGTGTGCCCCAGCGTGCGGCGGGAGTCTTGGAGATGATGAACTGGTCGAAGGGGTGACGGCTACCGTCGGCCTGACGCTCGCGCAGCGGTGCGGTCTGCTCTGTGGCGATGTAGCCCGGGCCGATGCCGTTACACTGGATGTTGTGCTCGCCATATTCCGAGCAGATATTGCGGGTCAGCATCTTCAATCCGCCCTTGGCTGCAGCATAGGCGCTGACGGTCTCGCGTCCGAGCTCACTCATCATTGAACAGATGTTGATGATCTTGCCGTGTCCCTTGCGGATCATACCGGGGATGACTGCTTTTGCGCAGATATAAGGAGCGACGAGGTCGACGTCTACAACTCGACGGAAATCCTCAACGGCCATTTCTTCCATGGGGATGCGCTTGATGATACCGGCGTTGTTAACAAGGATATCTATTGTGCCCACTGTGGCTTCTATATCAGCCACCATAGCCTTGACAGCTTCTTCGTCGGTCACGTCGCAGAGATAACCCTTTGCATCGATCCCGAGCTCCTTGTATGCCTTGAGGCCGCGGTCCACGGTCTCCTGACGGGAACAGTTGAAAACGATTTTTGCTCCGGCCTCGGCGAATGCCTGTGCTATGGCGAGTCCTATACCATAAGCCGCTCCGGTGACAAGGGCTACCTTGCCCTCAAGTGAGAAGTTTACCATGTTTTATATCTTATTTAAGTTTCTTTTCAGTATTCGTGTTTAAGGTTTGATCCCTCTTGATTGATTGCGATTCTCATAAATTTGGCTCAAAGTTACTTAATTTGATGCGATAATTCAAATTTCCCACCATAAATCTTACTCCGGTTCTACAGCGTTTAAAATTATTCACTCTCACTTTTCAATATATTTTGCATCGGGAAACAATTTTTTATACTTTTGCACTTTGATTAAATCGCTTCTTCAATGGACTTAGAGCAACACAGGGTGTATGGACTGATTGGGTTCCCCCTCACTCACTCGTTTTCAAAGAGTTATTTCAACGACAAGTTTGCCGCTGAGAATATTGACGCGGAATATGTTAATTTTGAACTTCCCGAGATTGGAGCCCTGAAGCGTGTCGTCAGTGACACTCCCGGTCTCTCCGGACTCAACGTGACCATCCCTTACAAAGAGCAGGTTATCCCTTATCTTGACGATCTTGACGAGGAGGCCCGCATTATCGGTGCGGTCAATGTCATAAAGATCATCCGCGGAGAGGCAGAGGGGATCGTTCGTACTAAGGGCTTCAACAGTGACGTGATCGGTTTCCGCGACAGTATCATGGGTTTTCTCGGACCCGACAGGAAACGTGCTCTGATTCTTGGTACCGGTGGGGCTTCCAAAGCTGTTGCTCGTGGCCTTGAGACTCTCGGCGTGGAATACCGCTTTGTCTCCCGCAGGGCGCGCAAGGGTGTCATTACATATGCTGATCTTACCCCGGAGATAATTGAATCCCATAAGGTTATTGTCAATACCACTCCTCTCGGCATGTATCCTCATGTTGACGAGTGCCCCGATATTCCCTATGAGTATCTCACACCCCAGCATCTTTGCTATGATCTCCTCTATAATCCCGATGTGACGCTTTTCATGAAGAAGGCGGCCGAGTATGGGGCCGAGACCAAGAACGGTCTCGAGATGTTGCTCCTGCAGGCGTTTGAGTCGTGGAAAATCTGGAATAAGTAATGTCTTAAATCATTGTCATGAAATCTCCGGCAAAAATATTCTATGTGCTGCTTATTATAATGGTGGTACTTCCTGTAGACCTTTTTTATAGCGGCATTGCCGTCGCTCCTTGGTTTGCACTCTTTTTGGGCTTGGTCTATGCCATGATTTTTAAGTGCCCTTATCCAAAGTTCAACAAGAAGACTTCAAAGTATCTTCTTCAGGCGTCGGTTGTCGGACTCGGGTTCGGCATGAATCTCATCGAGTCGCTCCGTAGCGGTAGCGAGGGAATGCTTTTCACGGTTGTGTCAGTTGTCGGTGTAATGGTGATAGGCACCCTCCTGGGATGGTGGCTCACCATTAATCGCAAGACCTCCTATCTCATATCTTCCGGTACAGCTATCTGCGGAGGTAGCGCTATCGCTGCGGTTGGACCTGTTATAAAGGCTGACGATAATGAGATGGCTGTCTCCCTCGGAGTGGTCTTCGTGCTCAACGCCATCGCACTATTTATCTTCCCCCCGTTGGGAGAACTTTTCGGAATGTCACAGGCGCAGTTTGGCACTTGGGCTGCCATTGCAATTCATGACACCTCATCTGTCGTTGGTGCCGGAGATGCTTATGGGCCTGAGGCGTTGCGTCTGGCCACTCTCATCAAGCTCACTCGCGCGTTGTGGATCATTCCTCTTGCGCTTTTCACTATGCTGATTTTCCGTGACAAGAAGGGTGAAGGAAAAGGCAAGATCTCCATTCCCTGGTTCATTTTCCTCTTCATTCTTGCAATGGTTATCAACACCTACCTTCCTCTCCCTGAGTGGCTCACTGCTACGCTCGTCTACCTTGCCAAGAAAGGCCTCGTACTCACCCTTTTCCTCATTGGAGCCGGCCTCTCGATAAAGACTGTCAAGGCTGTCGGAGTCAAGCCCTTTGTGCTTGCGGTTGCTCTTTGGATCATAATCGGAGTCAGCAGTTTCTTTGTGGTGATGGCCACTATTGACTGATGTCCCGTTTCCCTCTCCTTCCGTTTACCATCCCGTTCATCCTCGGAATTGCGTTATGCTTTCTCGTGGGCTGGTCGGGATGGTTTGTCGTCATAGCGGCAATTCTTTCGTTGGTCGCATATTTCCTGCGTCGAAGGATCGCGGCGCTTGTCCTTCTTGGTCTTGTGACAGGATATTTGGTTGCCTTCCTCCGCTCCCCCGGCAATCTGCCTGTTGACACAAGTGATCATGACCGGCTTTACTCCGGAGTGGTCAGGGATGAAAGTGAGCAGGGTGCAATGCAGGTTCTTATCATTGATGTTGATTCATGTGAGGGTAGGTCTTGTGAGAAATTCCTTGTAAATGCCTTACTCCCCACACTTGGTATCGGTATCTCTGAATGTGACCGGGTCAGTTTTATATCAGAGATCCTTCCGCTTTCTCACTCCGCTGATCTTCCTGATGAGATTGATTATAATGAGTCGCTCGGACGTCGTGGAGTTGTGGGAGAATGTTATATTGTTCCGGATAGTGTGAAATCGGTTTCTCCCGAGCCGGGTATTCTTAATGACGTGCGTAGGCTTCGTGTGGATGTCGCTTCTCTCCTGGCTGAGGGCACGATCTCCCCGGAGGCTACCGATTTTCTCATTGCTACTCTCACCGGGGAGCGCGATGTCCTTCGCTCAACCCAGCGCGATCTTTTTTCCCGGGTCGGACTTGCTCATCTTCTCGCTCTCAGCGGGCTGCATGTCGCTATCATTGCGCTTGTGTTGTCCATTATCCTTTTCCCTTTGGCTTTGTTTGGATTCCATCGGGTTGCATCTATTGTGACTTTGATTGCATTATGGGCGTTCGCGGTCATGACCGGTCTCACTCCGTCAGTTACCAGATCAGTGATCATGTGCTCGGTTTTCATTATCACGATTATGATAGAGCGTGAATGGACACCTGTCAATGCTCTCTGTATCGCGGCTCTTTTCATTCTTTTCTTTTCCCCTTTATCTATCTTTTCCCTCGGGTTTCAACTCTCTTTTCTTGCGGTACTGTCGATTATTGTTTTTGCCGAGGTCCTGAATCCGTTTAAAAGGAGGGACGATCTCCGTCGTTGGGGTATGATGATGGTCACCGTCCCTTTGGCCGCGATGCTTGGCACAGGTATGATTTCCGCCTTTCATTTCCATCATTTCCCTGCATTCTTCCTTTTTAGCAATATCCCCTCGGCTATTATTCTCCCGCCACTTCTCGGTGGAGGAGTTGTGAAGATTGTCTTAAGAGCGTTAGAAGTACCCACCGGTTGGCTTGATGTTTTCCTGGATCAATTATACGGAGCGATGGATGGAATTATCCGCTCTGTCGAGAGTCTTCCCGGCGGAGCTTGGGGAGGCATCTATATCCCGGCCTCGGTTGTGTGTCTCTATTTCATTTCCCTTGTCTTATTTGGGCTCTGGCTCCATCGCAGGCGCATGGCTTTTCTTATCGCTTGTGGAGCGTTGGTGCTGTTCAGCTTCCCCCTCGTCTATTTGACAGGGGAAAAATATGCATCTGCCGAGCTTTATGTTCCCAGATCCCACTCTGAGACGTCCGTGATTGTTCGTGATAAGGGCCATTTGTTCTCATTCACTACCGCTCATCCCTCCCAGGTTCAGACGAAAATCTCCCGTGACTCGGTGCGTTATTCTTTGTATATGCTTAAGAGAGGTCTGAAAGGACTTGATATTCTGCCTGACGGCTACCGGAGCGAGACGCTGATCCGTCAAGGGAAAGTGATTGTTTTCCGCGACAAACGTCTCCAGTTTGTGACATCCTCGAACAATCCTGTCATTGACAGATTGGATTATGCCGTCGTGTGTCGTGGATTCAGAGGCGATGTGGTTGATCTCGGCCGCACATTGGGGGCAGATACGATCCTGCTCAGTTGTGACCTTGATCTGCGTCGTCACGACCGGTATCTCCGTGAACTCTCCGCAGCCGGCTTTCCACATCGTTCATTGCGTTCATCATCTCTTGTTCTGAGATGAATGATGCGTACTTTATGAAGTAAAAAAACTTATGACCCATTAAATAAATATTGCGTCAGTTCTGACAATTTATTACCTTTGCGCTTTATTTTAAGTTATGGCAAAACTCATTACTTCTCCCCGTCGTTTCACCTTCTCGGTGATAATGCTCATACTCACATTATCCGGCCTGACCTCATGCTCGGATGACGATCCCTACTACAATGCACCCATCGTCGGAGGATGGTATCTTGTTGACTCTCCGGGAGCGATCTACAATGAATTTGAATTTTACCCTGATGGTTCAGGCACATATTATGCCGAGGATGGTTACGGTGAGGAATATATCGAATGGGAAATAATCGGCAATCAGCTTTCGGTCTATTTCCCCACCGAGACATGGAATTTCACTTGGATTCTTAGTGGGGGATACCTTTACTTGTATCCCTACGGCGGAGGAGCTGTAATGGTCTACGCTCCCTTCTGAAACTGATGGATTTCCGTACTGAGATCCGCCTTCCGGCCGGATATCGCGGGCTTTTCAACCATCGTCGTCCGGTGCTCCTGATAGGGTCATGCTTCTCTGACAATATCGGGCATCGGCTCCTCTCCGATCTTTTTGATGCTTTTGTCAATCCTTTCGGCCCTCTGTATAATCCTTTATCGATTGAAAGGGTGATTGGGCTGGTGAGAGAAGGTCGTGTCACCGATAGACTCTGCCGTCAGGGTGATTCCTTTTATTCGTTTGATGCACACTCGCGTATCGCGGGACATGATGTGGATTCACTTCGGAAGAATTTTGATGATGTGATCACTCAGGTCAGGACCGGTCTTGCCGAGTCTCCCATTGTGATTATTACTCTTGGCACAGTCAGAGTTTTTCATCTTCTTTCTGACAATCTTCCGGTGGCCAACTGTCATAAACAGTCAGGCAAGTGTTTCCGTGAATCTATGCTGTCCCTTCAGGAGACTACTGAAAGCCTTGACCGCACTGTCCGTATGATCAGGGAAATGTCTCCTGATTCTGATATTATCCTGTCAGTCAGTCCGCTTCGTTATCCCGGCTCGGATGCTCACAGCAACACTGTGTCAAAATCCATCCTTCATCTTGCGGTGGAGGAAATGACTTCGAGATACGGTGGAATTATCTATTTCCCTTCCTATGAGATCATGATGGATGATCTTAGGGACTACCGATTCTATGCCGACGATATGCGTCATCCTTCCGACAAGGCCGTAGAATACATATATGAAAAATTCAGGGAATGTTTTTTTGACGATACGACTGCTGAAATTGCTGCATCTGCCCGGCGTCTCACCCGACGTGCCGCACACAGATCAAATGATCCCCGCGATGTAACTTCTTGGCCCGAAATGGACGTGATACGTCGATATCCTTTTCTTAACGATGCTTTTAATAGATTTCTGAATTATGGAAATTAGTATTAAAGATATATCTGAGATTCTCTCAGTTCCCTTGAGCGGTTGTGGCGACGAGAAAATCCAGACATTGCTCACCGATAGTAGATCCTTGTTAAATCCTGCCGGTACACTATTCTTTGCATTGCGAACAGCGAGTGGTGACGGGCACAAGTTTATTCCCGAACTCTACGGAAAAGGAGTGAGAAATTTCGTCGTTGAGAAGGATTATAATCAGAATGCCGGAATGGAGGACGCATGTTTCTTAAAAGTATCATCCTCTCTTGAGGCGCTTCATCTGATTGGTAAGACTTGCCGTGAGGCTTTCAGGGGAGAGGTGATCGCTGTGACCGGAAGCCGTGGCAAGACCACCGTCAAGGAATGGATTAATGCTCTCATACATCCGGAGTATTCCATCAGCAGATCGCCGAGGAGTTTTAACTCAAAGATAGGTGTTCCCCTTTCACTCTGGCAGATGGACTCATCAAGTCATGATCTCGCCATCATCGAGGCCGGAATCTCGCGTCCCGGAGAGATGGAGGTGCTCGAGCAAATGATCCGCCCAACGATAGGGGTTATCACCAATATCGGTGGCGCGCACAGCGAGGGTTTCACAAGCATAGAGGAGAAATGTAGGGAGAAGACATCTCTTTTCCGTCATTGCCGTCAGGTTGTTTTCTGCCGCGATAATCATGTGATTGCAGAGGCTATACCGGCTGGACCGGAAAAAATTGACTGGTCAAGAAAAGATTCCGATGCGACTCTATTCATTTCCTCGGTCGATAAGCACACCTCCTCAACTGAGATAGCTTTTGTCTGGAAACAGGGGGAAAAGCAAGGTAGATTTTCTATCCCTTTCACATCGGAAATTGACATCGAGAATGCTATAAGTGCACTCGCTGTCATGCTCATTCTCGGTGAATCCGTGGATGCAATCGAGTCACGGATGCCGGGCTTGAAAGAGGTTGATACGAGACTGGAGTTAATAGAAGGGCTTAACGGGTGTATGCTGGTTCATGACACCTATACGGCCGATCTGCCTTCACTCGCGCAGGCTCTTGATTTCACGAGTCGCCGCGAATCTTCAGGATTGGTCAATACCATTATTCTCGGCTCTCTCACCGACGATCCCTCTGCTGACCGGGCTGCTCTTTATCGCAAGGCTGCCGCGCTGCTTGCTGCGAAAGGATTTAACCGTGTCATCTGTATAGGGGAAGAGATCTGTCGTCACGCTTCGGTCTTTCCTGCCGGAACTCTCTTTTTTAAGTCTGTACCGGAGAGCGTGAAGCAACTCCATCCTGAATCTTTCGTCTCAGAACTGATTCTGGTCAAGGGCTCATCGGAGGAGAATCTGAGACCTCTCGTTGAGATGCTCGAGGCTCGTCAGCACGGCACGGTGCTTGAGATCAATCTTGATGCCGTAGTCGACAATTTCAATTATTTCCGGTCCCTCATCCGACCAACGACCGGTATCTGCTGTATGATCAAAGCCTCGGGCTATGGTGCAGGTTCTCACGAACTCGCCCGTACGCTCCAGACTCAGGGAGCGGCATATCTCGCTGTTGCTGTCTATGACGAGGGTGCCGATCTCCGTCATGCCGGGATCACAATGCCCATCATCGTGCTTAATCCCAGTGTGGATAATTTCAAGTCTCTTTTTGACAACCGTCTCGAGCCTGAGATTTATAGCATTGATTTCCTTCGCAGGCTTATCAGGGAAGCAGAGAGATACGATGTGAGGAATTATCCTGTCCATATTAAGATAGATTCCGGTATGCACCGTCTCGGATTCCGTCTTGAGACCCTTCCTGAAGTCATTGAAGTGCTTAGAAGCACTGACCGTGTAGTCCCCAGGTCAATCTTCTCTCATCTCTGTGCTGCGGATGACCCGATGGAGGACGACTATACACGCGGACAGTTTGAATATTTCGCCAAGTGCTGTGACATGCTTCTGGGAGCGTTTCCCGAACGTCATATCCTGCGCCACATTCTCAATTCTACAGGTATCACCCGTTTCCCTGATCATCAGCTTGATATGGTTAGACTCGGTATCGGGCTTTATGGGGTTCGCACCATGAACGATGGATCTCAGAGTGCATTGCGCCCTGTCTCCGCTCTGCATACCACCATAATTTCGTTGAAGAAATGGCCGGCGGGGACGACTATCGGTTATAACCGTCGCGGCCGACTGACACGTGAGTCTGTAGTTGCTACCGTTCCTATCGGTTATGCTGACGGTCTGAACCGTCATCTCGGGTATGGGAAGGCGTCCTTCAATGTGCGTGGTGTCCTGTGTCCCACGATCGGGAGTATCTGTATGGATGCCTGCATGATTGATGTGACGGATGTGCCCGGAGTTGCAGTCGGTGACCGCGTGGAGGTGTTCGGTGAGACCATTTCGGTCGATACGCTTGCCGAAACACTCGGCACTATCCCCTATGAGGTGCTCACTTCTGTCTCCGAACGTGTCAAGCGAGTCTATTATCGCGAGTAATTTTTGTAGTGCTGATATAACATTTTGTAAATTTTGCATACATTATGGAAATCCTGAAACATGAGTGTGGAGTCGCCATGGTTCGTCTCCTCAAACCTCTTGATTATTACCGGAGAAAGTATGGAAGTTGGACCTATGGTCTCGGGAAGCTCTATCTCCTCATGGAGAAGCAGCACAACCGAGGGCAGGAAGCGGCCGGAATCGGAGTTGTGAAACTTAATCCTGTTCCCGGTAATGAATACGTCTTTCGTGAGAGGGCACTCGGAAAGGATGCTATACAGAATATTTTCGGTGAGGTCAATACCAAGATTGCATCTTTCGGCCTCGCGGATGCCTCCCCGGAGGAGATCGAACATTTCGCCCCTTTCCTCGGTGAGATCTACATGGGTCACCTCCGGTATTCCACCACTGGTAAAAGTGGTATTTCCTACTGCCATCCGTTCCTCCGGAGAAACAATTGGCGCTCGCGCAACCTGCTGATGTGTGGCAACTTCAATATGACCAATGTCAGCGATATATTTGACCGCGTGCTCTCCCACGGTCAGCACCCGCGTATTTATAGCGACACCGTCATTCTTCTCGAACAGCTCGGTGAAGCTCTCGATAAGGAGAATCACAGGATTTACCGTCAGTATCGCGATTCGCAGGTTGATCCGCAGCTTTCGCTTACGATTGAGGACAAAATCGACCTCAAGCGTGTGCTTTCATCTACATCCACCGAGTGGGACGGTGGATTCGTGATATGCGGTGCCACAGGTTCGGGTGACATGTTCGCTCTGCGTGACCGTCATGGTATCCGTCCTGCGTTTTACTATCAGGATAGCGAAATTGTTGTGCTCGCATCCGAACGTCCCGTCATCCAGACCGTTCTTAATGTACCGCGCAAGGATGTACAGGAACTTCGTCCGGGGAGCGCGCTGATTGTCTCTAAGTCCGGTAAAGTTGAAGTTGCCGACATCCTAGGTGAGGACACTAACCGCCGTTGCTCATTCGAGCGCATCTACTTCTCGCGTGGCAGTGACGCCGATATATATCGGGAGCGTAAAGCTCTCGGCCGGAACGTCGTGCCGGGTATTCTGAAAAGTATTGATAATGATCTCGAGCACTCAGTGTTCTCTTTCATCCCCAACACTGCCGAAGTTGCATTCATCGGAATGTGTGGAGAACTTGAGAAAGAGCTCAACAAGCGCAAGGCAGCCAAAATCATGGCGGCTAAAGAGGACGGCACTCTTGATCAGGCGGCTCTTGAAAGGATCATGGGGATCAACCTCCGTATCGAAAAGCTTGCTATAAAGGACATTAAGCTCCGCACTTTCATCGCCGAGGGCGACGAGCGTAACGAGCTCGCGGCACATGTCTACGATGTGACCTATGGTATAGTCAGGAATGACAAGGATAATGTCGTTGTCATAGATGATTCCATTGTCCGAGGTACAACTCTGAAGCAGAGTATTCTCAAGATGCTTGACCGTCTTCATCCCAAGAAGATTGTGGTGGTGTCATCGTCTCCTCAGGTGCGCTACCCGGACTATTATGGTATCGACATGTCGCGCATGGGTGAGTTTATTGCATTCAGGGCTGCCGTGGCGCTCCTCAAGGAGAGAGGCCGGGAATACATCCTTGCCGAGACTTATGAAAAATGCAAGGAGCAGGAGCATCTGCTCGACTTTGAGATCACCAATTGTGTAAAGGCAGTCTACGCACCTTTCACCCAGGAGGAGATCTCACGCAAGATCGCGGAGATGCTTACAGCTGATGGAGATATTAAGGCTGAGGTTGAGATTGTCTATCAGACTCCAGCCGGACTGCATGATGCTATTCCCGATTGCCCGGGCGACTGGTATTTCTCAGGTGATTATCCTACACCCGGAGGAACCAGACTTGTCAACCGTGCTTTCATCAATTACTACGAGGGTAACGCGGATCGCCGCTAAATTTATATATTCGGCTTTGTGAATCCATTCATATTCTCCTTACTGCTGACCCTCTTTTCGTCTGTTGGGGAGAGGAAATATGTCGATGCACCCCGGCAGATATCTGACTCAATCGTGACGGTGACTTTTGATCCGTCTGCCGATATGAGCGTATCTGCCGAGGCCCGGGTTGCTTTGACCAGGATTCCGGAGGGCAGGGGACTATCGCGTTCGTGGTGGGATCTGTTGCTGATCTCTCCCGGTGATACTCTCGGGATCTCTCTGCGACATGGCAACAGTAATTTCGGAGATATTCTCGACAGGCGGTTCACAAGGCTGTCGGTCAAGAGAGGTGGGCTCACGCTTTACGATGGGGAAGTTGACGGGTTTGCCACATCATCGGGTGGCTATAATACTCTCTCCGCTTCAATGCACTCTGACGGCCGACTCATTATCAGTGGAGGCGGAAAAAGTCGTGAACGCCTCGCTGAGTTGCAGGTGGACGGTAATTTCTTCCCGAAGGAAGCAGGTGTGAGAGTCAACTCAGGTGAGGGTGTGATGTCCCTTTTATGTGTCGAAGGTGCAGGAAGCCCTGAGAGACTTGCATCTACGGGATGGACTATCGAGACCCTTAAAGAGTATGTTACGAAATCTACTGATCCTGCTGAAGGATTCTGGAGATATCTGGACAGGGAGAATGATCCGGCCTATGCCCGTCCGGGAGGTAGGTACACGCTTGCCACCGTCCGAAATGATTCGGGACAGTATGACATTATCTATGTCGATGGTGCACAGACTTATGGAGACCGTTGGAAGCCGATGATGCTTAAAGGTATCCTTTCTCCCACGATTTTCTCCGGACACTTTGATCTTGCCTGGTATGACTCAGCGTTCGAAGCCATCGATGAGGATATACACGCTGACATAACGGACGGAGCTATCCTCACGCTCTCGTTCCCTTTGCTCAAGACCAAAATGAGATTCTCAAAGATTCCTCTTGTGCAGTAACTCCGTTACTTTTCCTACGATTACCGTCGGACTAAGTTTGAGCATACACTCAAGATCTCCTTTAGGACATGTCGGGGTTCCGGCAATCGAGCATGGTTGACATGGTAGTCCGAGTGAGAGTGCGTTTGATTGATCCTGCCTGTAGCCGAGGAATCCGCATGCAGGAGTTGTCCCTCCCCATATTGAAATGACAGGAGTGCCGACGAGTGAGGCAAGATGTTGATTGGCCGAATCCATGCTGATCATTATATCCAGATTGGCCATGAGGGCAAGCTCCTTCTCGATCGGGAACTTTCCGGCGACAGATGCGATACCCTCATTTTCCCATTGGCTGAGCGTCTCCGCATCCGCTCCTCTTCCACCGAAAAGATAGATGTGCACACCTTTTTCGGCCAAAGTCTCAGCCACCTCTTTCATCATTTCGGGAGGATAAGTCTTGGTGGCATAGCGAGCAAAAGGTGCTATACCTACTGCCGGATGCATAACGGGAACCGGTGGCTCAGGGAGGGTTGAGAAAACCGAAGTGAAGTCAGGTTCCGCCGGAAGACCAAGGCGGCTGAACACTTCAAAGTATCTTTCTATGTATGGTTGCTGCGGTGCTCCCCCTGACATCACCTTTTTGCGGGATCTTCTCGCCTTATCAACAGTGGCGGTAGGGCAACCTTTTAGTGCAAGCAAAGCAGTGATTACCCATGAGCGCCCGATGTTGTGAAGGTCTGCAACTGCATCGGGACGCAGTGCTGCAAGTTCACGCGCTATTTTTAGGACACCGCCGAACCCCTTGTACTCTTTGGCGAGATCAAAAGGGAGAACCTTGACATTCTCAGGTGCGTTGATGAATAATCTGGCAAAAAAAGGTCTGGTGGCCACGAAAATCTCGGTATCGGGATATTCCTTGGCCACCGAGTAGATCACGGGAACAGTCATTGCGACATCTCCGAGAGCGGAGAAGCGCAGTGCCACTATGCGTCGGGGTTTACTTGTCAAGCTCGCGAAGATATGCCTCTACGCCGTCGATATCCTTGCGGTTATCTACCGAAAGCGACTTGCAGTGGCAGTTGTAATAATAGATGGGCATGTGGTTCTCCAGGAAGCGGAAGGAATCATTTTCCTCAATCTTCTCGATGGGGCCACGCGGGGTGTTGTGGTAGAAATCGAGAGCCTTGCGGGTGAAGGCGCCAACACCCACGAACTTGTGGAATACATAGTCCATCGCCCCCTTGGGATAGGGAATAGGTGAACGGGAGATGAAAAGACATCTGTCATCCTTGGCGGTGACGATCTTGAGGTTGGTAGCGTCAACCACTTCAACCGGATTGCTGAAATCGGTCATGAGGTTGGAGACGAAGAAATCACCGGGTTTAAGTCCGTCAGGCACACACTGGACGATGGCATCACGGGTTAGCAGAGGCTCGTCGCCGTTGACCATCACGTATAGGTCGGCTTCAATCTTAGTCGAGACCTCATAGAGGCGCTCGGTGGCGGTGTCGTGATCAGACCGGGTCATGATGACAGTGGCACCGAAACTCTCGGCTTTCTCACGGATTTTATCACTGTCTGTAGCCACGTAGACCTCCTCGAATATCTCGACTTCCTTACAGTGCTCGTAGACCCATTGGATCATGGGTTTGCCGAGTATCAGAGCCAGAGGTTTCTCAAAAAAACGTGATGACTCCGCACGTGCAGGGATAACACAAATTATTTTCATCTTGTATGATTGGTGTGATTATAAATTTAATTATTGATATAGCCAGCGTCGGTGGGACCAAAGCCATAGTCCGGGTCGACGCCTGATAGTTCCCTCCAGCATCTCGAGATACTTACGGGTATATGGAGCATCCCCTTCGAGCGAGTCAGGCACGATGGGAACGAAAGTAAGCATGTAATGACCACGTGAAAGTTTCTCGACATCCACGTAGAAATAACGGGCGTCCACTCTCTTTCCTATTTCCTCTCCTCCGGGATTGAATGGAGTAGACTGATTGAGGAAAATGGTGGAATGATGTGAGACGCTGCTGTTGGAGCGATGGTCAGCTATAAAACCGGTGATGAAAGGTTCATTGTCCCGGTGCCATCCGAGCAGGGTGCGGAACACCTTGGCCTGGGGAATTGACTGGGTCTTGAACCTCGAGCGCACCTTCAGCATCAGTTTGTCAAAAGCCTTGTCGCGGAGAGGCTTGTAGACCTGAGCGTTTCTCTTGGCTCCATGGAAATGACGGTTGATGGCCGGAACATATTCCCAGTTGGCATAGTGACCGAGGTAAAGGATAACGGAATGTCCCTTCCTGATACTTTCATTTACCATGTCGGCACCCACGACCTTGATACGCTCATCGGCTTGCTTGTCCGACATATGAAGCAGTTTGGCCGTCTCTACGATATTGTCGGCAAACTGACTGTAAAAATCCTTCTCGATTTCGCGAAGCTCTTCGTCACTTTTCTCCGGGAAAGAATTGCGTAGATTTTCCCTCACTATCTTGCTGCGATAGTGCATCACATTCTCAAGGATGAACCGCAGGAAATCGCTCAGGACGTAGAGCAGGGGGAAAGGTAGCCATGCAATGGCTGTGAAAAACCCGCGGTAGAAGATATATTTCAATTTTTCTCCCATAGTTCCTTGATAATTATATCGGTCACTCGATCTGTGGAGCCTGTGTTGCGACGCACATATTTAGCGGCGGCCTTGGAAAGATAAGCCAGACGCGCGGCGTCGGTCCTGAGTGACTCAAACCATGCAGCCAGTTCCGCTTCGTTGCGGACTATTTTCCCAACACCAAGTTTCTCCATCTCGCGGGGAGTTACTTTACGATGAATATTTGGCCCGAAGGCAACAGGAACACCGTAGACAGCCGGCTCGATCACGCTATGTAGGAGACGATCCGTGAATCCACCACCAACATAGCTCCATCCCGCATAGCGATAGATATAGGCAAGAGCACCGACAAAGTCGATGACCAATGCTTTGACATCCTTAAAATCTGTGTCGGGTGTGCATTCGGAGTAAAGAAGTACTTTCCCGTCAATCTTTTTTTTGAGATCATCGAGAATATCAGGTGTAATCTCGTGAGGAACGAATATGAACGGGATGGCAGGATATCTGTTGCATAAAGAGGTGGTGATGTCCAGATCTTTGTCCCTGTGAATGCTTCCGGCAAGAAAGGCTTTTCTTCCGGCAAGAAATTTCTCAATAACAGGATCAGACCACTCTGTTCCGGCTACACATACAACGTTGTCAAAAAGCGGATCACCGTTGACTGTCACATTATCTACCCCGAGTTTGTGAAGATTGGTCACCGAGTGCTCGTCGAGAGTGAAGATCCTCTTGAATGTCTTTAGAGAATCGCGATAAAGGCCTCCCCACCATTTGAAAAATGGAGAATCATCTCTGATGATAGCTGAAAGGAGGAATGTAGGTATGTCTCTTTTCCGGAGAAGATCAAGATAATTGTGCCAGAATTCGGAGACAATGAAGACCGCACAGTCGGGACGCACGGCATCAAGAAATACTTCGGCATTGGCATGGGTATCGAGAGGAAGATAGAACACCTTGTCTACGATTCCTTGCCTGACCGAGACAGCTTCATAGCCTGTGGGAGAGAAGAAAGTAAGGACAATATTGCAGGCGCATTTTTTCTTCAGCGATTCGATAATGGGACGCGCGATACCAAATTCACCGAGCGACGCGGCGTGAATCCAGATGGTGGGACGCGAACGGTCGAGATCAGTTACACCCTCCACAACCTGCGACAATGCACCACGCTGCCCGCGGCTGAATCGCAGGAACTTAGCTGACTTCCCCTCTGAGGCAAAAGCCGAAGCGGTGAGAATGAAGCGGCGTGCTACACGCATCAGAATGTTGTAGTGTCCGAGCATTAATTGCGGGCTTTGGGTGAATCGTTCACAAAATTACGACAAATGTTTGAATATTTCGTGCATTTTTGCCTAAATTTGTGGGAAGAATGCTTCACGGTATGAATATTACGATAGAAGATTGCATAAAAAAAGTTGCCCCCGACCTTATTGTCGTGGCCATTGAGGCAGACGTGATCAACTCGGAGACACCCGAAGAATTGTGGCAGCTCATCACAAGAGCGGCAGCCGACATAAGAGAGGTTACCGAACTCTCTGACGTAAACAAGCGTACAGGTATTCGCGCTACACGTGAGGCATATAAAGCACTCGGCAAGGAGCCCAACCGTTATCGCCCTTCTGCCGAGGCTCTGACCCGGCGAGTAGTAAAATGGATGGAATTGTATAGGATCGATACTTTGGTTGATCTGATAAATCTCGTCTCCCTTCAATCCGGCTATTCGATAGGTGGTTTCGATGCCGGGAAGATTGATGGAAGCGATCTCCGGCTCGGAGTTGGCCGTGAGGGAGAACCCTTCGAGGCTATAGGACGCGGCTTGCTCAATATAGCCGGAATGCCCGTCTATCGTGACGCTACCGGTGGCATAGGCACACCGACGAGCGATAATGAACGTACAAAGCTTTCACTCTCGACGAAAAAAATCCTCATCTGCATCAATATCTACGGTGAAGAAATGCCGGTGGACGAGACCGTGGGACTTATCACGGGTCTTCTTGAAAAGTACGCGTCGGCAACCAATATCACAGTTAAATACCTCAGACCATGAAAACGCTGAAAATGTATCCCACCAGTCTGAACGATCGTTTCCTTGATGAAGCGACGGAATGTCTGCGTGACGGGGGAATCATCATCTATCCCACTGATTCACTCTATGCCTTGGGATGTGATGCGTTGAACAACGGGGCCATCGAGCGCCTCTGCAAGATAAAGAAGGTCGATCCACGCAAACAGACTCTTTCGGTTGTATGCGACGGCCTGTCGATGGCAAGCGAATATGCCCGCATAGATAATGAAGCGTTCCGTATCCTTCGACGGAATCTTCCCGGTCCGTTCACTTTTATTCTCCCGGCTGCGACGTCTCTGCCTAAAGTATTCAAGGGGCGTAAGGAAGTGGGAATCCGTGTGCCGGAGAATCCCATCTCTCGAGCACTTGCCGAACGGCTCGGACATCCGCTTCTTTCAACTTCCCTTCCTCAGGATGAAATAGGACTTGACCCGGCTACAGTTGCAGTGGATTTCGAAGATGTGGCGACTCTGCTGATTGATGGCGGAGAGAGCGACGGGATGCCATCAACGGTTGTGGACATAACCGATAGCCGTAATCCCGAGATAGTGCGTGAAGGAAAAGGTGAACTACAGTAACACCGGGAAGAGATGAGGATAGAACGCTATGAGCCGCGACTGAAAGAAGTGTGGGACAGATTCGTCGATGAGTCCAAGAACGGTACGTTCCTCCTGAAGCGTGACTACATGGGGTATCATGCGGATCGTTTCCCTGATCATTCATATATGTTCTATGATGAGGCAGACCGACTCTTATCCGTTCTTCCGGCAACCCTCAGAGGGGACACTCTTTCAAGCCATGCAGGACTTACTTATGGTGGTTTCATCCTCGGGTACAAGACCGACGGGGCCCTGCCTCTTTCGCTTTTCGCGACCCTCCGGGATCAACTTATGAAGGAAGGTATAGAAGGATTGATCTATAAGCCGGTCCCTCACATCTATCATCGCCAGGGTACGGAAGAGGATCTCTATGCTCTCTTTCGTTTCGAAGCAGTGCTAAAGGTGCGGAATCTCGCTACCGTTATCAATCTCCGTGATCCCATCCCTTCTTCCCGTCTTGGCAAAAGAGCCTTGAAACGTCAGCATAAGGGTGGAATTACGGTTCATGAAGTCCGGGATACAAGTTCATTTTGGAAGATAATTGTGGAAGACAGGCGTGTGAGACATAACACCCGTCCCATTCACACCGGCGAAGAGCTTGATTATCTCAAGAGCCGTTTCCCGGAAAATATCCGCTTTTTTATCGCCGAATCTCCTGAGGGAGAAATCCTCGGAGGAGCAGTGATCTATCTTGACCGTGGAGTGATTCACCTTCAATATGCCGCATGTACGCAGAGGGGAAAGGATCTTTATGCGACTGACGTCATATATCATTCCCTGATTCATGAACTCCTTCCGGGTAACAATTACTTTGACTTCGGCACCTCCAATGAGGATGGGGGTCTATATCTTAACGAGGGGATGGTGAGACACAAAGAGGAATTTGGCGGTCGATCTATTGTCTACGATACCTATGAATTGAGATTCTGAGAATCAGTATCTGACTGTCCGGGCTTATTTCTACGACGACGTTTGCGACGACGCTTTTTCCGGGCGGTCTGTTCAGATTCCGGATTGACAGATTTCACTTCTTCCGGAGATTGAATTTCAGTGACTGAACTGATGCGTTGCTCACGCATTTGGCGGCGACGCTCGGCAGCCTTGCGGGCCGCCGCTGATCGACGCACGGATTTTTCAATTTCGAGCTGCTCTTCGGAGAGAATCTCAGTGTCTGCATGGCTATCGGACTCAGGTGTGAAATCTTCTGATACACAACTATCAAAGACGGCGTTGACGGTATCCATAAACGCTTCGGGATCAAGGTCAGCTTCTCGTGCTTTAAGAATTGTAGAAGCGAGACGGCGTCCGAGTGCGGCGCGACTGATACGGAAGGCAGGGAGTGAGATTTTTGTTGACATTGCAGATAAGATTATTTTTCTGCAAAGTTACATCCACGTAATTGGGAAAAGGTGCGATAATATCGCGTAGCCTCCTTAGGCATGAAAAAAAGTCACCGGACTGCGGATCGCTCCCATCTGGGAAGAAACCGTAGTCCGGCGGTAATCGGATTATATCAAAGAGGAGGTTATTCCTCAAATGTCATTTCGTCAAAGCCTGCAGCATCAAACTCATCCTCATTGTATTCGTCCGAGCCATAGAAATCGTCATCAAGATCAGCAGTGTTAGTCTGCGAAGCGGCTTTGTCCATCTTGGCGTCAAATTCGTCAAGATCCACGAACATAGCGGGAGCCTCACCCATCGATATCGTACAAACCGGATCATGGAGATGCTTGCCGGGGACCGATTTATTCATCTCGATGAAGAAAGAGCGGTCGGTAAAATAGTCAAACACCCACACGAGACGCTGACCCTCGTCCTCGATGAAGTCGCTGAGGGGAGTGTCTTCCATTAGATAAACGTCTTCCGATGAGTCGGAGCCCATATCCTCGAGACTGATTTCCTGATTGCGTTCCCAGCCTCGGTCGCAGAGGAAGAAAGAGCTAAGGAGTGCCTTGTCATAGCCGACACTGTCACAAATTGCGTTTCTCAGATCAAGGAATGTAGCATCGGCATCAATCTGTATCTCGCGCTTGAAATTATCGGCCTCTTCAGATACTATGCGGAAATTGAATATCATGGTGACGGTTTTGATTTATACGCTGCGAAAATAATAACTATTTTTCTAACCGCAAAAAAATGGCATTAAAAAATTAACGACGGACACTGAAAGTGGCAGCAATGCCATCTCAGTGTCCGTCTGAAGTGTCTTTAAGTGGGATCAGGGGATCTTCTCAGACCTCAAGATTGATGTTGAAACGCTCGTTCCAGGGGAGTCCGTCCTTGGCGAGTTCCTCAAGGAAGGGATCGGGATCAAATTCCTCCACATTGTTGACACCGGGCTTAACCCATTTCCCGGTGAGGAACATCATGGCGCCGACCATCGCAGGAACACCGGTGGTGTAGCTGACTGCCTGTGCGCCGGTCTCCTTGTAGGCGGCCTCGTGCGAGCAGTTGTTATAGATATAATAGGTTGAATCTTTTCCCTCCTTGTCGATGCC
>CAZOOY010000022.1:0-19047 GCA_964581555.1 uncultured Staphylococcus sp.
TGGAAACGGGCCACCGCATCATAGCGCGGGGTGAGCACGTCTACAACCTTGCCTTTTCCTTCGTCGCCCCACTGGAGGCCGAGAAGCACGTCTACTTTCATTTCTACGTTGGGTATATAGTGTGAAACTGTGGTTTATTTCTTTTTCCTCGCACGCGTTCCGCCTCCACGGCAGCGGGTGCAGAGCCCGTTCACGTAGAGATCGAAAAACGATGGTGAGAATGAAGTGAAACGTTTGAGCGACAACAACCGCCCCAGCTCCTGATCCCTGACCTCGCGGACGCGCCCGCAACGGGAGCAGACCAAGCGGATCTTGAGAGGGCCTGAGACGGGATCGCACATCTCCCAGCTATCCGCCCGACCGGCAAGCCTGATGCGACGGGCAAGGCCGGCGTCGGCAAAGAGAGCCATGGCGTTGTAGACGGTGGCCTTGCTGACCCTGAACCCTGTCCCGACAAGTTTTGACTCCAGATCCTCAAGTGAAAAAGGAGCCGTCATGTCAAGGGCTGAGCTGAGAATGGCGTGGCGCTCGGCGGTGCGACGCTTATGGCGGAGTGCAAGATATTCGTCAAGAGCACCGGCAGCACGCTGTTTGCGCTTCTCATCATTCATCACTCTACAAAAGTACTACCAAATGACGTATTTTCCAAACATTTCAACCATTTTCAGTCCATCTGAATCACACCGCGGGCGGTGAAGATGCGGAAGACGAGATCTTTGAGAAGGGCATACTCGTTCTGCCTCGATCCCACGCCCTTGCTCCTTACGTCAAACTCCCTTATGGCGGAGATGATCTCTATGGTCTGGCGGACATTGTAGGAACGGGCTGCTTTCTCGTAAGGCCAGAGCGCACCGGGCCTCTTGAGACCGAGGGCATCCATATAGCCCGACTTGGACTTATCGCGGGTGTAATGATAGATGAGGAGATTGGAAAAGCGGTTGAAGAGGAGTCCGGAGGTCACGACAGTGGGATTGGCCTTGGGGTTGGCCGCGAAATAAGCCACTATGGCAAAGGCTTTTCCGGCATTGCGGGTGTCAATGGCGTCAAGGAGTTCAAAGTTATTGTAGTCTTTGGAAATTCCAACGTTCCGCTCCACGGCCTCGGGGGTGATCATGGCTCCGGGGCCGAGGATGAAAGCGAGTTTATCAATCTCATTGTAGAGGCGAGACATATCAGTCCCGATGAAATCGCGCAGCATGGAGATGGCCTTCGCATCGACCGACAGCCCCTTTTCCTTTATGAGATCATGGATGGCAGGGAGCAGATCACGCTCGCTGATACGCGAGGACTCGAAAAGTACACCGTTGGCCTTGACAGCCTCAATTAGTTCCTTCCCTTTCGCCTTTGCTCCACGGAAAGCTATGACAAGAATGGTGGTGGGATTGTGATGGCGGACGTAATGATGAAGTCTGTTTACCTGATCGGCTCTCATGACTTGGGCCTCCTTAAGAATCACGACCTGCCGCTCAGCCATCATGGGGAAACGGCGGCAGCACTCCATCACGGCGTCAGCTCCCGACTCAGCTCCGTAGAAGGTGTAGAGGTTAAAATCCCTCTCCTCCTCGGGGAGAATGGACTCGAAACGCTTGACAAGTTCGTCGATGAAATATCCCTCCTCGCCATGAATGAGATAGACCGGAGAATACTGCCCGGCGTCGAGCTGACGGAGCAGACGGGGATATGTCATGGTTTCCTTGGAAGATGATGCAGCCATAGATAACAATGGTTGAGGTCAGAGAATGGAGATGAGTTGAAGAAGAGAGTGAATTTTGAAATCAGGCGGGGAGGCCGGGGCAAAGACCTGAGGGTGTATATTCTCACCGCGGTCAAGGAGCATCACCGTCTGCCATCCGGCCGCACAGGGGGCGATGAAATCCTTGGCAGGATTATCACCCACATAAATATACGTGTCGCCCGGCCGGCGCTCCATCACACTCCTCACGGCCTCACCGGAGGTCTTGTCGCTACCAACCTCTTCAGAGATAAATATCAGATCAAGGTCGATGAAACGGTCAAGGCGGAGAGCAGCGATCTTGTTGCGCTGCGTCACGGCACGGCCATCGGTGATAAGGCCGAGTGAATGTCCGGCAGCCCGGAGTGTGGCCAAGGTATAGAGCGATTCCCAAGGGAGGCGAATGTCCGGGAAATGGGTGCGATATATCCCGAGGAGTTCTTCCACCGGGAGCCCCGTGGAGTCAAAGGCTTCGCGTGGAGTAGGTGCGCTCAACATGGCCGGGAGAAGATGCAGACCGTGACGCATGGCTATAGCCTTATAGGCCGAACGGACAAAATCCATCTCGGGGAAAAGAGTGTCGTCAAGGTCAAATATCACTGTCATCATTCGGGTAGGGAAGAGAGCATTTCGGCATAAGTGGGGATGGCGGCGAGGAGACCGGAGCGGGACATGCAATAGTGGGTGAGACCATTGCTTACGATGAGATATGGGGTAGAGAGCACAAGGTTGTAGCGCGCTATCTGATCGAACACTCCGCGAGTAAGCGAGATCATGGGAGCCTTATATTCCACGATGGCAAGCGGTGTGAGATCGGGAGCGTAGATGACAGTATCGCACCGTTTTAACGTCCCGTTCAAGCGGATGGAGATTTCGTTGGCCATACGCGAGGCGGGGACTCCGAGTGAGGATCGTAGAAACGCTGTGAAATTTTGTCTCACCCATTCCTCAGGAGTAAGGCATAGCCACTTACGGCGCAAGGGATCGTAGACCTCCATCCCGCGGTCAGTGCGACGCAGGGGGATGTCGGCGGGAGGAAGATTGAGCTCCAGCCCCATCGGTTCAGAATTCGTAGTCCACGCATGCACGCGCCTCCTTGTGGCCGGCAAGCAGAGCGGCAGCCGCCACATGAGCCGGGTGCTTGGCATAGATCTCGACTGAAGCCATGTCAGGCACGACTGCCGTCAGTACCACATCCCAGCTCTCGGCAGGATTGGAATTGAGGCCGACCTCCATCGAGGCGAGGCAATCAATCTGAGAAGGGAGGAGAAGAAGGGCGTCGCGGAAGGCCTGGGCCACACGTAAACGCTCTTCATCGGTGCCGGAGAGCTTGAACATTACAATATGTTTGACCATAAAGCTTAAGAATATCGGTTTGGAATTTTTAGATTACAAAGGTAAGTAAAAATTCATGATTTTTATGTACTTTTGTGGCTATGATAAAGTCTTATCCGAATTTCGATCTCTCGCCGCGAACCACGTTAGCCGTCAAGGCCCGATGTGACCGGTTTGTGGAGTATGATTCACCTGAGGATATCCCTGCGGTCATCGAGATGACACGGGGAGAGAAGAATGTCATGCACATAGGAGCAGGAAGCAATCTGCTTTTCACGTGCGACTATCCCGGCACCGTGCTCCACAGCGCCGTCAAAGGGATCCGCGAGATCTCTCGAAACGGTGACGAAGTGATCATCGAAGCGGGAGCCGGTGAAGAGATGGACGCATTGGTGGCCGAGATGTGCAGCCGTAATCTCTGGGGGCTCGAGAACCTCTCCGGAATTCCGGGCGAAGTGGGAGCATCGGCAGTGCAGAATGTCGGAGCCTACGGAGCGGAGGCCGGTGACGCCATCGTCAGCGTGAAGGCTTATGACCGCGAGAAGGACGATTTTGTGGTCATACCGAAAGATGAATGCGATTTCGGCTACCGCCAATCAATGTTCAAACAAACAGAGAATCGCGGCCGATACATCATTCTCTCGGTCCTGTTCCGCCTCTTCTCCACGCCGAAACCTCTCACGGACTATCCTGCCCTTAAGAATAGATTCCCCGAGACTCCAACGACACCGACGGAAGTACGCGAGGCTGTCATAGCAATCCGTGACACCAAGCTACCCGACCCGGCGAAAGTGCCGAGCGCCGGAAGTTTCTTCAAGAATCCTGTGGTGAGTGTGGAGAAATATGAGGAGATCAAGAGTGCGGAAGACGGAGATGTTCCCGGCTATCGCACGGATGAAGGCGTGAAAATCCCGGCAGCATGGCTGATAGACCGCTGCGGCTGGAAAGGACGCATGGTCGGAAACGCAGGAGTGTGGCATCTGCAGCCTCTCGTGATCGTCAATCCTGAAAGAAAGGCATCCGCCAACGAAATCATAGCACTCGAAAATGAGATAATCGCTTCGGTCAGAGACCGCCTCGGCATCATCCTCACTCCCGAAGTGGAGCACATCAGACCCTCTTAATAATAAATCAAAAACGCAATCATAAATGAGCACATATATCATCGAAGGAGGACACCGCCTCCACGGCAGCATCTACCCGCAAGGAGCTAAAAACGAGGCACTGCAGGTGATAAGTGCAACCCTTCTAACCTCCGAACCGGTGACTATACATAATGTCCCCAATATTCTCGACGTGATCAATCTCATCGAGCTCCTCAAGGCCATGAATGTCAAGGTGGAGAAGATCGGTGACACATCCTGGACATTTCAGGCAGACGATCTTGACGTGGACTACATCTCAAGTGCCGATTTCGTGGCGCGATGTGCTTCGCTAAGAGGATCGGTGCTTGTCGTGGGTCCGCTTCTCGCACGTCTCGGGCAGACTTATTTCGCAAAACCGGGCGGTGACAAGATCGGTCGCCGAAAGGTGGACACCCATGTGACCGGTCTCTCGAAACTCGGGGCGATGATAGCCTACAACGAGGAGCGCCAGGCTTACTATCTGGTGAGCGTCAACGGCCTCAAGGGGTGTTACATGCTTCTCGATGAGGCATCGGTGACCGGAACGGCCAATATCATTATGGCGGCTTCACTGGCTGAGGGGACAACGACGATCTACAATGCCGCCTGCGAGCCCTACATCCAACAGCTCTGCAAAATGCTCGTCAGAATGGGTGTCATGATCGAGGGAATCGGCTCAAATCTCCTCAGGATAACCGGTGTGGAGAAACTGTCGGGCACAGATCATACCATCCTGCCTGACATGATCGAGGTGGGTAGCTTTATCGGCATGGCAGCGCTGACCCAGAGTGAACTTACCATCAAGAACGTCTCATACGACAATCTCGGTATCATCCCCGACTCTTTCCGCCGCCTCGGCATCAATCTCGAGCGTAGAGGTGACGACATTTATATCCCCGAGCAGGAGGTATATGAGATCGAGAGCAATCTTGACGGATCGATCCCCACGATAGCCGACGCGCCTTGGCCCGGGTTGACACCGGACCTTCTTTCAGTAATGCTCGTGACCGCTACTCAGTGCAGGGGGAGTGTGCTCATCCACCAGAAGATGTTCGAGAGCCGTCTCTTCTTCGTGGACCACCTTATTGATATGGGAGCGAAGATCATGCTCTGTGATCCCCACCGTGCTGTGGTGATCGGTATGGACCATAAGATACCCCTCCGCGCCAACAAGATGCACTCGCCCGACATCCGTGCCGGAATCGCCATGCTTATCGCGGCAATGAGTGCCAAGGGAGTATCGACCATCAACAATATCGACCAGATCGATCGCGGCTACGAAGCTATAGACACACGTCTCAACTCGGTGGGTGCCTGCATCTACCGCAGGGACTGATCCGACTCCTCCCCCGTCCGCTCCATTTTACCTCACTCCAAACCCCATACATCTGTAATGAACGACAAGACACTTTCACTCTCACCCTTCCGGCTCATCAGGCAATTGATGGCCGACACTGCCGAGGTCTCCACGGCAGGGGATGTGAGGAAACTGCTCGATATATTCCGCACGGCCCGTGACGAAGGGAAACTCCCGGCCGGAAGCCATGGGATAGCTCCGCTTGAGCGGGCCATCTCCACGGCACTTATACTCTGCGAGATGGTATCGCCTGACCGCAATATGGTTGTGGCCACACTCCTCTATGAACTCTGTGCATCGTCGGCCATCTCACTCGGACAGGTGCGAGAGGAGTGGGACGAGGATGTGGAGAAGCTGGTCAACGGTCTGCTAAAGGTGACGTCGCTTTACGGCAAACAGTCGACAGTAAAGACAGATAATTTCAGGCACTTGCTTATGGCGTTTGCCGAGGATATCCGTGTGATCATAATAATGATCGTGGATCGTCTCTGCCTCATGCGCATGATCAATCATCACCCCGATGAGAAGTTTGTGGCCGACACAGCCTTCGAGGCAAGCTATCTCTATGCCCCGCTTGCCCACCGTCTCGGACTTTACAAGATCAAGGGTGAGCTCGAAGACCTGTCGCTCAAGTACACTTCCCGTGAGACGTATACCAAGATTGCCCGCGAGCTGAATGAGACCAAGGTGGCTCGTGATGCCTATATAGCCGATTTTATTGCCCCGGTCAAGGAGAAACTTGACAAGACCGGACTCAAATATGAGATCAAAGGTCGCACGAAGTCAATCTTTTCCATCTGGAACAAGCTGCGGAAGCAGCAGGTGGAAATGTCGGGAATATATGACCTTTTCGCTATCCGAATCATCCTTGACGTCCCGCGGGAAGATGAGAAAGCCGAGTGCTGGAAGGTGTTCTCGATCGTGACGGACATGTACACTCCGAATCCCAAGCGTCTGAAGGACTGGCTCTCCATCCCTAAAAGTAACGGTTACGAGAGCCTACACACCACAGTGATGGGACCTGATAACAAGTGGGTGGAAGTACAGATCCGTACCCGTCGCATGGATCTCGTCGCCGAGAAGGGTCTCGCCGCCCACTGGCGCTACAAAGGTATCAAAAGCGAAGGGGATCTCGACACTTGGATGAACAACGTCAGGGATATCCTCGAGACTGCCGAGGGCCCGATGGAGCTGATGAAGAACTTCAAGATGGATCTCTATGACAAGGAAGTTTTCGTCTTCACTCCCCGGGGTGATCTGCACAGGCTTCCGCTTGGAGCCACAGTGCTTGACTTCGCCTTTGCCATCCACTCGAAGATAGGCTGCTCATGTGTCGGCGGCAAGGTCAATGGCCGTAACCGCAAGATCACACACAAGCTACATTCAGGTGACACGGTGGAGATCATCACCGCTCCCGGTCAAACGCCCAAGCAGGACTGGCTGAACATTGTGGTAACATCCAAGGCCCGCAACAAGATCCGCCAGACTCTGAACGAGAGGGCTAACCGTTCGAGCGAATTCGGCAAGGAACTCCTGCAGCGCCGAAGCAAGAACAGGAAGATAGATCTTGACGAAGGACTCCTGATGAAGACCATCAAGAAGCTCGGCTACCGCACGGTGACTGACTTCTACAAGGCTATCGGTGACGAATCACTGGATGTCAATGATGTGCTGGCCGCATATGAACTCATAGAGAACGGTGACCGGAAGAATGACGAACATAGGTCGGCCGAGGAGTTTGAGCTCATGGACCAGACTGAAAAGATGGCTGAGGGTAACAACGATGTGCTCGTGATTGGCCCGGGCAACATAAAGGGACTCAACTACAGGTTGGCCAAATGCTGTAATCCCATCTTCGGCGACGATGTGTTCGGCTTCGTCTCAGCCGAGGGTGTCGTCAAGGTTCACCGCATGGACTGCCCGAATGCCTCTCACATCCGAGAGCGTTATCCTTATCGTGTGATCCGCACACGTTGGTCGGGGAAAGACGGGAGCCAGTTTGCGGCAACCCTTCGTATCGTCGGTCAGGATGACATCGGTATCGTGACAAACATCACGTCGATTATCAACAAAGAGAGGGATGTGGCACTCAGAAATATCTCCATCGAGAGCCATGACGGAATTTTCTCCGGATTTCTGGTGCTGGGTGTCAATGACACTTCGGCCCTCTCGGATATTATAAGGAAAATCAAAACCGTAAAAGGTGTAAAAGATGTTCAACGCAGTAATTAGAAATTCATTTCTCCCAATCGCACTGTTTTTATCCCTCGCTGCTTGCTCGGGAAACGGGGACACGCAGAGAGCACAGGCTCTTCTCGGGGAAGCCCGTGAGGCTGTCAATGCCGGACGATATGAGGAGGCTATCGCACTAACCGATTCAATAAAAAGGGCCTATCCCAAGGAAATCGAGACCCGGCGCGAGGCGCTCCATGTCCTCTCGCTGGCCACTGAAAAGCTCTCGCTCCGGAGGCTGGAGACGGCAGATTCAACTTTAGCCGTACTCGGTGTAAAGGGAGACTCTCTGACCAAGCTAATCAAGTTTGTCAAGAACCCTGTTGAAGGCTACTATGTGACCGCCGACACGGATCCGATGAAATTTTCAGGAAGTACCGGGATTCAGGCAAGGGTTTCCCCATCGGGTGACTTCTATATCATGTCGTCCCTTCCTGTAAGCAAGGGTGTACGCAGCAAGTCGGTCTCAGTAACCGACGGCGTGGAGACAGCGTCGACTTCCGAGGTGCCTTTCGACGGGGAACGCAATGACCGTTCTTTCGGATCGGAGGTGATTACATTCCTCGGAGTAGAGTGTGACGACCTGGGACGCTTCGTGGCGGAACACCGCAACACTCCTCTCACCCTTACCTTCAACGGCGACCGCACCTTCTCTATGCCTCTGCCGGCAGCGAGTGCAGCAGCAATCGCCACAATGTATGACTATTCCACTACCGTCCGTCAGGCCAAGGTGGCCGCTATTGAGAAAGAGAGGCTGTCGCGGGCTCTCGACATAGCCCGTTCGCAAGCGGCAAGGACTTTTGTGGAGAAAGATAGTGTGAAATGAGCGACGAAAACAACACACTTCCCGCTGAGGAGAAAGAGGGATTCTTCAAACGGACTCTCGCTCGTGTGATGAGCCTCTGGGAGTACTGTTCGGAAGGGGTGTGGTCTGACCACCGGAACACTTTGAAGGTTAAAACGGTTAAGACCATCAACCTTACGGTGCGCACCTTCCTGAGCAGTGATCTTCAGGTCAAGGCGTATGCGCTCACATATCAGACCCTCCTCGCCGTAGTGCCTGCGCTGGCGCTGCTATTCGCCATCGGTCGTGGCTTCGGCTTCCAGAACATTCTCGAGACCCAGCTTCTCACCTATTTCCCCTCTCAGCGCCGGGCACTTGAGATGGCATTCTCATTTGTGGATTCATGTCTTGCCCAGGCTTCGGAAGGGATATTTGTCGGTGTCGGTATCGTATTTCTTCTCTGGACCATCATCTCGCTTCTCAGCAATGTGGAAGATACATTCAATGAGGTGTGGGGTGTGAGTCGCGCGCGTTCGTTTGTTCAAAAGATCATCGACTATCTTGCCATCTGCATCATTCTTCCCATCCTGATGATCTGCTCCGGAGGTCTGCAGATATTCATGTCGAATACCATTCAGAAGCTACTGCCCTATGATTTCCTCAGTCCCGTGCTCGAACTTGGCCTTGACTTTGCATCCGTCATGTTCACGTGGCTCTTTTTCGCCGGGGCGTACATGCTCATCCCCAATACCAGGGTGAAGATAGGTAATGCTCTCCTATCGGGTGTGCTGGCAGGAACAGCGTTCCAGATTCTGCAATGGCTTTTCGTCCACGGACAGATGGGAGTGGCACGCTACAATGCCATCTACGGTTCATTTTCGTTTCTCCCCCTCATGCTTCTTTGGATGCAGTTCTCGTGGCTCATTACTCTTGCCGGCGCACTGATCTGTCGCTCTGCCCAGAACATCAGTTTCTTCAGCTTCGACCGTCAGATCCGCAAGATTTCTCCCGAATATTTCCGCAAGGTGGCGCTCGCCATTCTCTCGATGATCCTCAAGCGATTCCGCGACCATGGCACTCCACTGGATGACAACACTATCTCCACGGAAACATTTATTCCTATCAGGCTGGTCCAACTCGTCACTGAACGCCTGATGGAGTGTGGTCTGATAGTTCACATTGTGCCTGAAGGTGTGCCAGCAAACGGGCAAGATTTACCGTTCCAGCCAACCATGAATGTCGAACACTATACTGTTGCATCCGTAATAGATGCTCTCATGAACTACGGAGAAAGAGATTTCATACCCGAACTCGGGAAAGAATTCCCTCAGGTCATAAAACAGTTTGACGATCTGGTGGAACTGCTCGACAAATCATCATCAGAAACCTTAATAGTAAACTTATAAATAAAAGATATGAAAGAAGTCATCTCAACTACGGCCGCTCCCGCAGCCATCGGTCCCTACAGCCAGGCCATCAAGGCAGGCAATCTTCTCTTCTGCTCGGGTCAGATTCCCATCAATCCCGCCAACGGTGAGATACCCGAAGGAATCGAAGCTCAGACCCGTCAGGCCCTCGCGAATGTGAAGGCTCTTCTCTCAGCTGCGGGTACCGACCTATCTCATGTTGTGAAGACCACAGTCTTCCTTGCCGACATGAGCCTCTTTGGTGCAATGAATAGTGTCTATGCCGAAACTTTTGCCGAGCCCTTCCCTGCCCGCTCAGCCGTCGCAGTCCGCGAACTTCCCAAGCAGGTACTTGTGGAGGTTGAAGTTATAGCATCACTCTAATCATTCACGACCTACGCTCAGTCTATCCTTCCGTGATTACCAATCCTCACGGAAGGATTTCTTATAGAAGTTCCAATAACTTACTTTTACCTAAGACCTTTTAAAGAAGAGGTCAACTCACTGTGTTAATTTATATCCAAGTAAAATAATAATGAAGAAGACATTAGTACTTGCTGCCACAGCCATATTGATGGTTTCGTGTGCAAAAGAAGGTAATGTTACCATTAAACTACCCGCAGACTTCACAGATGATAAACTGGTAGTGAGTCACGTAACGATAGACAATATCTTTACCGCGAAGCAGCAGGAAGATCTCCACATCTTTTACGATACTCTTGAGGTAAAGAATGGTGTAGCGAAAATGAAGCTTGATCCTGCAGGAGCGGCTCGCTACAATATCTCAGCGCCTGTAATGACCCGTACGGAGCCCGATTTCTATGCCTCCCCTGAAGATAAGATTGAGGTCGTCATCAATGACTTCGATCCGCTGGACTATTCCGTCAGCGGCACTGAACTCATGGAAGATCTCACGGCCCTGAATGCAATCACAGGTCCTATCCAACAGGAATATGTGAGCTTGGTGAACAACAATGAGGATGTCACCGAAGCACAGGTCAAGACCATCATGGACCGCTATGACGCCGCTATAAAGAAGTTCGTGGCCGATCATCCCGACAGTCCGGCTATACCCTTTGCTATTCTGGATCTCAGCGGCGATGACTTCAAGACAGCCTACGACAATCTTTCACCCGCAGCCAAGAAATCTATTCTCATGCCTTATGCCGAGCTCTACAACAATCAGGTGGAAGAAATGCAGAAAGGGAGAGAAGCCGAAGAAGCACGCAAAGCCGAGGTTGCTTCCGGCACAATCACGGCTCCTCTCTTCTCACTCCCTGACTTGAACGGCAAGACTGTAAGTATCTCTGATTTCCGTGGCAAATGGGTTGTCCTTGACTTTTGGGGAAGCTGGTGCGGATGGTGCATCAAGGGATTTCCTGCCTTAAAGAATGCCTATTCGGAGTATGGTGATCGCATCGTCATCATCGGCATCGGTTGCAACGAGCCGGAGGATGCATGGAGGGCAGGTGTGAAAAAGTACGAGCTTCCATGGTTAAATCTCTACAACGGCGACAATCGCGAGCTTTATACCGCCTACAATATCGAAGGCTTCCCTACCAAAGCTATAATCAATCCTGATGGAAAACTCGTTGACCTGACAACAGGTGAAGATCCTTCATTCTTCACTCGCCTTGCTGAGTTCGTAAAGTAAAATAATAGATTATGAAAATGTTTGCATTATCGTTCAATACGATTATGCAAACATTTTCATATATATAATCGAGTGAATAAATGAGGCTTATATATTTATTTAAGCCTCCATCGTTAATTCCTGTAGCATAATTGGCAATTATTCCTTAATTTTGTATTATCTTTGAAATCATTTTGAGATATTTGTAACTTTTTGAATAAATTCTAATGAAAAAACAACTGATTCTTTCATTGGTAACGTTAGTCGGAATGACTGCCTATGCCGATGTGAAAGTCCCTGAGGCCGATGGGCTTTTCCATCAGCCGGGGTTCCGGAACGTTACGATGCATGAGTATAACCAAGGGTCCTCCGAATTTATGGCGCCGCTGTCTAAAAGTACCACTCCTGCGCCGATACCCTTTGCCAAAGCTACTACCTCTACCGATGCATCAACAATCTTCGGTTACCTTAACAATACAAATCTTTCAGGGAAGAAGAATGGCTTCTATAGCATCAATCCTGACAAGACCGATTCCGGGACATTCCTTTGGCAGGACTATCTCTCAGAGCTTTCCTGGACCATATACACCGGCTGGTATCGCGATGGCCGTGTGTGCGCTCTCGACGGAGTGAAATTAGAATCTCAATTCATGGCCTATGCCTATACCGAATATGATTTCAACTCCGGCGAAATCCTTTATAACGATTACATTGATCTGAGCGACGAAACAACCGGCATGCTCCCCGTGTTTTTGTCGTCGGCCTACCGTACACTCGACGATAAAGTCTATGGATTCGGCTACGATGCCGATGGTGATGGTTTCTCTTTCTCGGTAGCTGATGCAAATGGGTTTACTGATATAAAATCAATAAAGAGCATCTCCGTAAAAGAAATGTGTGTGTCACTATGCTACAACGAGCAGGACGACCTCTTATATGGTATCAACTACAATGGCAAACTTGTGCAGATTGATTATCAAGGCAATCAGACTGAGATCTTCGACGTTGCATCCCAGCTTTCCGGAGTGATGTCAACGGTTCTGACCGGTATGGTGTATGTTCCTTCACTCGATGTTCTCCTCTGGGACGCCTATTTCAAGGATACTTCAACATCTTTTATCGCTATCGATATCGAGAATAAGAAAGCTCAAGTTTTAAGTAAGAGCCGCGGGGCGGAGATCTACGCATTCCTCCTCACAACCGAACCCAATGCCAAGCCCAACGCTCCCGCTACTCCGGTAATCAACAGTTGTGATTTCACCGGTTCCTCCCTTAGCGGTACCATTTCCTGCACGATGCCCGCCAAGACTCAGGAGGGCACCGCGCTAAGCGGAGATCTTGACTGGATAGTGTTGGTCGACGGAGTTAAATATTCCGAAGGCACTGCCACCGCAGGTTCAACCGTCACCATTCCCCTTTCCGACATATCGAACGGTAACCGCACCTTCTCGGTAATTGCCACCAAGGACGGACTCAAGAGCGCGGCTGCCGTTGATCACCGTTGGATAGGATCCGACACCCCTCTGGCTCCTACGGAAGCTGTCCTCACTACAACCAAGGTGAGCTGGACCGCACCCACCCAATCAGTCCACGGAGGATATGTGGATTTCGATGCCATTACCTATACAGTGAAGCTCAACGGCAAGGAACTGGGCACCACATCGGCCACATCGCTTGAATATACTCTGCCTCAGGGCGAACCCTTCACAAGCTATACTGCTGAAATCACTGCTGTCTATGACTCCAAGATTTCCGAGTCTGCTGTATCGAATTTCATCACCTACGGTGAACCTCTCGTATGTCCCATCCACTTCCGTCCCGAGCCCAAGGATTTTGAGCTTATGACCACCATTAACGTCGACGGTCACAAATATGAGGACGGCTCGGACGATACATGGCGCTTCATCACGGCCGATCATATGGGCTTCCCGGCCTTCGCATCGGGCTACAATGGTGACGACTGGCTCATCCTTCCTCCGATGAATTTCGATACCACTACTAAGGCTTACCGTTTTGAAATGGAAATCGGCCTTGTACACGACAGCGATACCAGCGGCACCTATGAGGTATGCATTGGTACCGCTCCCACAGCCGAAGCCATGACGCGCGTGATCATCCCCGAATCACATTGCCTGCATATGCTCGGCGACATCCTGGAGGAGTTTTTTGCTGTTCCGGAACCCGGTACTTACTATATCGGTATCCACACAATCACCCATCAAGTTTCGTTCCACGTATCTGACATCGATATTTCACTGAGTAACCGTGAAGCCGGCGTACCCACAGGAGTGACCGACTTGCAGGCCACCGCAGGCGCCAATGGTGCTCTTACCGCTACCGTGTCGTTCAAGATGCCCCTCACCACTGCCGATGGTCTTATGCTTAACCCCGAGACCATAATCACTGCTGAGGTTATATCTGAATCCACCATCCCCGGAACAAGCAATACACAGAATACACCTGTGGCATCGACAAAGGTCACCGGTGCCCCCGGTTCACTCCAGACAGTTGAAATTGAAACGGCACAGAACTATAACAATATCTCAGTTACATGCGATATTGACGGTCGTATGGGCAAAGCCGAGACCTTGCTTATTTACACCGGCGTTGTCCGTCCCTATCTTGTCAACAATTTCAAAGCCGAGATGAGTGAGGATAATCTCACCGTCACTCTCTCGTGGACTCCTCCCACCGAGGGTGAGGAAGAGGGTGCTATCGGTGACTCATTCTACTACGAAGTGTACTACTATGACAGCACTTGGAAGTTCCTCGACGAAGTTGGTTGGGACGTGACAGAGTATACATATTCCGTGCCGAAAAATACTGAGATGTACTACACCACTTTTGGTGTAATGGCCCACAACGCTGCCGGAATCAGCTATCACATCGTAGGTACGGGTTTCTCGATCGGTGACCCCGTGGAACTGCCGTGGACCAACGATCTCGACAATGAAATCACCGAGAACAACACTATCATCATGCGTCCGTCCGATGATTATAACGATACGTATTGGTTGCCCGGCAATCCGGCATCAATCCTTTCGCCTATCTTCGCAGTAGATGGTAATCTGGCTTTGATGGGATATGCTTTCGAGGGTCAGACTGACCGCAAGGCGATGGTTGCTATGCCCAAGTTCAAAACTGCAGGAATCGAAGATGCCACCATCACGTTTAACTACTGGGGAGGCGTGGCTGCTGCGCAGATGCGTCTTCTTGGTCAAGCCTACGGAATGGACGAACCGGTTCTCATCGCTTCACTTCCACGAGGTGCTTCCGGATGGACCTCGGCCACTTATACCTTACCCGAGGAACTTCAGAATAAAGGATGGGTCATCCTTATGGTTGATGCCGACATTACAAATGATCAGACCTACGCTCTATTCTCCGGCTATACCCTCAGCCGCCTGAGTGGAATTACAGAGGTTGAGGCTACCACCGAATCCGGTCCCATCGAATACTTCAACCTTCAGGGAATGCGAGTGAAGGGCACTCCTGCCCCCGGCATCTACATCCGACGTCAGGGTAGCCATGTCGAGAAAGTTCTTGTGAAATAATCACATTATATTTCCATTAAAAAAGCAGGAAAACCGGACCGGTTTTCCTGCTTTTGTATTACACGTCCTTGCTATATGCTGTTATTTACGAATCCTTTATTTACGAATCCTTGTTATAGACATACCCATCATAGGATGGCGTCTTAAAAAAGATAAGATCAATAAACACTTTTACGTGTGCAAGATATTCCCTTAAAGTGTTCTTTATCCTGTTGCGTCTGATATGAGACGGTTTAGCATTATAGCCAATTACCAATCCTTTATCATCATTCCAGGAAGCAAGAAAGATTGCTCTTTCGTTGTGATCTTTCTGTGAGATGAACGTGACACTATCCGTATTCATCCACTGCTTGAATTTGTAAATGGAATGAATCGTGCGGATACCTTCAAAATCAAGAATTATCCGTTCTTTCGGGATGCCCCTCGCCATGAGCGAATCTGTGATGGCGGCAAGCTCGTTGCACCCGTTTCGTTCACTTTGGGTGTAGTCACCACCGCTTGCAATAATTGTGTCGACCTTTCCGGCCTTATACAGTTCCTCGGCAGCCTTGATTCTATTATCAAAATAAAAGTTACGTGCGCCACCCGATGTTATGGGTGAAGTAGCCAAGAGAAGTCCGTAGCGATTATGAGGTATGGCGTCAACCGAATCGTAAGTTCTATCCACCGTCATTCCGACTATTACAGAATGACAGACTATGATTATAAGAAGGATAACAACAAAGATTGCCATTACACTCACTATTATCCTTCTATAAAAAACATCTCTTTTCATAAATCAGTAAAAATAAAACTTCATACATTCCACTATAAAGATACCAAATTTCAAGGGATGGTAAACTCTCACCTCTTATATATTTCCAAAGCAAATATAAAAAACTCTGAATCAGAAGTATAAATACCTAATTCAGAGTTACTTATAAAATGAGCGGTAAACGGGGCTCGAACCCGCGACCCTCAGCTTGGGAAGCTGATGCTCTACCAACTGAGCTACTACCGCATCTGAGTCATCGCAAGCACGCTTGACGTGTGCAAAGGTAGATATTCTTTTTTGTTTTTCAAAGCATAAATGACATTTTTTATCATTCCGACGGAGTGATAGTCAAGGGAAATACGTTAACTTTGTATTATGAATATGGACAGACGTCATTTCTGCAAGATAGCCGCTCTCGCTGCAGGCGCCATCGGGCTCACGAGGCTTGATGTAAAGGCTGCCGTGCCCAACGCCACTACTGCGATTTCGGCAAGTTGTCGAGTCACTGTGGCCCGGCGCGAATGTTATGATGACTTGCAGAGCCTCTATCTTGATGATCCGGAGACAGGAAGATGTGAGAAATTCTCTACCGGTGATAGTCGGGTGTTCCGAAAGGGTGATCAATGTCCTGAGGGTTTCTGCCCTATGGCGTTCGAGACCATTTGCAAATGCGTGGCAGGGTCAGCTAAATGCGCAAAACCCGTCGGAGAAGGGCTGACCATACTTGCAGCGTGTCCCGACGGTTCTCGCCCGGTTATCTTCCGCGTAGAACTTACCGATCAATTATAATAGGTGATTTCCCGGCGATCCAGAGTGTAAGAGACGTGAGGACGTGAGCCGGGTGTCTGGGTGGACCACACCGAGAGACGCTCGGTCCAGTTGCCACGCTCATCCTCCTTGCGATAGATATTGAACACGGCGGTGTGCTCACCATCAATCTGGGGATCGGTGTACTGCCCCACTATACGGTGACGATCATCATAGACCGTGACGGCAAAGTCGCCCATACCCTCACTTTCGACCACATTCTCCGAGACATGCTTATAGGAGAGAGTATCCTTCAGGAACCCTCCGTGTAGCCGGCGCAGATTGGGACGATTGTCCTCCCAGCGCACCATGCGTCCCAGTTCATCGCGGCGTATACGCTCGTCACGACGCTGCACGTAATTACCAAGCGAATCAAAATAAATCGTAGTCTCGAGGCGATTGACAGCATTTGTGTCAATAGCCAGAGTGTCTCCTCCGGGTGTTACTTTATAATATGTAGTCTTAGTGACTCTCTTTACCCGGTGCATTAATTCGAGCAGCGAAAGGTCAGCGCTTTCAAATGGGGCGTCATCGGAGTCCTCGAGAGTGAATGGTGAAATACTCCTGCCCGCTCCTCCTCCGGAGCAAGCCGTGAGCGAAAGCAAAAGAAATGCAGGGAGAAGGAACGGGAGAAAATATCTCATAATTTTTTCAAGTTATTTAATCAGACTTTTAATCGGAAATTCAGAAGATCATGGACTGAATGGCATAGACTACGATACCTGATATGTAGCCCACGAACGCGATCCATGTGAACTTGCGGAGATACCATCCGAAAGTGATCTTCTCAAGACCCATCACTACGACACCGGCTGCCGAACCGATGATGAGCATAGAGCCGCCCACACCGGCGCAATAGGCAAGAAGCTGCCAGAAGAGACCATCGACACCGAAGTCACCGGCCGAGGCAATAGGATACATATCCATACATCCCGCCACGAGGGGAACATTGTCGACGATCGATGAAACAACACCGATGACTCCTGTCACGAGATAATGATTGTTATTGGATACATTGTTGAGCCAGATACCGAATGAGTTGAGGACACCTGTAAGCTGGAGGGTTGCAACGGCCATAAGGATGCCGAGGAAGAAGAGGATCGTGGCCATGTCGATACGCGCAAGCAGAGCGGTGACCTTGAGATTAGTGTTCGATCCGATAAGATGGTTATGATTGCTGCGATACTCACTCACAAGCCAGAGCACTCCGAGGGCAAGAAGAATACCCATGAAAGGAGCAAGCCCCGTGAGCATACGGAAGATGGGGACGAAAATCAGACCGCCTACGCCAAGACAGAGGATGAGCATTCGGTCAGGATTATTTTTAGCTCCCGGAGCTTCCGCCACAGTCTCAGGCATCACGAGCTTACCTTTTAGGTAGATCTGTGCACAAAGCGTGGCAACAACGACTGAAATGACAGAGGGAAGAATTAGCTGCGAGATGACTCCGCCTGTAGTGATCATACCGCGGATCCAGAGCATGATGGTGGTAACATCACCAATGGGCGAGAACGCGCCGCCGGCATTGGCCGCGATGATGATCATACCGCCATAGATCATGCGGTCATTATGATCGTCCACAAGCTTGCGGAGCACCATGATCATTACAATAGAGGTGGTGAGGTTGTCAAGGATTGCCGAGAGGATAAAAGCCATGAAAGTGATGCGCCAGAGCAGAGCACGCTTGCTGGTAGTGGCGAGGGCATCCTTTACGAAGAAGAAACCGCCGTTGGCATCGACGATCTCCACGATGGTCATGGCGCCCATAAGGAAGAAGAGGATCTCGCATGTGTCGCCGAGGTGCTCGAGAAGCTGAGTGGACACCTCTTGCTCGCCTATACCCACCGAGGGTGCGTAACCGAGTGCGTAAAGTGTCCAGCACACTACACACATGAGGAGCGCCGGCACAGCCTTGTTGATCTCGAACAGGCTCTCAAGAGCTATACACAGATAGCCCAAGCAGAAGAAGATTACTATTGCAGTGATCATTGTAAGAATTGTAGATTATATGGTTATGTATTTTCATGGTCGGTCCGTTAAGGGCCGGCGATAAGGTGTTTACGGTGTGCAAAGGTCGCAATTCTAATAGGAATATCAAAATTATTATCAATTAAATTTGGAAGTTCACTGAATTTGCCATACCTTTGCAGTGTATTAGTTGAATAGTACACCCATACTCATTAATCGAATTCTTCACGATGCTACAGGTAAACGATCTGACATTCTCCTACTCCCGGCACAAGCAACCGGTGCTTAACCACCTGTCACTCACAGTGGAACCGGGTGGAATCTATGGTCTGCTCGGGCTCAATGGCGTCGGCAAGACCAC
>CAZOOY010000023.1:0-18939 GCA_964581555.1 uncultured Staphylococcus sp.
TACACAGCGTATCATAGGTTCTGACATCATGATGGCCCTTGACGAATGTCCTCCCGGCACAGCCGACTTCGATTATGCCCGCAAATCGCTCCGCCTCACCCAGCGCTGGCTTGAACGCGGATGGAAGCATTTCAACGAGACCGAAGGAAAGTATGGCTACAGGCAGGCATTCTTCCCCATCGTTCAAGGCGTGGTCTATCCCGAGCTCCGAAAAGAGGCTGCGCGGCATGTAGCAGATCTCGGAGCCGAGGGTAATGCCATCGGCGGTCTTGCCGTAGGTGAGCCCGTAGAGCAGATGTATGAGATGATCGAGATCGTCAACGACATCCTCCCAACCTCCCGCCCCCGCTACCTGATGGGTGTTGGTACTCCGGCAAATATTTTGGAGGCGATTGACCGTGGAGTGGACATGATGGACTGCGTGATGCCGACCCGCAATGCACGCAACGGCATGTTGTTCACAAGCCACGGCATCATGAACATGCGCAACAGGAAATGGGCCGACGATTTCTCACCCATTCAGGAAGATGGACCATCCTACGTCGACACCGCTTATTCAAAAGCCTACCTGCGCCACCTCTTCATTGCCGACGAGATACTGGCCATGCAGATAGCATCCATCCATAATCTGGCCTTTTACCTGTGGCTCGTCCGCGAGGCTCGCCGTCACATTCTCGAAGGTGATTTCAGTTCATGGAAGCGTGAGATGGTACGAAACGTGACTCAGAGACTCTGACCCCTCCCCTTTCTGTAAGGAAATGAAGATACTTGACTGGTACATAATACGGAAATTTCTCGGCACTTACGTGTTTGCGATCGCCCTGATCCTGGCCATCACGATCATGTTTGACATCAACGAGAAGCTCGAGTCATTCCTCAAGGCTCCTCTCAGGGCAACCATATTCGACTATTTTCTTAATTTCCTCCCCTATTTCGCCAACCAGTTCAGTCCGCTTTTTACATTCATCGCAGTAATCTTCTTCACTTCCAAGCTGGCTGACAATTCGGAAATCATAGCCATGCTTTCCACCGGCATGAGCTACAGGCGCCTGCTTCGTCCCTATCTCATCAGTGCGACCGTCATCGCACTGGCTACATACATCCTCAGCGCTTATATTATTCCTCCTGCCAATGTCAAACGCATTGATTACACCAACACGTATGTCAAGAACAAGAAGGTGGAATACGGTACCAATATCCAGCTCCAGGTAGCCAAGGGAGAGATAGCCTACATGTCGCGCTACGACAACAGCCAGAAGACCGGCTACAAGTTCTCGCTTGAATCATTCAAGGATAAGAAACTTGTCTCACGTCTCACCGCCCAGACCATCCGCTATGACACTCTTCACAACTGGACTGTCCGTGACTATATGATACGTGATTTCGACGGAAGGAGCGAAAAGATCACCCGCGGTTCGCGTCTGGACACGGTCATCCCCATCGAGCCGCGCGACTTCCTAATCTCCAAGAACGACTGCGAGATGATGACCACACCTCAGTTGCGCGAATATATCGCAAGCCAAAAGAAACGTGGCGTGGCAAACATCAAGACTTTTGAGATTGAAAATCAGCGGCGCTATGCCATGACGGCGGCAGCATTCATCCTCACAGTCATAGGCATGTCGCTCTCCTCACGCAAGGTAAAGGGAGGAATGGGTGTCAACATCGGCATCGGGCTTGTCCTCTCCTTCAGCTATATTCTTTTCATGACCGTGACCTCCACCTTTGCCGTATCGGGTCTGACCTCCCCCATGGTGGCCATGTGGATCCCCAACTTCATCTACGCCATCATCGGAATAATCCTTTACTACAAGGTCTCCCACAATTAAATCCTTTGCGGTTAATAATTGCAGGCGTTTTTCCTGCGAATCACCGAGATTTTTCGTAACTTTGCGGTTGAACTCACCATTCTTCTATCATTTCACTGCAATGAATACCAAAAGTCTTGTGTCCATCAGCGACATAGGCCGCGATGAGATAATGCAACTGCTTGAGACCGCGCGGAAGTTTGAGATGCATCCCAACCGCCGCCTGCTTGAAGGCAAAGTCGTGGCCACTCTCTTTTTCGAGCCCTCTACCCGCACCCGCCTCAGCTTCGAGACGGCAGTCAATCGTCTCGGAGGACGCGTCATCGGTTTCTCCGATGCGTCAAACACTTCCACGTCAAAAGGCGAAACGCTCAAGGACACCATAAAGATGGTGAGCAATTACGCAGATCTCATCGTGATGCGCCATCACCTCGAGGGTGCAGCACTCTATGCCACTGAGGTCACCGATGTTCCCATCATCAACGCAGGCGACGGTGCCCATCAGCACCCGTCGCAGACCATGCTTGACCTCTACTCCATCTACAAGACTCAAGGTACTCTCGAGAATCTCACCATCACTCTCGTGGGCGATCTCAAGTATGGCCGCACTGTCCATTCACTCATCATGGCCATGCGTTGGTTCAACCCGACATTCCGCTTCGTGGCTTGTAAAGAGTTGGGAATGCCTGAGGAATACAAGACTTTCTGCCGCGAGAATGGCATCCGTTTCACCGAGCACACAGACTTCTCACCCGAAGTGATCAACTCTTCGGATATAATTTATATGACACGCGTGCAGCGCGAACGCTTTGCCGACATCATGGAATATGAACGTGTCAAGGATCTCTACAACCTCAACGCCTCGATGCTCGAAGGTGCACGGGAAAACATGAAGATCCTCCATCCCCTCCCTCGTGTCAATGAGATCGCTCAGGATGTCGACGACAATCCCCACGCCTATTATTTCGATCAGGCCCGCAATGGTCTCTATGCACGTGAAGCCCTCATCTGCCGTTCGCTCGGCATAGAAGTCCCCGACTAATCTCCACTCAGCCATGACAAAGACAGTATCAAAATCCGAGCTCGCCGTGGCCGCTCTCCGCAACGGCACAGTGATCGATCATATCCCCTCCTCAGTGCTTTTCAAAGCTGTCCGTATCCTCGGGATCCAGAATCTCAAGACAGCCGTCACCATCGGCAACAATCTTGATTCCAAACGTCTCGGCAACAAGGGTATAATCAAGGTGGCAGACGTCTTCTTCCCCGAGAAGACCCTCAACCGCATCGCTCTCATCGCCCCCACGGCCGTCATCAACATCATCCGTGACTATGAGGTTGTTGAGAAGTTTCCGGTGATCCTGCCCGAGACCATCATCGGCCTTGTAAAATGTGGCAATCCCAAGTGTATCACCAACAACGAGCCGATGCTCACCCGCTTCCACGTCGTTGACCGCAATGATGTCACCATAGCCTGTCATTATTGCTCACACACCGTGAAAAGCGCCGACGCTATAATCTGATCATGGCAAAAGTATCCTGGAAACCCGGTACAATGATCTATCCGCTCCCGGCGGTGCTGGTCACCTGCGGGAACATGGAACATTCCAATATGCTCACCGTGGCTTGGACGGGCACTCTCTGCACCAACCCGCCGATGTGTTACATCTCCGTCCGTCCCGAGCGCTTCTCCTATCCCCTCATCCGTGAGAGCATGGAATTTACCATCAATCTCACCACAGCCGCAATGGCCCGCGCCACAGACTGGGCCGGCGTGAGATCAGGTGCTGACTATGATAAATGGAAGGAGACCGGTCTCACACCCCTCCCGGGCGAAAAGGTCTCCTGCCCATGTATCGCAGAGTCACCGCTGAGTATCGAGTGTAAGGTAAGGGAGATCATGAGTCTCGGAAGTCATGACATGTTCATAGCGGATGTTGTCAATGTCCTTGCAGACGAAAGTCTCATTGATCCGGTCACGGGAGCCTTCGATCTGGCAGCCGCAGGTCTGCTCAACTACTCTCACGGGAAATATTTCACCCAAGGAGAACAGATAGGTAAATTCGGCTGGACGGTAAAAAAGAATTGAAAACAAGAAACATCAATATTTACAATTAATTTCTATGGAAAAAGACAAGATCGTCTTCGACATTATCGAGCGTGAGCACGCCCGTCAGAAGAAGGGCATCGAGCTGATCGCTTCTGAAAACTTCGTCAGTGACGAGGTGATGCGCGCCATGGGTTCGTGTCTGACCAACAAGTATGCCGAAGGTTATCCCGGCCACCGCTACTACGGCGGTTGCGAGGTGGTGGACGAGGTTGAATCTCTCGCCATCGAGCGTCTCAAGAAATTGTTTGGTGCCGAGTGGGCCAATGTACAGCCTCATTCAGGTGCTCAGGCCAATATGGCTGTCTTCATGGCATGCCTCCAGCCGGGCGACAAGTTCCTCGGTCTCAACCTCTCTCACGGTGGTCATCTCTCCCACGGCAGCCCTGTCAATTTCTCGGGCCTCATGTTCCATGCCCTTGAATACAACGTCAATGCCGAGACAGGACTCGTTGACTATGACCAGATGGAGGAAGTGGCACGCCGCGAGCGTCCCCGCCTCATCATCGGTGGTGCTTCGGCCTACAGTCGCGAGTGGGACTATGCCCGCATGCGCCGTCTGGCCGACGAGATCGGAGCTATCCTTCTCATCGACATGGCACATCCCGCAGGTCTCATCGCAGCCGGTCTGCTTGACAATCCCGTCAAATACGCCCACATCGTGACATCCACTACCCACAAGACTCTCCGCGGTCCCCGTGGCGGCGTCATCATGATGGGTAAGGATTTCGAGAATCCCTGGGGTAAAAAGACTCCCAAGGGTGTCACCCGCATGATGTCGTCACTGCTTGACTCCGCCGTATTCCCCGGCGTACAGGGTGGTCCGCTCGAACACGTCATCGCAGCCAAGGCTGTCGCATTCGGCGAGGCTCTCCAGCCCGAGTTTAAGGATTATCAGCTTCAGGTTAAGAAAAATGCCGCTGCTCTCGCTGATGCCCTCATGTCAATGGGCTACACCGTTGTCTCCGGAGGAACAGAGAACCATTGCATTCTTCTCGATCTCCGTGGCAAGTTCCCCGAACTCACCGGCAAGGTAGCTGAAAAGGCTCTTGTGGAGGCTGACATCACTGCTAACAAAAACATGGTTCCCTTCGATTCACGGTCACCCTTCCAGACCTCAGGTATCCGCCTCGGCACACCGGCCATCACCACCCGTGGTGCCAAGGAGCCTCTCATGGGTGAAATCGCTGAGATGATCGATACCGTTCTGCGTAATCCCACCGATCCCGAGACCATTGATGCAGTCCGTGCAAAGGTCAACGCCACCATGGAACCTTATCCCATGTTCGCTTATTGATCTCACAATAGGATATCTCTGTTGAGATAAACTCATCTCGCCCCGGCCGATATTCTCACAGGCCGGGGCGATTTTGCATCATATGAATGCAAAACCGCCCCGAACAGAGTTAAATGTTGACTTAATTATTTTCTTCTGTCAATGCGACATTCGGCCGCCCCGGAACAATACACAGGATACTCCGGGTGACGTTCGAACCACACTACCGCATAGGGGCAGGTAGCGCCGATCTTGCCGCCGTCAGCAATGATCTTCTCGGCAGCCATCTTTACCAGTTCTCCTGCTATACCTTGTCCTCTCAATGAATTGTCCACAAAAGTATGATCGATCATTGAGATCCCGTCTTTAATGGGGAACGTCACTTCCGCAAGCAAATTGCCCGCAGCATCAGTAGCATATATCCTATCCTTTTCAGTAATGTAATTCATATTATCAGGTATTTGGATACCTATATTAACACGTTACAACGGTTTAAGGTTTACATCAGATTCGCAAGAAGCTATTTATCTTTGAGCAAGAACGCCATGTACATCGGTAAAGTAAGAATATTATTCTTTTCTCCCACATTATAATCTCCAAGTTTTATTGCGCCTTCCACATGATATTTTTCCGGATGCTTCAGAACGGTCCGAAGAGATTTTGCATTTCCTGTACGTGCCTTGCATTCCACCGGTGTACACCGACCGTCATAACGCATTACGAAATCCAATTCTATCCCACCATCTTTATGATAGTAGTATAATCTACGGCCCATCTTGCCAAAAATATCCGCGACCAGATTCTCAAATATTGCACCTTTATATCCTAAGAGATTACCTTCAAGAATACTTGACTGAGTTCCATCCTCGAGCATTGAAACGAGAAGACCAATATCAGACATATATATCTTGAATTCACTTTGTATGCGATTACCGTCAAGGGGAAGTTCAGTAGTTTCTATATTGTAGCATCTGCTTATTATGCCGGCATCCTCGATCCATTGGATACTGCCCGCATAATCCCGGCCTCGTCCGCCGGATCTTACGACAGAATAGGTGAATTTCTTGTATTCACGAGCCAATTGAGCCGGAATTGATTCAAAGCACTCCCTAATCCTCGACTTGTCGGCAGGCAATGCGTATTTGACCATATCCGATTTATATTCGTCCACAATGCGACGTTGCACAGCGAGTACTTTCCCGATCTGCTTGGTTTCGATGAAAACTCTCACTGCTTCCGGCATACCTCCTACTATCACATATTGATTCAATAACTCACGAAATCGGTCGTGGATCGCCTCATCAACCGGAGTTACGTCATGCATACATTTTCTAAGATAATCAAAGTGAATCGGTTTCATCCCGTTTGCCCACAGCCACTCCTCAAAATCCATAGGATACATATTGACAATCTCCTCGAACCCTACGGGAATGGATGCCTGATTCTCTTCTTCACGTTCTTCCTTTGTCTTATATCCGTTAACGCCCAACAATGATCCGGTGCACATAACATCATATCTACCGTCGAGATGAAAGTATTTCAAAGATGCTCTTGCCAGTGGACAATCCTGCACCTCATCGAAGATAAAACAAGTTTCCCCCGGCTCTATATCCGCAGCAGGCAAGGCTGCGGTGATACGCATTACTATTGAATCAACATCCAGATTGGGAGTAAAGAACTTCTTGTATTCCGGATGTTCCCTAAAATCGAGGTAAACGACATATTTAAAATTCTTCGTGGCGAAATCCACCACACTGCTCGTCTTGCCACACTGGCGCACTCCTTTAATCACCAACGGCTTATGACAGGGATCTTCTAACCAGGAATTCAGGAATTTTTCAATTTTACGCTTATACATATTCACGTTTTCACGCCCACTTTTACTATGGTCACACACATTTTCATGACGACTTTTCGCGCAAAATTACACATTTTCTTCAATTTCACAAAATCCTTTACCGAAATATGTACTGCTCCACGAAAAGTAGAAGCGTTAACGCAATCCTATTACTGCGAGGATCACGCCGACTATCTCGATGGCGAGGCCGGTGAAAATCATGGGACGATATCTTGACTTTATTTCCTTCTTCATAGTGTCCGTACGTCCTTCGCGGGTGTAGTCCCTGTAATATCGGTATTTGAAGAAGATTCTCGTGGCCAATCCTACAAGAAAAACTATTATTCCTATCCAAAAGAGATTCATGACTATAACTTCCTTAAATATTGTCTGACAAAAAATTCTTCCTGTTTATTATTAGAACTGATGGTAAATTAAAAAAGTTTATGTAACTTTGGATTGCTTACCACTGGTTAAACGCTACTTGAAAATTCTCTCCGAATATGAAAACGAAAGAGCTATATAAGTCCGGCATTAATCTATGGCTGGTCATTCTTCTCGGCGTAGAACTCATCGCGACGTGGATCTCGGCCATCGGGATGCCATGGTGGTACTGGCTCATGTGCCCGGTATTTCTGACCCTGCTTGTCGTCATAGGAATCTTCGGCTGTTGTTATGAGATCGACGGCAACGATCTCGTGGTGTATCAATTCTGCCGTCCCACCCGCCTGTCCATAAAGAAAATAAAGAGTGTGAAGAAAGTCAATGGCTATCTTGCCTCGGCGGCTTACTCCACGCGCAGGGTTTCCATAGCTTTCACCGACAGGAGGGTGCTCAAAAGTTTCGCGCCTCTCGAGATCTCACCAAAAGACCGTGACCAATTCATCTACCGTCTCCGCGAGATCAATCCCTCCATAGAGGACCTTTCGGAAAAATGATCTGATAGAAGCCAATTATCAATAGTTATGGATATAGGTGAACTGCGTGATTATTGTCTCTCACTGGGGGAGGTGAGTGAAAAGACTCCGTTCGGGAAATTCTCTCCACGGTTTGACTCGGTGCTGGTTTTCTATGTGCTTGACCACATGTTCTGCATAACCGACATTGATAATTTCACCGCCGTAAACGTATGCACCACTCCCGAAGAATCAGTTGAACTCAGGCAAAACTTTACAGCCGTTACCACGCCGATCAACCGGGGATTGAAAAACTGGATCAGCATAGAACCGGGAGGAGACCTGCCAGACAAACGGATTTATGAACTCGTGAAGAAATCCTATCTTATCATCAAGGAAAAGCATAGCAACGGAAGGAGAAAGTCAACCGATGTCTGAACTCCGGCGACAATACATAGCCATTGATCTCAAATCGTTCTATGCCTCGGTGGAGTGCATCGAACGCGGCCTTGACCCACTGGACACCTGTCTGGTGGTTGCCGACTCCTCGCGCACGGAAAAAACCATCTGTCTCGCTGTCTCACCGGCTCTGAAAGCCTACGGTCTGGGAGGTCGTCCACGTCTCTTTGAGGTAATCCAGCGGGTACGCGAGGCCAACTACCGGCGAGGACGTTCAGGGCGTTCCTACTCCAAGGCTATCCTTGACTCCAATCCCCGGGTAGCCATTGACTATCTCATCGCGCCGCCACGCATGGCTCACTATATTGAGTACAGCACCCGTATCTACCGGGTGTATCTCAGATATATCGCTCCTGAGGATATACACGTGTATTCCGTCGACGAGGTGTTCATCGACGCTACTTCCTATCTCAAGACCTACCGCATCACAGCCCACGAGCTGGCAATGAAGATGATACGTGAAGTGCTTCGCGAGACCGGCATCACAGCTACTGCCGGGATAGGGACCAATCTGTATCTCAGCAAAATAGCCATGGATATTGTAGCAAAAAAGATGCCACCGGATAAGGACGGGGTGAGAATCGCCGAGCTGGACGAGATGACTTATCGTCAGCAGTTGTGGGAGCATACGCCCCTGACCGATTTCTGGCGTGTAGGAAAAGGTATTGTAAAGAGACTCGCACCCTACGGTATCCTGACGATGGGCGACATAGCCCGCTGCTCGATAGACAACGAGGCTATTCTCTATCGCCTCTTCGGAGTCAATGCCGAGCTGCTTATTGACCATGCCTGGGGATGGGAGCCTGTGACCATCGACCTTGTCAAAGCATATCGTCCCGAGACTCACAGCATCAGCCACGGACAGGTGCTCCAGAGCCCCTATACCGTGAAGAAAGCACGTAATGTCATTCTCGAGATGGCCGATTCGGCCTCGCTCGATCTGATAGAGAAACGTCTCATGACCGATCAGATCATCCTCACTGTGGGCTATGACATCACTTCGCTCACTGACCCGGAAGTGAAAGAGAAGTATCATGGCCGGATCAAATTAGACCATTACGGACGACCTGTTCCGGTCCATGCACACGGCACCGCCAATGTGGGCTATCACACCTCATCAGGACGAGTACTCTCCGAACAGATCGCATCTCTTTTTGACCGGATCATAAACCCCGATCTTTACGTGCGCCGTCTCAGCCTGTCGCTCAACAATCTGCTTAAGGAATGGGAGGTGAAGTCATGCCGTCCTAATGAAGAACCCAATCTATTCACTGATTTTGAGGAATTCGAGCGGAGGATAAAGAAGGAAAACGAGGAGTTCGCCCGGGAGCGCCGCCGCCAGGAAGCCATTCTGAAGATCAAACGTAAGTTCGGGAAAAACGCCATCCTGAAAGGTCTCAACTTTACCGACGGTGCCACTCAGCGCGAGCGTAACCGTCAGATAGGAGGTCACCATGAGTAGATATGACGACATCATTAATCTCCCTCATCATGTGTCGAAAAAACATCCCCCTATGACGATGGAGAACCGCGCGGCACAATTCGCCCCCTTTGCCGCCTTGACAACTCATGGGTCAGCCATCGCGGAGACAGCGCGCCTGACGACACCTAAAAGAATCCTCTCCGATGATGAGCAGCAGACACTGTCGCGCCGCCTCTCATTCATTCTTGATCGTCTCGACGAGAAGCCGGACCTGCGGGTGATGCATTTCATCCGTGACTCTCTCAAGTCAGGCGGACTCTATGCCATCCACACCGGGATCATCCGGAAGTTTGATGAATACGAGAGACACCTGATATTCACCGACGGCACTGTCATCCGTCTTGACGATATTCTCTCGATAGACGGGGAGATCTTCGATGGACTCGAATGATTCAAGCCTCCACTTCCAGACGGTGAGCCATTATAGTTTTCATATTATTCTGAGCCCATTCTGTGAGCTGGAGAATAATGGGCACGAGAGAACGCCCGGTATCGGAAAGCGAATATTCCACTCTCGGCGGGACTTCCTGAAAGTAATTCCTCACCACGAGCCCGTCAGCCTCAAGGGTCCGGAGTGTATTGGCCAACACCCTTGAAGATATGTCGGGAATCTTTCTTCCCAATTCATTGTACCTTATGGGCTCGTTTTCACTGATTACGAGGAGGACAAGAAGTGCCCACTTATTTCCGAAACGTGCTATCACGTTTCTCACCGGACAGATCTCTATTATGGAGTTGAGCTGCTCTTTCTTTCTCATAATCATATAATTTTACTTTTACAAAATTACTCGTTCGGCTTCACATAAACAATTATATCACTCCAAAGAATTATTTAACGTTTTTTTCTTGTCCGCAAGTGTTTCACAATCAGCAATAGTAATAAAAAGGTTAGTTAGACACTATAATATAACCTCTTGACAAGCAGGACGTAATTATCTATCTTTGTGAGAACTATCAACAAGTCAAACCCTCAAAACCAGAATTATGAAACGTATCGAAAATGGTGTGGTCAAACACACCGCCCAAGGCTACCTCTGTGCTAACGCCGAGACAGAAAAACCGTCAGGAGCATGCGGCTCTGCATGTGGAGCAGGCGACGAAAAACCTCAGCCCAAACCCGCAGCCTGTGGCTCGGCATGCGGTGCCGGTGAGAAATAAGTCGGCATGGACTACTTCGCATTTCAATGGCATATCACCGACAGTTGCGACCAGAGATGTGAGCACTGCTACATTTTCTCCGAAGGGCATCCTCATCTCGTGGAAATCTCTCTGGAGAGAGCGCGAACTGTCGTGGATCAATGCCTGGAAATGTGCCGGAAACTCGGACGCCTCCCCTACTTCTACATAACGGGAGGCGATCCGATCCTGCACCGGAGATTATATGACCTGCTTTCTCTCCTCAAGGACCATGAGATACCTTTCACGATTCTCGGCAATCCCTTCCATCTCACCGACGAGGTCTGCTCACGTCTCAGGGCGATGGGCTGTGAAAAGTATCAGCTTTCCATCGACGGATTGAAAGATACTCATGACTCCATCCGTAAGCCCGGTTCGTTTGACACGACGATAGAGAAGATAGATGTGTTGAAACGTAACGGGATACGTGTAGCGGTCATGACCACGGTCTCCGGTACAAACATTAACGAGATTCCCGACATTGTTGATCTCGTTGTCGCCCGTGGAGTGGACGTCTTCGCTTTCGGGCGTTACTGCCCTACCTCGGAAGAAAAGTCCACCCACATCTCACCTGAGGAATACAGGGATTTTCTTGACGTGATGTGGAGGAAATTCGAGCAGCACAAGGATTCCGGGACCATATTTAACCTAAAGGATCATCTATGGACTCTGTGGCTCTATGAGAAGGGACTTTTCAAGATTCCTACAGATAGTGATCCTGACGCCATTTACGATGGATGTCATTGCGGCGACTGTCATTTCACCATCCTTCCTGACGGCAATGTCATGGCTTGCCGTCGCTTCGAAAGTGTGGTTGGCAATCTGTTCGAAAAACCGATTTATCAACTCTGGACCGGGCCGGAGACGGAAGGGTATCGTGAGTATGAACGATTCGAAAAATGCTCCCGATGCGAGCTTCTCCGTTTCTGCCGGGGATGTCCTGCGGTTGCCTACGGTTATCACAGATCATTTTATGCTCCTGACCCCCAATGCTGGAAAAAGATATGAAAGCCGTCATCCTGACCGAGCCTTGCACGGCTGAAGAAATGAAAATCATCGATGCTCCGATACCCGTGGTTCGCCCCGGATGGGTGTTGATAAAAGTCAAGGCTTTCGGAATAAATCATTCGGAAGTGTTGCTTCGGCAATTTGAAGTGGCACGCCCTTATATCCATACACCCATCATCCCCGGTATCGAATGTGTAGGGACCGTGGTAGATCCCTCTGACACCTCTTTCAGTAGAGGGGAAACCGTTATGGCCCTTATGGGCGGGATGGGACGAAGTTTTGACGGCAGTTATGCGGAATATACCCTCGTTCCCTCCGGTCATGTCTTTGCTGTCAGAAGTTCGCTTCCCATTCATGAGCTTGCTGCAATCCCCGAGACATTCTACACCGCCTATGGATCACTGACGCTTTCCCTACAGCTATCCGGGCGATACATACTTCTCATCCGAGGCGGGTCATCGACAGTCGGGATCGCCGCTCTCCAACTGGCCAAAGCCATTGGAGCAAAAGTTATATCCACAACAAGAAATGAACGGAAAGCCGAAATGCTCCGGGATCTGGGAGCCGACGACGTAATAATGGAGGGTGAAGGTTTCCGCCAAAGATTTCTTTCACGCCATCCAGCAGGTGCGACCAAGGTGCTCGAACTTATAGGAGCCGCGACACTCGAGGAGTCACTCAGGGTTACGGCCACTCACGGCATAGTCTGTCACACGGGACTCCTCGGAGGAGTCTTCGGGCTCAAGGATTTTGATCCGATAAAAGAGATTCCTTCAGGTGTATATCTCACCGGATTCTACAGCAACTCTCCCACTCAGGAGCAGATCGACGGAATGATGACACTGATAGAACAGGGAAACATACACCCGATTATCGCCAAGGTCTTTCCATTTGAGCGTATAGCGGACGCACACTCCCTTGCCGAACACCGCGGCCAGATAGGAAAAATCGTCGTGACGCTCTGATCACAAATAATTGATCAGATTATTTAGCCACATTCCAGTCCGGCTCCTTACGTTTGGAGAATCCGGCCACGAAGACCTTACCGACAAGTGAATATTTAAGTCCGGAATATCCACGGGCTTTCTGCGAACACACCTTTATGCACCGTCCGCAGGAAATGCATTTTTCATCAATCGTCTCCCAAGGGCTTTCCGCCGGGATAGCACCTGCAGGACACATATCGGCACACACTCCGCAACGTTCACATTTTTTCTGATCGCCATGAGGATGAAAAGGCACTCCTGAATAAGTTTTATAAGGTCGCTTGCCCTTCACGGGAATCTCACCGAATGGCGCGGGATTGTCGATCCTCTCGCGACACATGCGGCCGAACAACCGGAGTCTCTGGCGGTCGGAGTCGTCCGGGCGGTCAGCTCCTACTGTAGGGAAAATTGAATGCTGACCAATGAAGGCCCCTGCTCCCGCAATGGCAAACCCGCGCTCCGAGAGAATGTCGGTCAACTCGAGCAATGCGTCATCATAATCACGGTTTCCATACACCACCATGGCTATGGCGACAGCGCCATTCCCTTCCAGACGCTTGAACGATTCAGTCACCAGACCCGGCAGACGACCGCCATAAACAGGTGCAGCCACCACCACTATCTCATCCTCTGAGAAGGGGCTGACCAGGACCGAAGGATCATCGGCGATATTTACAGCCTTGACCACAGGGAGACCTAATGCCTCACCGACGATCTCGGCACACTCTGCGGTAGTCGCCGTAGCGCTGAAATATAATAGAGTGACAATCTTCATGGCATGTGATGAATTAAAGAAGTCCTATGCAAAATTACAAAATTTCGTCCTCCGCGCAAATAAATATAATGTGAATCCGGTCATGCTGAATGTGACGAAATGGCGTTTTACAAAGAACCATGAAAAAGTATTAAATTATGTATTTATATTTGTTTTGAAAGTGCATCATTAGTAAATTTGCTTACGAAAATTGCTCCGATACAAAATTTTCGCTTTTAATGGTACCCTTCTCCGGAGGGTACTGCCATTTAATCATTAATTCATCTCAAAAAGTTATGAGAATTTTGAAAATTTTCATGCTTTTATTTGTTGTATTCGGAGCACAATCCACCTTCGGAAAGACAAATTCAAGCAAGGAGCAGTCTACTGAAGCTGCATCACAGGAGGATAACGGTATATGGCTCCGGCCCTCCTGCACGAAAGATTCCAAACTCATGTGGGGATTCAAGGACGGAATCCGGGTGGCAATCGCACCCATCGCAAGTCCGCGCGGACTCATCAGTATCCACGCCCCCTACCTTAACTTTCCGGAAAGAAACATTCTACAGTTTATTGCCATGGAGCCGATCGTTAAGGATAGCCTCAAGCGTGGCTTCTCGGAACTGGAATGGAGCAAACTTGACAATGTGCGGGGAAAGCATATCTGGAGTTGTAACACTTCGGCCGGCCCCTCGAGCCTCGACCGACCTGCGTGCGGAGTCATCTCTGATGAAAACGGTAAGGAGACTCTGACCGTCTATCTGTTCTGCGAGAAATTTGATAACGGTGCAGAGGTATATGTGAGAATCAAATTTACCGAGGGTCGCCCCTATGAGTTTGAGATTACACCTTATGTCACAAAGCAATCGAAAGAGCTTGAACGGTTTATCCTCACCGCAACAATGTGTAACAAGCCTCGCTTGAGAAACCTCTATCTAAATGGCGGTGTTGTGCTTCAATCTACCGACATATGGCCTGAGTATAAGGATATTAACTTCGCCGATCATTTCCATGTCTCACCGGAGAACATGGTGAAAGACAGCAAGGGTGGAGTGTGGTTCATTGCCGCTCCGAACGAGGATGACACCACCAAGGCCACCTACGACGAGGGTACAGCAGAACATTGGAAATATAACGGAAAGAAGGCCACCCAATACTGGTATTGTCCGCGTCCGAGCGAGGAGCTGAGAGGAGTGGTGAACGGCCGTTACACCTATTGGCAAAGTGCTAATCCTCTTCCCGGTGGTATCGCCTTTGAGAATTTCGAACTCACCGAGCCCTTCGAACTTGGCCAGACTTACGTCTTCGGTATCACACCTCAGTCCGCTGAAGAGTTTATAGCTGAAATTGAGAAATAGAGTTTAGATCAACGTCAAAACCGCCCCCCGCTTCCACCCAACCCTTAGGGAAGCGCATTGAAAAACTGTCTGTCGTGCATCTGCCCGGCAGACAGTTTTTTCTCTCCGATATTTATAGCTATCAGACTCACTAATAAATACATTTTCATTCCCTTGTAGGGACGTGATTCTTCGCATCCGAGCCGTTGTAGAAGGAAATGAATCGATTCCGATAGGAATCATTGTGATGCTAAAGGGTATTGCCCTAATGATTCCTACGGAATCATGATCTAATCGACTTTCTTTTACCCGTGAATGAATTCACGGGCTAATAATTAATGATTCCTACGGAATCTCACAGGGATCTGATTTTCCTCCATATCGATTCCGATATGAATCTTTGTGATGCTAAAGGGTATTGCCCTAACGATTCCTACGGAATCATGATCTAATTGACTTTCTTTTACCCGTGAAAGAATTCACGGGCTAATAATTAATGATTCCTACGGAATCTCACAGGGATCTGATTTTCCTCCATATCGATTCCGATATGAATCTTTGTGATGCTAAAGGGTATTGCCCTAACGATTCCTACGGAATCATGATCTAATTGACTTTCTTTTACCCGTGAAAGAATTCACGGGCTAATAATTAATGATTCCTGCGGAATCACATGCGTACTTTCACGCAATGCAACCTACCGTTTCTGTGTAGGTATGCCACCGGACTAAGAAAGCCAGTGCAAAAAAATCGGTCCCCTTGCGGGGACCGGACGAAACATTATGTGTAAAACGTTTCAGAAATACGAACCTAAAACAATCCTCTCCTACCTCATCTAAACTAATCTTAATTACCAGAAGTTAGGTACTTGGAATCACATCAACTTTTGAATTCGAAATCTTTCTCCTTGCCGTCAACTACGCAAGACTTGACATCAATTGTACCGTAGGCAACATCAATGATAGGCTTTCCATTTTTGAGTTCAATCGTACCGAAGCCACTGTCTGTCGACAGGAATGTTTTGAAGCTATCGCCTATCTTGGAATCTATATAGAGGGTCTTATCAACTGCATCATAGCGGGCACCGGTCAGAGCCTGGAGAAGGCTGTAGCTTGCAAGAGCACGGGCATACCAACTGCCACACTCATACTCGTTGTAGGGATTGCGCACCTTGCCATCGTAACGGTTTCTTACGGTACGGACGATATCAAGGCCTTTTTCAACCTCACCCTCGAAGATGAGATGAGCTGCCACCTGATACTCGATTCCGGTCCAGACCTCGTCACTGTAGACGAACGGAAGACTGAGCTTACCACCCTTAGGCCATGTGCAAAGGAGGAGACCGCCATCGTCAGCGAGAGCGAATGTGGGTCGCTGAGGATTGGCATGATCGGTGAGATCATGGCTGAGATTGTACTTGTAGACAGAGTTGAGGTGACTCTTGACCTTCTCCTTGTCGATTGGCTCGTCAAGGCCGGCGGTGAGGGCCATCCAGCAGCCGAGGATACCGTCGGAGAGACAGCCCTTGCCATACTGGTATTTCGGGCCTTCCTTCTGGAGGAGTTCCTTAGCCTCATCGGAGTAATTGCCGCCAAACGACATCACGTCGACAGGATTGGGAGCCTCAAGACCTTCCCACTGAATGTTCTGAATGAAGTACTCGCCATCATAGAGCTTGTTCTCCATGTAGTCCACGGTCTTGGCAAGGAGCTGCTCGTATTCAGAAACGTCCTCGTTGAGCTGCTTGCCCATCTCGATGTAGCTCTTGAGAGCGGCAGCGTAGAAGCTGGTGTGCATACCGTCGGCACCCCAGAACTCAATATCATAAGTGTTATGGTGAGGCTCGATGATAGCACCCTCTTTCTTGGGATCCCAAGTCTTGATGCAGTAGTCGAGACTCTGCTTCACCTGCGGAAGCATCATCTTCAGCCACTCGTTGTCACCGCTGATGCGCCAGTCACGATAGGTCTTGATGATACCGCCGAGCTGACCGTCGGCAGCTGCATGGAAGTCATGCTTGACAGGACGGATGGGGAGGTTGGAACGGAACATCTGGTGACCGTCCTTGTTCTGAGAGACGAAGAACTCAGTCTCGCGGAGTGAACGCTCCATCTCGGGGAAGAGATGAGGAATGGCCTGTGCGTAGTTCCACACATGGGTGCAGGAACCGTGGCATGAACCCCAGGTGTCGCCTACTCCCTCGAAGTTCCACAGGCGGCCGTCATGCTGACGCATCACTGTGGGTGACTTGAGGATAGAAAGGTTGGATGCGACTGCATCGATAACCTCGGGGGGAAGAGTGGTGTCATAGAAAGTGGTTGTGAAAAGCTCGGTCTCACCTTTCAGCTTGTCATACTGTGCGGTCCAGTAGTCAGCCACCTCGTTGATGTTGGAGAAGCGGGTGCTGTACCAGGGACGATACTTCTCGGGGGTCTCCATCTTGGGGGTGTTGGGGGCCTCAGCCGACTTGTCCTTCTCATCCACGGCATCGTTGCCGAGACGGAGGTGGGAATCAGGCACATACCATGCCATGTAGAGACGCAGGGTGTAGGAATCGCCTGCTTTCACCTTGAAAGGAACATAGAGGGAAGCACCGGGAGCACCGTTCTCAATGGGAGCATTCTCAGGCATAGTGCCGTCAGCTACTGCGTTCCAGGCCATGGTCATGGGATCCCACCAGCCGCCACGGAACCATGTGTGGTTCACACGGGTGCTGTCATTGTCAGTAAAGATGGCAAAGTCACCCTTGAGGTGCTTAGCCTCGTCGGAAGGATCCTGCGAGAGGATAAATCCGTTCTTGATGGGCTTGATGGAGTTGGGCGCTCCGTTCATGGCCATGAAGTTGCGGGAATTGTAGGAGAAGACGGCCTCCACATCCTTATCGGAAGTATTTGTGAAGGTGTATTCGAGAGCACCCACGGGGAGGCTCGAGTTGTCCTGATCGGTGGGGATGAAAGGACTCCAGCCCTTCAGCTCGACCGAGAGGGGAACATCTTTGTCGGCGAGATTTATAGTAGCGAAGGGGAATTGGGAGCTGAAGCTCGCTGACTCGAAGCGGGGCAGACCCCATGAGGTATGCTCTCCACCGAGAGCCGATCTCGGCGCACCGAAACGCTTGCGCTCGGGCACAGGACCCTCAAGGACCTTCGCACCATTTTCATAACCCTTCACATTGACAGTAGCAAACATACAGGGCTCATTGAAGACCTGAGGATAATGACGGACCGACATATTGGAGATCGCGCCGGTTCCCTCCAGACAGAACATGCCTGCACCCATGCCACCGATGGGGAATGCTATCTTTTCCAGATTTTCGCCCGTATAAACCTTGACATATTTGCTATTATTCTGGTCGTCTCCATGCTTCTGGCATGCACTTAATGCCATCAGCGAGATCAGACCTATGGATAATATTTTTTTCATAGCAGAAATGATGATTGGTAGATTCTAAAAAAAGTCTGTTTAAATTTTACCCGGTTTTTTGCTCCGATACTCCGGGCAAAATTTAAACAGACTCTTGCTTAATTAGAGATCACAAAATTATTATTGGTTGTCTTTTTCTTGACCGAACTATCAATCGTATTCGGGATTCTGCTTCAGCACACCCTTGGAGCGCTGGATCTCAAGCAGAGGAATGGGGAAGATGACGTCCTTGGACTCCTTGTAGCGGAAGTAACCGGGAGTCTGCTGGTTCTGCCAACGGTCAGAGCTGTGGAGAACCTCCTCAGCGATACCCCAGCGACGGAGATCCCAACCGAACTTACCTTCCATACCGAGCTCTACGCGACGCTCGTGAACGATGGCCCAGAACATCT